>CAJWYM010000013.1 GCA_913049555.1 uncultured Opitutia bacterium
GGAAATATCGGGGTTATGAATAAAAATAATCGCCAATTTCTTCCTAAAAAGCAAATCCACTCGGGAATTGAATTGATGGGTGATTTTACATTTTTGACAAGTCAATACTCATCAGCGGTGTTGATTTTGAAAAACAATGCTTTGATTCAACTTTCAGAAGAAACTCAGGTTCAAGTGGATTATGATGGCGATGAAGTCCACGTGCACATTGATTATGGAAATCTTTTCTTCGATTCTTCTAGGGTATCCTCTGGAACCCCCCTCATTTTAAGATCGAACACAGGGTTTGTTCAACTTGTGGATTCTATTGGTGAATTCAGTCTAGTTCTACATCACAATACCTCAAATTCATCTGGGGTTCTCAAGATGCTTTCTGGCGAGGGGCTTTACAAGGGAAATAATGGTCGATTCGTTCCCGTTAAAAAAAGAGAAAATGTGCATTTAGTAATCGACGATAAAGGCAACCAACTGGTATCGGCGGATGTGTTTCCAATGTCAACTATGGAACAGCGATCGATTGACGACTTTACTAATAGAACCAAAAACATAGTTCAAAGAGTCCAATACTCAAAGTCAGAAGGAATTAAAAATTTTAGAAATAATAGGGGTAGAGTTCTAGAGCAGGAGGTAAGCAGCAAGATAATTCGTGAAGAGGAATTAAAAGAAAATAAAATCAAGTCTTTGTTAGTTCCAGTGGGAGGCCAAATTATGAATTCCATGATTGAGTCTAATTTTTTACTCAATCAATCTCCTGAATTTGTTAAAAGCTCACTCAAAATAATTGTTGGGTCTTCTTTTCGAAATTTATTAAGTGTTCCTGTTGAAGATTCTTTTAAATTAGAATTGTTAGCGGATGCGACTGAGCAATTTGTGATAAACGTAGTAGAGCATGCATTTGTAACTAAAAGGAATCGACAATCAGAAATATTGGTCTCATTAGCGACTTCTGTATTAGAAGAAATTACTGTCATATCCAAAGAACAGGGCTTGTCTAATTTTGTGATCTTATCTTTAATAAAAAATCGGCTCGTTAAGTCTATTTTAGTAGAAGCTGGGATTTATCGTAGGCAATTAGAACCTATAAAGCTTTCTCTAAATCAATCTTTTCAACAGACATTAGATTCTTTGCCGTCTCGTGGGATTGAATTGCCAAATACAGACAAAAAGCTTCTGTTAGAGCCAGTTGATTGAATTATAAGTAAAAATAGATTATTAATTATGGAAAACATGAAAGTAGCACTTGTAACAGGAGCCGGTCGAGGCATTGGCAAAGCGATTGCATCCTCTTTGGCTAGTTCTGGGCATTTTGTAATTTGCGTCAGCAAATCTGAGACATCTTGCCAAGGAGCTGCAGATGAAATCAATCAATCCGGAGGCAAGGCGGTTGCAATGGCTGTAGATGTTTCAAATTCAGCGGAGGTCAAAGCAGCTTCTGAACAAATCCTGTCAGATTATGAGCGAGTCGATATTTTGGTGAACAACGCTGGGATTACTAAAGACGGGTTGCTCTTTCGAATGACGGATGAGGATTGGGAAAGTGTCTTGCAAACAAACTTGAACAGTTGTTTCTACTGGACTCGAAATCTTGCTCGTCCTATGACTCGAAAAAGATGGGGGCGTATTATAAATATTTCTTCTGTAATCGGTTTAGTTGGAAACGCAGGGCAAGCAAATTATGCGGCTGCAAAAGCAGGAATGATTGGATTTACCAAAAGTCTAGCTAAAGAGTTTGCAGGCCGTTCTGTTACCGTGAATGCCATCGCTCCTGGCTTTATAGAAACAGACATGACAACCTCAATGGATGACTCTGCTCAAAAGCACATTCTAGGGGCTATCCCTCTTAAAAAAATGGGAACGAGTCAAGACATTGCTGAAATGACAAAATATTTATCATCTGATTCTGCTAATTATATCACTGGGCAGGTTTTTACTGTTGACGGTGGCATGGTGATGTGATCTAAACATATGATACACAAAACAAACTCTACAATAACTATTATGGCTGATACAATCGAAGAACGCGTTAAAAAAATAATCGTTGAACAAATCAACGTAAATGAAGAGCAAGTTACTCCTGAAGCATCTTTTATGGATGACTTAAGTGCTGACTCGCTAGATGTGGTTGAGTTAATTATGGCTCTTGAAGAAGAGTTCAAGGAAGAAACTGGCGGTGAAATCCCTGAGTCAGATGCTGAAAAACTCACTACTGTGGGAGATGTTATTTCTTACATCAAAGAAAAATCTAATTAACATTTTTGGGTTTAGACCCATAACCTTAAATATTTTTTAAAATGGGTAAAGACTCTAAAACTAGGGTTGTCATAACTGGAATTGGTGTTGTTACATCTTTGGGTCATACCATAGATGATTATTGGAACAATTTGATTTCTGGCGTTTCTGGCATCGATAATGTTACCAGATTTGATCCAACCGATTATCCTTCAAAGGTTGCATCAGAAGTAAAAGATTTTGATCCTACGCAGGTCTTGGATCCGAAAGAAGTTCGTAGAAACGATCGCTACACTCAGTTCGCAATTGCAGCCAGTAGATTTGCTTTTGAGGATGCAAAATTACAATCAGATCAGTTAGACAAAGATCGTTTTGGAGTTGTTATAGGTTCTGGCATCGGTGGAATGGAAACGATCGAAAACCAATCTTTTACACTTTTTAAAAAAGGGCCTAGAAAAATTTCTCCCTTTATGATTCCTTCCCTTATTGCAAATATAGCGGGAGGGGTTGTAGCTATTGATATGGGAGCACGTGGCCCAAATTTTTCAGTGGTCAGTGCTTGTGCAACTGGATCCCATGCTCTTGGAGAATCTCTTCGCATTCTACAAAATGGCGAGGCCGATATTATGCTTGCTGGCGGAAGCGAGGCAGCAGTAACTCGACTAGGTTTTGCTGGCTTTTGCTCCATGAAAGCTATGAGCACCAAAAAAAATGAGGATCCCAAAAGAGCCAGTCGACCCTTCGACTCCGATAGAGATGGTTTTGTTATGGGTGAAGGCGCTGGTGTTCTTGTTCTTGAAACTCTTGAACATGCCCGATCTAGGGGAGCTAAAATATACGCAGAGCTTTCAGGGTATGCTACCACTTGTGACGCTTACCACATTACATCTCCGGATCCATCTAGCACGGGTCTAGTCCAGTGTTTAGAAAAATGTATATCGAATGCGGGTATCAAAAAAACAGATCTTGGGTATATCAATGCACATGGCACTTCCACTCCATACAACGATAAATCTGAAACCCATGCTATCAAACAAGTTTTTGGGGATCATGCTCATGATTTAAGTATCAGTTCTACAAAGTCGATGACAGGGCATCTACTCGGCGCTGCAGGAGCTATCGAAGCAGCTGCTTGTTGTAAAGTTCTTGAAACGGGTGAAATTCCTCCAACAATCAACTATGAAAACCCCGATCCAGAGTGTGATTTAAATTACGTTCCGAACCAAAAGATCTCTCGAAATGTAGACTATGCTATGAGCAACAACTCAGGTTTTGGTGGTCACAACGCAAGCTTGATATTTAAAAAGTTTAATTCTTAGAATCTGTTATCAGCCTAATAAGATTCTAGGTTATTTAATCCATTCAGGGTTTATCTCCGATGTATTTATCTTTTATTAACTTATATCAAGTTGATTTTCATCTTCTAACATCCGAACTCTTTGCTCATTCAATGGAAATTGTAAAGTAACGACGGTTCCAGAACCTTCTTTACTATCAATGCCAATATTTCCACCGTGTTCTCGCATAATCCTCTGGGCGATCATCATCCCAATACCAGTCCCTTCTTTTTTAGTAGAAAAGTAGGGTTGAAATAAATTTTTTAGATTTTCTTTACTGATTCCCTCGCCGCTATCAAGTATTTGGATAATTACAAATTGGTCGTGACACTTAGCAAATATTTTTAACTTAGGTTTCGAAACCATTGCTTCCATCGCATTTTTAAGTACGTTGAAAAAAACTTGTTTCAGCTGATTGGGATCCCCTTTAATCATAGGAATGGTATCGCTGTAATCCACACTTACAACAACTGATTTAGCCGCCATTTCCTCTTGTTGAATTTCTAAAACTTCTTCCAAGACTGTGATAACATCCATGTTGATTAAATTTGGTTTATTGGGTCGAACCGCATTTAAGAAATTTGTAATAATCCCATTCAGTCGCTCGACTTCTTTACTGCATATGGAAATGGATTTTTCTATTTGTGTTTTAAATATGCTTTTAGCCTGTTTTTTTAATTTTCTTTCCAAAAGTTGTAAATGAATGGTTATTGAATTGAGTGGATTTCCCAATTCATGGGCTACTCCTGCAGCCAACATCATTATAGAAGAAGTTTTTTCAGATTCAATCAGCTCTTCTGTTGAAACTTTTTGTTCTGTTGTGTCTGACAAGATGACAGTAAAGCCAGACTTTGCATCTACTCCAATGCATTCATGAACGGGTACCATATTCAAACGAACATATCTTTTTTCAGGGTAGGACAGTTCCAGTTCCCTAGAGATGACAAAGGCTCCGCTTTCGTCATTTCGGATTCCTTCAATGTCTACACAATGATACAGATCCGGAACCATTTTCCATAAGATTGCAGAACCAATTTGATTCATTGATAAACCAATCAGTTCGCAACCTTGGGAGTTGGCATATTGAATCACACCAAAACTATCGATCACCAGAATTCCATCTTGAATTGTATTAAATACAGTGTCCATCAGATCTCTTTCCTTGGCTAATCGTTGAACCAAATTGGAAAGGTTAACATTATCCAGATCCTCGGCTCTTCCAAGGATTCGATCTAAAGGTCTGTTTTTTTTGTTGGGGGTCATCGTTTAATAATTGTTAGATCGTTGTTCTGATTTTTAGGGATGTCAATGGATGAATTCACTTTAAAGTTTGTCATACCAGTTTTATGTATAATGGGATTGATTGTTTTTTTATACTTGTAAATTTTATAATGAAAAGTAGGAGATTTAAATCACGAGGGTTCATAATTTAGATAAAATCGTTGGATGTGAAGCTCATTATTTATTTAATATTGACTCGTTTACTGGGCAAATGATAATGAGACTCTTAATCATTAATAAAAATGAAATTATTCCTAGCTATCTCTCTATCAATCTTATTAACAGGATGTTTTTTTGAAAAAGACAGTCCTGAAGTTCTAAATTTATATTCGGCTCGTCATTATGAGTCAGACCAGTTGGTTTATGAAGAATTTACTAAGAAAACGGGTATTAAAATCAATCTCGTTGAGGGAAAAGGCGCAGATTTAGAAAAAAGAATTAAGTCTGAGGGGGAACTGTGCGATGCGGATTTATTCATCACTGTGGATATTGGTAGAATTTGGAAAGCGGAAACCGAAGGACTGTTTCAATCTGTAGACTCAGAGGTTTTAAACAAACGTATCCCCTCTCATTTAAGACACTCTCAAGGTTTTTGGTATGCATTGACCAAGAGAGCTCGTGTTCTATTTTACTCAAAGGAAAGGGTGGATCCGAAGAAGTTATCTACTTATGAGGCCTTAGTGGATTCAGAATGGAAAGGTAAAGTTTTAATTAGAAGTTCAGCGAATATATACAACCAGTCTTTACTTGCCTCCTTGATTGCTCATCATGGAGAAAACAAAGCAAAAGAATGGGCTGCAGGCATGGTAGATAATTTTGCTAGAAAACCGCAGAGCAATGATACTGGTCAATTGCGAGACCTTGCTGCGGGAGCTGGAGATATTGCAGTCGCTAATACCTATTACTATTTCCGTTTGGCCAAATCTGAAAAACCAGAAGACCGAGAAGTGATTGAAAAAATTGGAATTTATTTTCCGAATCAATCAGATCGGGGTTCTCACATAAATATCAGTGGCGTAGGCGTTTTAAAACATGCAAAAAACAAAGAGGCCGCTGTTCAATTTATTGAGTTTATGGTAAGCGATTTTGCTCAAGAAATTTTAGCTAAAGGCAACAATGAATATCCAGTAGTTCCAGGAGTGAAACTGGATGAAAAACTGGCGGAATTTGATTTTATAGAAGATTCTATTTCAGCAGAAGAAATTGGAGTCAATAGTCCTGTTGCTACTAAAATATTTGATGAGGTAAAGTGGAGGTGATTTAGAATTTTAAATTTATTTTTGCAACTTATTTGTAGAGATTGATATTTTATTGGTCTCCAATAGATTTTAACCTTAATCTATTTATTTAACTTCTATGTTGTGTGATTTCATTTAAATTTCGGAGTTTCCTATCCAGTGAAACTCTATTAGGATTAATCTTCACCTTTTAAAATTGTTTGATTATTTAATTTGTTCAGATTTATAAAGATTTTCTCTTTTAGTCAGGGACTGTGGCTTTTATTTGTTTTATTGATAGCTTCTTTTGTCTTGTTGCCGCTAGCTATTATAGTAAGCAATCTTTTTTTGGACTCAGAGGGTGTTTTTCAGCACTTGTTAAATAATTTGTTTTTTGAGTATGTGTGCAATACACTCCTTTTATTTCTTGGCGTAGGAACATTGTCAGGAATCATGGGAATCAGCACTGCATGGTTTGTTACCATGTACTCATTTCCGTTGAAAAAAATTCTCGAATGGGCTTTGGTTCTGCCGTTGGCTATTCCTACTTATCTAGCTGCTTACGTCTACACCGACCTTCTTAGCTATTCAGGTCCAGTTCAATCTTTAGTCCGATCGTTCATGGGTAATAATTATTCAGAAAATTTAATTGATATTAAGAATATCGGAGGCGCTGTTTTGCTCTTTTCTTTAGTGTTATATCCCTATGTGTATATTTCATGTAGAGCTGCTTTCATAGAACAATCTATATGTTTTATTGAAGTTGCTAAAACATTAGGAAAAACTCGAATACAAGTTTTTATTCAAATTGCCTTACCTCTAGCCAGACCTGCAATGATTGCAGGTCTTTCTTTAGTTTTAATGGAAACAATCGCAGATTTTGGAGGGGTTGATTATTTTGCCATTGATACTTTTACTACGGGTATTTATCGAGCATGGTTTGCAATGGATTCCCAAGTTGGGGCTTCGCAACTAGCTGCCTGTTTACTTCTATTCGTTTTTATTTTGATATATATTGAGAGATGGAGCCGTCGAAGAAAATCCTATCAAAATACGAATCGCTACTGCTGTATCGATCCAAAAGTTATTACTGGAATGAAAGGTTGGTTTTATTTATTTATATTTTCCATTCCTTTTGTGGGTGGTTTTTTGATTCCAGTAGTTAGATTGTTGTATTTAAATTTTATTATCAGTGAGGGTTCAAGGGTTGTTTTGAGTCCCTTAGCTTGGAATAGTTTTTTGTTAGCGATAACCACAGCTCTATTTGCTGGGTTGATTAGTCTACTGGTATGCTATGGCTGCCGAATGTTTCCTTCGGTCATCAAAAGGCAGGCGATTCGGTTCATTCTAATGGGCTATGCGCTTCCAGGAACTGTGATTGCCATTGGTGTATTGATTCCCTTTAATTGGCTGGATCATAGGGTGGGTATGTCCCTGCAGAAATGGTTCCAAACGGATTCGGCTTTAATATTTTCTGGATCACTATTTATATTAATATTTGCTTATTTAGTTCGTTTTTTATCTGTATCAATGGGATCTGTTGAGGCAGGTCTAGGCAAAGTGGGTAACTCTATTGATTCGGCTGCGAAAAGTCTAGGTTCCAGCTCTATGAAATTAATACGGAAAATTCATTTACCTATGATAAAAGCTAGTTTTTTATCTGCTATGTTGATGGTTTTTGTAGATGTAATGAAAGAGTTGCCTGCAACTTTAATACTTCGACCTTTCAATTATGATACTTTAGCAGTTCGTGTGTATCATCTTGCAAGTGATGAAAGATTGGCGGATGCTGCAGCTCCGTCCTTGTTGATTGTAGTCGTGGGAATTTTTCCTGTTATAATCATAAGTCGAATTATTTCAAGAGCGAGACTAGGAAGTTGAATCGAAATATGAGCCAATCTATCTTAGAATTAAAACAAGTCTCTCATTCATACAATCGTGTTTCATCGATTCAGGGAATCGATTTAGAGGTTCAAAAAGGTGAAATTATTTGTCTACTAGGACCCTCTGGTTCTGGCAAGTCGACTCTTCTACGAATTATTGCTGGATTAGAGCAAGTAAGTCACGGTTGCGTTGTGTGTTCCGGTTCCAAGGTTGCGGATGAGAAAAATTTTGTTCCTGCCAATAAGCGAGATATTGGAATGTTATTTCAAGACTTTGGTTTATTTCCTCACATGACTGTTTTTGACAATGTTGCTTATGGGATCAGTTTTATGAGTAATAAGGATCAAAAAAAAAGAGTGACGGAAGTTCTTTCTCAGGTGGGAATGGAGGGATTTTGTAGTAGATTTCCTCATACATTGAGTGGAGGTCAACAACAAAGAATTGCGCTGGCTCGTGCAGCTGCGCCCGAACCTGAAATTTTATTATTAGATGAACCTTTTTCAGGATTGGATAGTCGGTTAAGATATCAATTACGTCGCGATACATTGGACTTTTTAAGATCCAACAACGTTGCTTCAATAATTGTCACCCACGATCCTGAGGAAGCGATGTACATGGCAGATCGAATCGTTTTATTAAAAGAGGGCCAAGTCATTCAAGTTGGGTCCCCAGAAGATCTTTATTTTTCTCCAAAGACAAGTTTTGTTGCCAGTTTCTTTGGAGAAGTAAATATTATGCAAGGAATCTACCATCATGGTAAGTTTGCTTGCGATCTCGGCAGTTTGCCTTGTAATAAAATTACCTACAAAGAGGGGGATAGATTGATGGCTTTTGTGCGCTATGAAGCTTTTGAATTTTTGGGCAGTCGAGGGATTGCAGCACCAGAGGGAGTGATCTTTGAGGCAACGATTAAAGACAGTCATTTAATTGGAGCACAGAGAATTTCCAGATTGGTTGTAAATCCCAAAATAAACCCATCCTGTCCGCCTATGGATATTGTTGTTAAACATTACGCTACAAAATCCAATCAAGTGGGAGAAAGGATTTTGTGCCGATTGGACCTTAGGCATGTTCATTATTTTGGAATCCAAGAAAATTAAAACTGATTGAGACAATTAAAATTGAAACGATTTCTATGATAAGGATGCATTTTTACTTTGTATCGTATGCTGAAATCCATCTCACTTACTTAAAACCAATGCTAGTTGTTCCTGTTAACAGAAAGAAATGGGTGTAATTCCTTGAATCAAGCAAAATGACTTTTCCACCAATCGAATGGTTCTCGAATCATTGAAAGCTGGGGATAAAGGGCTTGGGTTATGAAAATGGATCAAAGATAATTTTATCTTTAAGTCCTAAATCATTCGCTACTTCTTGAATAAAAAGTTTTTCGGTATCTGTATAAACCCCATCTGATTTGGCAATATCAATCAGATCATTCAACACATGTTCTTTGTTTGCCAATACATTTTCTTCGCTTATGGACTTAAAAAGACCCATGCAAAGTTGAGCTCTTTCCCTGAGAGGGGTTTGTTTCCACCACTCTAAAGATTCATTCGCAATTTGCTTTGGAGACTTTTTTAATTCTGAAAAATCCCAATTATCAATACATTGGGTGATGGAATCGATTTCTGTTTCCATAATCTCACCATCTCCAACAACACTGAGTGTGAAGTATAAAAAGCACAGTCTATGGGGTGTAAGAGCATTTTCAGGCGTAATTGGTACATTTCTCAAAGACATGATTATAAGAAACTGTAACACCCTTAAAAGGTCAACAGGGAATATTCTTAATTTTAAAATTAATGAATGGAATTCATGAACGCCTTTAATTGCAATTGCAAGATCCGCTGCAACAGGATTTTGTAATGTTAGCTCTTATAGAATTTGATTTTCCTGAAAGGCAGGATTTTGTTGAAGCAGAAAAAGAGGAGTATAATTTTTTAATTTCTGAGCTTTCGCAATCCGGGCATTTTGGGGCTTCAGTGCCCCTTAAAAGAAGTTCAAAATGAGTTTTACATTGACTACAGCTGTATTCAAAAATTGGCATATATTGAGTTTGGTTCCAAGAATTCTTCGTTACCAGTATCCATTTAAATTCCAATTGTAGTCAAAATATTTCTTCTTTTTAATCGTATTAATTTTTTGACCAGAGGCTTTTTTCAAAAATGGAATCAATCCTGTTTTCTTAAAGTCATCCTGAAACCATTCAAAGATTTTGGAAATTGTAATTGTTTGAAGCTTATCATCCCAGTTCATTCCTTTTTGGGTATTTTTAAGAAAAATGGCAGTCTGTTCTTTCAATTGAAATTCTAACATTTTAGGGGTGTAGGGCTCAACCCTTATGTCCGGACAGGAGATAGCTGCACACACAATGGCAATATGGATTCTGGGTTCCCCAAGCTTTCTTAGAATGTTATGTTCTATTTGATCCAATGAATACGATTGATTGTTTATTTCCCAATGATAGCTCTGCCAAGGTGATTTTAATGAATTTCCTAAATTTTTGATCGATTGTTTTTCTTTGTTTTTAATAATCAAATCGATTGTCAGAAAATTATAAATATTTGACCAATGGGCAATTTTTTCTATTACACTTAGATTTTTTAGATTTGCTTTAGATAAAATTGCTAATGCTTTAGGGTGTTTCGAATCTTTTTCCCAAGCGCCGTAGTGAATCAACTGTAGTTGTATCCCATCTTTTTTACCTTGTTTTACATAATCATGCAGCATTTCGTCATAGAGTTTTGTGAAATGAATCAGCGCGTCCTGAGAAATTAGATCCTTTCCAATAAGTAAAGCCAGTATTAATAGAAAACATGGATTCATAAATAAAGAGAAGGCTACGGGTCAGTTGAGGTGTCAAATTTTTTGCTAAATAATCTCAAAATTATTAAATTTTTGTTTGAAATAGCTTCTTGGATTTTGGAAGTAAAGAGTTTTGGGAGTCTTTTAAATTGTTCTTTGATTCTCCTGATTCTTAATACACAGTCTAGTTCAATGGTAATTTAGAGAAGGCATAAAAACAAAATAATGAATGAGTAATCCCCATAATTTCGATATTTCTCTCGAATTTCAAAGTGTTTATGTTTCAGAGTCAAATAGAATGGAAATAGGGTTAGTAACATGAGACAAAGTAGGGGTATAAATTGTAAGTGATTCTGAAACATTAAAAAAATCAAACTGAAAAAATTACAGGCCGTCAGGATAGAGATTCTTTTTTTTACAAACGAACTTCCTTTTTTGGCACATAAACTTGTGTGAGATCTTACAATGTCATTTTTGAGGTCAAAGATTGAATAACTGAGCATATTTAAATACACAATAATGAAGAAGAAAAAGAAGTAGGGTAATTTATGAACCGTAAAGTTGCCTGAAGAGAGAACCCCAAACCAAACTGCAAGTGTATAAAGTGAGGATGCAATTATTTCTTTGGGGTAGGAAATGAATTTTTGAACAAAGAAGAGATGGGCGACCCCACCAGCCATCAGAAGTATGCCGAAAAAAGCGATCTCTAATGAAATTACAAATATAGAGATCACGAGTTGAGTTGCGAGGGTAATTGCTAATCCTATTTTTAGTGGAGTGGCATTTGTTTTATGGAACAAATGCCTTCTTGCACTGGGTCCAATTGACAATTTTGATGCATCCCATAAATGATCTAGTGTATATAGACTCCAGAGACAGATCGGTAAAAGGATCCACAAAGCGATCGAAACAGATTTGGAGTCGGTTGTGCAATAAATACTAAATGTCATTCCTGCAATCCCAGCTAAAATCGAGTCAAAGCTGAGATTTAATAGAGTATTGTGAACAGTCCTTAGGATTGACATGACTCTACTTTGGCACAATCAGATAGTTTTATCAAAGGTCTGAACAACTACCAATTCCTAGATGTTTCACAAATGAACGCTAAAGTTTAAATTGGGAAACGACCCTATCAAGAATTGTACTAGCGAAATGGATTCGGTCATTCAATAAAATTTAGTAGGAAACTTTAAAGAACTTATAAGCTCATAGGAACAAAGGTTCTAAATCTAAGATTTATCTCTGAATGAAGAATTATCTCTGGCTTTGGATTATTCTTGGGGATCGATCTCTGCTGAAGGATCCGAAGTTGAATCCAATGTTTCTTTTTCTGAATGAAACTCGTCATTATTAGCCATATCATCTTCTTCTGTTTCAATTACTTTAGAAATACCAATCAATTTATCCCTGCTTGCTAAGTCAATTAGCTTGACCCCTATAGAGGCTCTAGAGGTGATCCGAACATCTTTAATAGGAGTTCTTACTGCAATACCCTTTTTAGTTAAAAGCATGATTTGATCTTCATTAGCTACAGGTAGAGCTCCAGAGATTTCATTGGTTTTCATTGCGATTACTCCCTGTCCTCCTCTGTTTTGTTCTTTCCAATTATCGAAATTAGCACGCATTCCGATTCCATTAGATCCAGCAATTAGAAGCGTTTTTTCATTGTCAACGATTTCCATTGTAACGACTGTATCCTCTTTTTTCAAACGGATCCCTCGAACTCCTCTAGTGACTCTACCTTGACTTCGAATGTTGGAATTTCTAAAGCGGATGGAACTTCCTTGTTTGGAGAGGATTAATATTTCATCTTCATCCACTACCAATTTTGCTGAAATTACATAATCCCCTTCATCCAAAACGATTCCTTTAAGACCCTCACGACGTTTGTTTTTATATTGAATCAGTTCTGTTTTTTTGATGATCCCAAATTTTGTGCAAAGAAATAGTGATTTCCCATCTTCCATCTGCTGGAAAGTAATCATAGAGGCAATTTCATCTTCTTTTTCAGCAGAAAGCAGATTTGCAATTGATCGACCTTTAGAGATTCTTGAGCCCTCGGGGATGTCATATACTTTTTCTATGAAAACCTTTCCGCTTTTCATGATAAACATAATGTTGTCATGAGTGCTTGCACTAAACAGATGCTCTATTTTATCTTCGGTGTGTTGAGCCGCTCCCATGACCCCTTTTCCTCCCCGTTTTTGGGCTCGAAAAGACTCTAAAGAAGTTCTTTTAATAAAGCCGTTTTTGGTGACTGTAATCATGCAACCTGTGTTTGGAATAATATCTTCCATCCGAAATTCTCCTTCATCAGGATGCAGTTCCGTCACACGCTCAGAGGCATACTTTTCTCGTAAATCAGTCAATTCGTTTTTGATAACTTCCAATAATTTCGGTTCAGATCCTAAGATTTCCTTCAAGGATGCGATTATTTTCATAAGCTCATCGTATTCAGTTTGAATCTTTCCTTTTTCCATACCAGTCAATTGGTACAATCGAAGGTCTAAAATAGCATTCGTCTGGCGTTCCGAAATTGGATATTTTGCCATTAAGCTTTTCTTTGCATCCTCACGATTCGAGGAGGCTCGAATGACTTTTACAAAATCATCCATATTATCCAGTGCAAGCAAATACCCTTCTAAAATATGAGCTCTATTTTGAGCTTTTCGAAGTCGAAAACTGGTTCTGCGATAAATGACATCTCTTCTATGATCGATGAAGCACTCGATCATCTCTTTGATATTCATTTGTTTGGGCCTTCTTTGATCCAGTGCAAGAAGGATCACGCCAAATGAACTTTCAAGGGGGGTAAGTTTGTAGAGTTTGTTGATTACAACTCTAGGTATTTCTCCTCTTTTTAATTCAATGACAACTCTGGTGTTCTCGTCCGATTCGTCTCTTAGGTCGGAAATTTCAGTGAACTGCTGGTCTTTTATCAAATCAGCAATCTTTGTAACCAGACTGGCTCGATTGAGGTAATATGGAATTTGTGAAATAATGATTTGTTCTTTGTCCCCATTTTCCATTTCCTCAACGGAAAGGGTTCCTCGCATTCGAACAATTCCACGTCCTGTTTTCATGTAGGATTCAATCCCTTTTGAACCATAAATAGAACCACCCGTTGGGAAATCAGGACCTTTAATAATTCCCATGATCTCTTCTACGGTAATATTCGGTTGGTCAATAATAGAGCAGGTTGCATCGATCAATTCCCCAACATTGTGAGGTGGAATATTTGTAGTCATTCCAACTGCAATCCCAGTCGATCCATTCATTAGTAATAATGGAAGCGCAGCAGGTAACACCGAAGGTTCTGTAGTACTTTCTTTATAATTGGGTATAAAATCAACGGTGTCTTCGTCGATATTTTTGAGCATTTCCTCTGCGATTTGCATGAGACGACACTCTGTGTAACGATAGGCAGCAGGGGCATCTCCATCAACGGAACCAAAGTTTCCTTGCCCATCAATCAATGGGTAACGCATCACCCAAGGTTGAGCCATGCGGACCAGTGCATCATAAACGGAGCCATCTCCGTGAGGATGATAGTTTTTTAAGACTTCTCCCACTACACCAGCGCATTTGTCATAAGCTCGATTGTATAGCAGGCCTTCTCGAAGCATTGCATATAGGACTCGTCGTTGAACGGGTTTTAATCCATCTCTGGCATCAGGGAGCGCGCGGCTAATAATTACAGACATTGAATAATCAATGTATGCCGATTGCATGATTTCAGTTATATTCGTTGGGATTAGGTTGGCTGGATGCTCTTCCATTTTAATTAAATTATTTTTACCTTAAAGGATTGGTTGGAATATTAGACTAATAATCTACGTGTGAAATATTCAGAGCATTGTCTTCTATAAATGCTCTTCTTGATGGCACGTCTTCTCCCATAAGCATAGAGAAAATGCTGTCGGCAACAGCAGCATCGTCGATACTTACTTTCAGCAAACTTCGTGTGGCAGGATCCATGGTTGTTTCAAAAAGTTGTTTGGGATTCATTTCGCCCAGTCCTTTGTATCTTTGAATTGTTAACCCTCTACGACCTAGCAAACGGATTTGCTCGACAAGTTCCATAATGGTAAACAATTCATAACGCATCTCATTGTTTTGACCCAAGTTTTCTGTTATTATGTAACGGGCTTTGTTGGTCTTTGTAAACTGGTGGATATCCAATCCCATGTGGGCCATTTCTTTGATGATTTTTGACATTTCTGAAGATTCAAAAATTTCGTGAAGGCTGACTCTTTGTTGAATTTGAACCCCATCTTTTTCAATGAAGCGCACAATTCCATTTTCTTGAGCATCTCCATGGATATCCTCTGCTTCTAGGTATTCGAGTCGGGAAGTGTCTTCAATAAAATACTTAAACTGTTCTGTATTCCCCTCGCGAATCCTTGCAATGTATCTTGGAAGTTGGTGGGTTTTTTTATCTGCTTGATCGAGATACTCGGGAAGAGTGCAGCCATATCTTGTGACTCCATTGCCGATCATTTCCAATCGAGATAAAATCTCAACCATGTGATCTACGGTCTTACTGTCAAAAACTTTTTTATCCCGTATCCTTGATAAAACAACTTCCTCAGATCCAAGCTCAAGAAGAATTCGATTCAATTCAGGATCATTGTCAATGTATTGTTCTCTTTTTTTCCTTTTAATTTTATAAAGTGGAGGTTGTGCAATATAAACATACCCTTGTTCAATCAAACCTTTCATTTGGCGATAAAAGAAAGTCAGTAGAAGAGTTCTGATATGAGCCCCGTCAACATCTGCATCGGTCATAATAATTACTTTGTGATATCTGGCCTTGCTTCCATCAAAAGCGCCTTCACCTTCATGATCGCCAATTCCTGTTCCCATCGCAGTGATTAAGGAACGGATTTCGTTGTTGTTCAATACTTTGTCCAAACGCGCTTTTTCAACATTTATAAGTTTTCCGCGAAGAGGGAGAATGGCTTGAGTTTTTCGATCTCGTCCTTGCTTAGCAGAGCCTCCAGCGGAGTCCCCTTCCACAATGTAGAGCTCACTCTTAGAGGGATCTTTTTCAGAGCAATCGGCCAATTTGCCTGGGAGTCCACCAGAGCTTAAAACCCCTTTTCTTACCGTCTCCCTAGCTTTCCGAGCTGCTTCGCGTGCCCTTGCAGCATTTAAGCATTTGTCAATGAGTGATTTGGCTATTTCTGGATTTGTTTCAAAGTAGTATTTGAGTTCTTCCCCCACAATTCTCTGAACAATTCCATCCACTTCGCCATTGGAAAGTTTTGTTTTTGTTTGTCCTTCAAATCGAGGTTCAGGAACTTTTACAGACACAACTGCTGTTAAACCCTCTCTTGCATCGTCAATAGTTAAAGAGGGATCCTTTTCTTTTAATATATTGTTCGATTTTGCATAATTATTAATGACTCTTCCAAGAGCTTTTCTAAAACCGTTGAGATGAGTGCCACCCTCTACATTGTGAATGCTATTGGCGTAGGAGAATACTTGATCTGAATAATTGTCGTTGTATTGCAAGGCTATGTCCGCAATGATTTTGGTTCCGTCACTACTGGGTGAATCAGCCTCTCCATGAATTGTGATAGGTTCTGGGTGAAGAACCACTTTGTTGGTATTTAAGAATTGAACATATTCTGCAATTCCATTTTCAAAACAAAAGGTTTCTATTTTACTAATTCTTTCGTCCGAAAGTTGAATTTCGATCCCCGGATTTAAGAATGCTAATTCGCGCAGTCGTTTTGCTAAAATGTCGTATTTAAAATCACGAATTGTTTCAAAAATTTGGTCGTCAGGAAAAAAGGAAATTTTTGTGCCTGTATTTTCAGTTTCACCAATAATTTTCATTTTCTGCTTCGTGATTCCTCGAGAAAATGTCATTTTGTGAACTTTATTGTTTTTACGAACTTCCACTTCAAACCACTCTGAAACCGCATTGACGCACTTCGCACCCACTCCATGCAAACCCCCGGAAACTTGATAAGCCCCTTTTCCAAATTTCCCACCTGCATGTAGATTCGTCATCACCAATTCTAGAGAGGGAATATTATATTTAGGGTGAATGTCTACAGGTATTCCTCTTCCATCATCTTGAACCGAGCAGGATCCATCCATATGAATGATCACTTGAATGTGTTTGCAAAAACCAGCTAAGGACTCATCAATTGAATTGTCTACAATTTCAAATACGCAATGGTGAAGTCCTCTTTCATTGGTATCTCCTATGTACATATCAGGTCTTTTTCGAACCCCCTCAAGCCCCTCGAGCTTCTGGATTTTTGATGAATCGTAATCATCAACTTTTTTAATTTCTTCGGGTTCTTTTTCTTCCTGATTATCAGACATTTATATATGATTATTAGATGGATTTATTAAAACGAAAATTAGATATTTATTATCATTTTTTAAGGGTCTAAAGTCAAGAGTTCAGAACCTTAAAGTAGGGTTAATTTAAGATCCGAAACGGAGCGGCTGAAATTGATAAAATAGAGGAGTCCATCGATGGGCAAAATGGGGTATTTTTCAATAAAAATAGAGTCCCAAGTAAAATCCATAACATACTCATCACGGTTTGCCCCGTTTTTGAGCGTTATCGGTAAAGGAAAGATCTTGGAGCAACGAAAAGTTGTCAGCGATGGATTCAGTTCAAACCGGTTTCCTCTGGAAGTCCTAAAGAGATATTAAGCAATTGAATTGCTTGACCGCTAGCTCCTTTAAGGAGATTGTCTTCACTGGAGGTGATAATTGCATTTTTAGTTCTTGGATCAACTCTTGCTGAAATATCGATTCGGTTTGTATTTACAACGTATTTTGAATCTGGAAATTCTGAGGGTTTGAGAATTTTTACAAAAGGACGGTCTTTAAAGTATTTTTCCAAAGTTTCATTCAATTGGTTCGTGCTGCAATTCGAAGGGACTGTGATCGTTGATACGATGCCCCGCTTCATAGGAGCTAAATGTGGATTGAATTGAACAATCAATGCTTTTCCAGCAGCTTTACTCAGTTGCTCTTCAATCTCTGAAAGATGGCGATGGAAAGGAATTCCGTAGGCAACTGCACTTTCATTTCGTTCGCAATAAATAAAACTTTCTGACACTTTTTTTCCAGCACCACTGACACCACTCATAGCGTTTATGACAATGTTTTCGCTCTGAATCAGTCCTTCTTCCAGTAATGGATAGAGCGGTGTTATAACTGAGGTTGGATAACATCCTGGACAAGCAATTAATTTGCTATTTAGGATGGTTTTATTCTCTGAAAGCTCTGGGATCAAGTAATTAGCTTTTTTTAAAAGTTCTGGGCATGGATGTTCGACTCCATAAAATAACTTGTAATTTTCTGGGGAAGACAGCCGGAAGTCAGCACTCAGATCGATGACCTTTTTACCTGCATCATAAAGAGGTTTTGCAAACTCCGAAGCAGCTCCATGGGGTAGGGCCAAAATAAAAACATCCAAATCCTTTCTTTTTGCTAGATCTTTAGGGGTGGATGGAGTGAATTCAAGGTTGTTGAGTTGATTTCTTAAATAGGGGATTGAATCCTCTACTGGTTTGTTGGCAAGGCTACGCGAAGTAACTGCGCTTAAGTTTAGGTTTGGATGACGATGTACTAATTTTACAAGTTCAATGCCAGAATAACCCGAGGCTCCAACGATACAGATATTTACATTCAAGTTCGTTCCTTTCATGTTTTGGTTGTTCCATGTAACAAAAAGATATTATCAAAAAAGAAAATTAGCCGGATCTTTAGAAGTTCTACATTAACAAGAAACACATAGAATAAAAAAGCCCTCTTGAGAGAGGGCTTGGAAATAAAGTGAATCAACGTTTGGAGAACTGGAACTTCTTGCGGGCTCCTGGTTGTCCTGGTTTCTTTCTTTCTTTCTTTCTCGGATCTCTTCTTATGTGGCCGGCTTTCTTTAATGGCTTACGAAGCTCTGCGTTCATTTTTTCGAGTGAACGAGCAATCCCATGTGCGATAGCAATACCTTGGCCGGCAGTGCCGCCGCCGATAACTTTTATGTCCAAATCGATTTGACCCTCTAATTCAGCTACAGCTAAAGGAGCGTTGATCGCCCTTGCAAAAGATTCATGTGCACAAAAATCTTTTAACTCTCTGCCATTGATAGCGATTTTTCCTTCGCCACGTGCTAATCGAACGCGAGCAATGGCTCTTTTACGACGACCGGTTGCTCTATAAATGTCTGCTTTTTTGTCAAGGATCATGAGATATAAATTGTTAGTTTAAAGAGATGGGGTCTTGTGCTGAATGAGGGTGATCAGAACCCGCATAGATTTTGAGTTTTTTAATCATCGAATAAGCAAGTTTGTTTTTAGGAAGCATCCCTTTGACAGAATGTTCAATAATAAAAGCGGGTTTGTTTTCACGAAAGTCAGAAACACTTTTGTAGTGCTCATTGCCCATGTAACCCGTGTAGAACATATATTTCTTTTGTTCTTCTTTCTTACCGGTCAACAAAATTTTATCGGCGTTGATTACAACTACATAATCACCGGTATCGACGTGTGGAGTGTAAGTGGGCTTGTTTTTGCCTCTTAAAATATCTGCTATTTCAACTGATAAGCGTCCTAAGATTTTGTCTGTAGCATCTACGATGTACCACTTGCGCTTCACTTCCTCTGGTTTTACTAAAGTCGTTTTCATAATGTATAAAAGTTAGGAATTTAAAGAATCTCTTTGTAGAGTCAATGATGTTTTCTTCTTTCTAAAAATTAAATTCAATTTGTTGATGTGATGGATCTACTTGAATTTTATCCACCGTATCTTCTTCTTGGTACTGGACAGAATTTACATTCTTGGACACACGGTGGAAATCTAGATATGGATTCTGTTGACTTTTTAGCCATGGGAATTTTTTAAAAGGAATTTGAATCGTTGGGTCTATCCAATCTATTATTTGATTTTTGTTGAGTAAAATAGGCATTCGAGGATGAATCTCACTCAATGGATTAGAACTAACTGTGGTCAGAATACTACATGATTGAATAATTTCATCCTCTCGGTCATATTCGTCCCAAATCCCTGCTAATAAGAGAGGGCGATTGGTTCGATCTTTGATATAATAAGGTATTTTCTCTTTCCCTTTAGTTGCCCATTCAAAGTAACCACTCACCGGAATGATGCAGCGGTGGTGTTTGAATGCAGTTCGGAATGTGGGCTTTTCGGTAACCGATTCAATTCTAGCATTGAATGTGTTCTTGTGAGAGAGAGGATCTTTACTCCAATGAGGAATCAGACCCCACCTTTTCGGGATCAATCGAAGTTCTCCTTGGTAAAGATGAATGGTCAATATTAAAGAAGAGGGTGCTAAGTTGTATTCTTTTGGTAAATCAAAAGGGAGATCCAAATTACAAATTGAGGAACTCAACTCATTTTTATTATGATAAAAAGTTAAGCGACCGCACATTGGGAAAATTTTTAGTTTTTAAAAGTAATCGAGACCCATTCTTCCATCTCTCGAACAATGGTTTTATGGGATAAGTTTCTTTTAATTAATTCAGCCCTGTAGTGAGCGAGCACCTTTTCTTTCTCTGAAGCTAAGATTCCGCTCAAACAAAGAATAGAACTTGATTTTAGACTGTTTAAAATTTCCTTTGAAAATGCAATTAGAACATTGGACTGAATATTTGCTATTAAAAGATCTACTTTTTCTAGCTCCCAAAGACAATCTAAGCTTTTTGTTCTAAATTGGATGGCTCCACTTAAATGATTGAAATTTGCATTTTCTTCGCTGATACGGATAGCATCTGGGTCATTGTCAAATGCTTCTAATTTCTTGAAACCCAGCAAAGCCGCAGAAAGTGCTAAGATCCCGGAACCGCATCCGGCATCGATCATTGTTTTGTTATTCAAATCGTTTTTCCACTCTTCAGCTGCTTCCAAGATTGTTTGCACACACAGTCGGGTGGTTGGATGGTTTCCAGTTCCAAAGGCCATACCTGGATCAATGAGAAGCATTTTATGCCCCTCTGGTAAAGGATAAGAATCTTTTTCCCAATTGGGAACCCAATGCAAATTGGATTGGCTCCATGCTTTGAAATGTTTTTTATAGGATTCTTTCCAGTCTTGATCTTTTAGCTTTTTTAATAGTGTTTCTTTAGGAAGTTCAAAATCTTCTCTAATCGCTTGGATGCAAGAGATTTGTTCTTCTTCCGTTTGGAAATATCCTATCAATCGATGATCCTTTTTAATCTTATCCGAATAAATAACCCAAGGGCTTTGCTCGATTTCACAAAAATAAGCTTCCATTTTTTGGGTGAGTTCTTCAGAGATGTAAATGGTTTGTTGGATCATAATAAAGCGCTTAAGTTTTTAATTACTTTTGGTAAGAGTTTGTGTTCCGCCCTGTGAATTGCGGATTCTAATTCATTTAAAGAGAGTCCTTCCGTATCCACTGCAGATTGCGCAATAATTTTACCAGCATCTACCTCTATCTCCACCCAATGAACCGTGCAGCCTGTTATTTTGACACCGTATTTATAAGCCTTTTGAATTCCATTCAAACCAGAGAATGAGGGTAAAAGACTGGGATGGAGATTGATAATCTTCCCTCTGAAAGCTTCAATAAATTTTGGCTTTAAGACCCGCATAAATCCAGCGAGGACGATCAAATCAGGTTGATAGCTTTTGATTTTGTCGATCCAAATATCTTCAGCTATTCCGTCTAATTTTGTTTTAAATGGGGAACAACTTATGAATTCATGTTGCTTTCCCATGGTTCTTGCATGCTTGAGTATGATTGCATCTTCGTGGTCACTGATGATTCCAACCACCTTTGCTGATCCGAGTTGCCCGGACTTTTCAGACTCCAAAATCGCCTTGCAATTAGTTCCGCTTCCAGAACCTAAGATAACTGTATTCATTTTCTAAAATGTGTTAGCGGCTGCTTGTATTTTTTGAATCAGTTTAGTTGTGCTGTAGCCTTTTAAAAAAGGGAGAAACTTTATGGAACTGCCAGATCGAATCAGAGCCTCTTTTTCTTCTTGGTTGATGGACTTCATATCATAATCTCCAGCTTTAGAATAAATATCTGGTTGGAGAGTTTCTATTTCAGCAGTCAGTCGTTTTGTTTGAAAAATAAAGATAGTATCTACGAAATCGAGTGCACTCATCAAATAGGCTCTTTCCATTTCGCTTTGAACCGGTCGAGTGGGCCCTTTAAGAGCATGAACACTCTTATCCCCGTTCAATCCAATAAAAAGGGCATCGCCTAGATCAGCTGCTTTTTTAAGGAAAAACAAGTGCCCTGTGTGAAGAAGGTCAAAGCAACCATTGGTAAGAACCACTTTTTTTCCTTTTTGAGAAAAGGTTTCTTTACGGGCTTTTGCCTCTTCTAAAGTCCTTAATTTACAAATTTCTGAAATCATCTGTAGATTCTCCTCTTTTCTCTCTCAGATTCAACATAATTTAGTCGAGCTCTTTTAGGATTCTTTGAAATACTGATCTTGGAAAAGTTGTTCCGCCTCAACAGTTCCAATCAAAATAATATGGTCCGTTTCTTCTAAAGGTCTAAAAGGATCTGGATTTAAAATTTGTTCCCCGCGTTTCTCTATTGAAACCACACTGCATTGGGTTTCTTCTCGGATCCTTGATTCAGACAAAGACTTATTTATAAGTGGTTTTGGTGTTTTTATTTTGAATGCTGAAAGTCCTTCTACATCCATCGCCTGCTCTTTTGGGTATAATAAACTTAAGACTTTGTTTGCTCCCATAGAGGCAAAAGACATCACGATGTCTGCTCCTGCTTTGTGAAGTTTTTTTACATTTCTATTGTGTGTGGATCGGCAAATAATTTGTAAAGAAGGCACCAATTTGCGACAATAGAGAGTGAGATACAAATTCAACGAGTCTTCGTGAGAGGTGATAATAACAGATCTGGCATGAACGATTCCCGCCTTAGCTAAAACATCCCGATCCGAGGCATCTCCAAGGATATAGGAATCAGGATCTCGGATTCGATCGGCTCGGCTTTCAATGATTTTATAAGGAATATTATTGGCTTTTAACTCCCTGGCAGTAGCTCTTCCAACTTTTCCACCTCCAAGTATCAATACCTCAGCCTCTGTTATTTTCTTATCTTCTTTGATCGAATAGAGGGACTCATATCTTCTGAGGCTGATTTTGTTACCGGCAATCATAAGGATACTATTGGACTTGATTCTATAATCTCTATGAGGGCTTTTAAATTCTCCTTCTTCCCAAATACCAACAACGATTACCCCTATAGAAGCCCTCAGTTTTACTTCTCCTAAAGTTTTGCCTTCTAGAGCCGTATGCATAACGTTGACTTCTGCAATTTGTAACTCGTCGAGTTGGCAAATAATATTGGTTCCTAGGCTGACTCCTAAGGTTTTTCTCGCTAAAGATTGACCAAAATTTTTGACCATTGGAAATGCATGCGTACATCCTGCTAATTTAACGACGTCCATAGAGTGATCTTTCATCACTTTACAGACAATTGGAATTTCCGAAATCTCACGAATGGTAAAAGTTATCTTAGTATTTAAAATATCATCTTCGGCTGCAATTACCATAGCTGCGTCATGGATTTTGACTTTTTCGTAGGTTTCAGCGATTCCTATATCTCCATAAACAACTGGATAATCTTTCTCGTGATAGGTTTTAGCAATTTCCTCATCTGAGCACAAAAAAACATAATCCTGCCCATGCCTTTTAATTTTTTTGGCAAGATTTTCAGTAATGGGGGTGATACTGATCAATATTACATGATTTTTAAACTCATCAGGAACTTCTCGAGGAGTCTTGTAGCGTGACATCGCATGAAGCCAAGGTGCATAAAAAAATTCAACAAAAGTGAAAGGAAGCATGATTAATAAAAAGATGACTCCTGATAGCATTACAACAATCGAGAATATTTTTCCTAGATCGCTCTGAAAAGTTATATCCCCTAAGCCTAAAGTAGTCATGACCGTAAGAGTCCAGTAAAAGCCTGTAATCCAACTATGATCTTGACCCTCAGAAACCATAATCGCATGGAAAATCAAGCTGAATGCAGTGATCATCCCAAGTAGTAGAAGAATAAATCGAAGAACTAAATATAAGTTTCCACGATTTTCTTTATTATTAATGAAGTAGATCAGCGGAGAAGTTGTGTATTTCATCCTCAATGAGCATAATCAAACTCTCCACGCGCGCAACTCATTTAAACCCTAACCCCAGATTAAGAAATGACTTTTCATTTTAAATTCTTGCCTGCTATCTCTTATATTCTCATCAAAATACTATTTCGTATTCCAACTAGTTATCTAAACTATTTTGATCAATATAATTGTGTGAGATTGTCAATTTCCTATGTATCCTTTTGTTATAAAGTTGTGCACACAATTTAAAGTTTTTTTGTTTTAAAAAGTTATGACGAATATTGGACTCTGCTTGGTTTCATCATAAAAGAATTCAATAAGTAATCTTGAAAATGAACTTCTTTTTCGCCTTTACCAAATGAGTCATCGAGATAAAGTTGGATTATGAAAGAAAATAGTTTACTCAGAATTGCAAAATATGCAGCTCTAGAAGCAGCCAAGATTCATAAAAAATATTTTAAATCAATCGAACTACAGGTGGTCTCCAAAGAAAAGTCATACGATCGTTTGACTACTTCAGATATCGAGGCAGAAAAGGAGATCGTGAGATGTATTAAAAAAGAATATCCACTCCACAATATTATGGGCGAGGAGGAAGATTATGAAAGCAATGATTCTGAGTACCTTTGGGTGATTGACCCTTTAGATGGAACCAATAACTTTTCTGCGGGCTTTCCTGTTTTTTCAGTTTCTATAGCCGTTTACAAACAAAACAAAGCAGTGATTGGAGTTGTTTATGATGTTTTGAGAGAAGAGATGTTCTCTGCTCAATTAAATGGGGGAGCTTTTTTGAATGACATCCCAATTTCGGTTTCTCAGGTAGAACTAATGGCAGATGCATTGTTAATCACGGGATTTTATTATGAAAGAGGAGAAATGATGAAGAAAACCTTGGATCAAATGCGACAATTTTTTGAAAAGGAGGTTATTGGTATTAGAAGGACTGGATCGGCCGCTTTAGATCTTTGTTACATTGCTGCTGGCCGAGCGACAGGGTATTGGGAACTACAACTTAGCCCATGGGATTTTGCTGCAGGCCGATTGATTGTTGAAGAGGCTGGAGGTTCCATCACGAATACAAAAAATTGTGATTTAGGTCTAAAGAAGGAGGGTGTGTTGGCAACAAATGGAAGAATTCACAATCTAATGCTGTCCGTTATCAATCAAAATACCTAGTTGGAAATTTCATATTTGGGAACAGCATCCTCACTCGTTTTCTCAAATTCAAGAGCCAAAACAACCTCTAATGTACTTATTTGTTTATTTTTTGTTAGAATTACTAACAGTAGAACTCAAAAGAATTAGAACCCTGCTAAACTTTCGCTCACTCCTGTTTTCTGTAAGAGTAGATCTTCTTTTCTCTTTTCAAGTTCAAGTTTTCTAAACATGGGCCGAATGTTTTCTTCCACTTTTTCATTGAAAAACAAAATGGCATTCCCTGTAAGATTCGCTTTTATCGGAGTTCCTTCCAATTCATGGGTGGAGGGGAAAAGTTTCATATTTTTTATTTCTTGAATTATCTTTTTTTCAAGTTCTTCTAAAAATGACTTTTTCTCTTGGATTGTTTCTGGTTTGGGAGACTCCGTAGAACTTTCTTTTGCAGGAACTGGCTTGGATTTTACCCACTTCTTGCCTTTACCATTTAATTCAAGGAGTTTTTCTTTTTCAAACGGATTGATATTTCCTTTTAATTTTTTGTAGTATTCAGCAATTACGATTTGGTTGCTGGTAATTGTATGATATTCCCAACCAAATTGAGGTCTTTTAGGGGCAACTTTCTTCGAAGTTTTATTTTTATTATTATTTTTGGATTCTTTTGTAAGTCTTGAATTTTCTTTTGCATCCTCTTTTGAAGCAGGTTTCCAATAAACAGAAATCTCAAACGGAGAATTTTTAGTATCCTCCATGAAAATTAAGATTTTTTTGTAGGGCGAATTTTTAATGGTTTGAGCAGCCAAGGCATCTGGATATTTTTCACCATTCCCTTTAATCACAAGTCTTTGTCTGATTGTGTTAGAATTGTCTCCAATTCTTCCTGACAAAATGTTTGCGGTAAATATTATTAGACTCAATGCAATGGATAATTTCATTCTGGGTATGTAAACGATTGTTTAATTTAATTAGGGTTGGTGAAAATAAAAATTGGAGAATGCATAAAATGGATCTCCATTAAAAGGGAAACGTTTGTTGCCAAGATTCCATTTGCATTTTTGGAGGTTGTGAGTCAATCAGCATTTGTTTTACAGAGTAATTTTTGTAGACAGTCAATATTAAATTATTGAGCAGGCAGTAACTGGCAAGACAATCATAGAGGGCACAATGGTATTTGCATCTTGTTTTGGGACAAAAAGTAATGCCAAGATCCATTAACTTTTCTTGTAAATTAAAAATTTGAATCAGATCCCTCAACTTGTAAGTCTCCAATTTTGGGTAATATTTTTTATAGAGGTTGAGGGTATCAATCCAAGGGCCCCAAGATTGAGATTGATTTTCCTTATTTAGAGGATTGATTGAAAGTCTAGGGTGAGGCCAAGTCCACTTCAGAAAATTATTTTCTACAGAGGCATTGTGAGCAACGAATATGGAAGATTCACGGCTTTTAGCAAACAACTCCCAATGGGAAGTAAATAAACTTTTTTTATGGATATCTTCGTTTGCAATTCCATGCAATTGCGTGTCCCTATATTGCAATATCTGTTCACTGGAACACAGGTCGGAGTTTGTTTCTACAATATTAGTTCCATGGCAATGAACAAGACCGTATTCTAGAACCCCCAATGTTTTGGAACCTTCAAAGTCTATGAAAATTATCGAATCCTGCATTGTAATGGAGGGTAATTTTATAATATAAATAAACAATTAAACATGGAACAAAAAAAAGAGTTTTTATGGAGAGGTTCTCCTGCTGCAGTTCTTCACCTTGAGGGTGAGGATTGTTTTTCATATTTACAAAGTCAAGTCACAAACAAAATTTCAGAAGTTTCGGGTTCTTGCGCTTATGCACTGTGTCTGAACCGTAAAGGTAAGGTTCTTGCAGATTGTTATATTTTTACAATCAATGAGAGCGATTTTTATCTATTAAGCTATTTCATTGAAGCTTCAGAATTATTGGAAATTATCGAAAACAATATTATTGCCGATGATGTAGACATTGAAGAGGTAACCAAAAACTACGAATTACTTACATTTTTTAATCATGAAAGCAACCACTGTATAGAGGATAAAAATGTATATCATGGAGACTTTCGCGAAAAGGTTTATTTTCAGGGAAACCGAGGCATAGAATGCAGTTATGAAGTTTTGGTTTGGAGTGAAGAGAAGTCTAGTGAATCAAATAAAGAAGTTTCTAATTTTCAAGGCTCAATCGATTTAGGAGGAGAATTGTTGGATCGTTGCAGAATTGAAGCTAAAATACCTAAGGTCGGTGTGGATATAAAAGAACGGCATTTACCTCAGGAGGGCGGATTGGAAGCCATGGCCTTGCATTTTAACAAAGGCTGTTATCTTGGACAAGAGGTTATGGCCAGAATCCATGCACAGGGGAAAGTAAACCGAAGACTTGTTTTATTGCAAATAAAGCATATCTATGATTTCTCGTTTCCAATGAACGTAGTGGTTTCAGAAAGTAAGAAAGTAGTCGGAGAAATTACCAGTGGATTTCCAATTGACGGTGGGGTTGTATGTTTAGGAGTTTTGAGAAAGTCATTGCTGCAAGAAAAATTAGTGATTCTGGATCATCCAGATATTGAAATTCTAATTTTGGACTGATTATGGACTCCACAGATCAGTTAGCCCAATTGTTTCAGAAATACAATGCAAATGAGGAGCAATCTAAAATAATGGCTAAACAATTAATAAAGCGAGCCAAGCAAATTTCGAATCGGGATGGAATCCCCGAGGTGGATGCCTTAAATACTTTGCTTACAGTCACTATTCGGGGACTTAACGGCTTAGGACCTGAAGGGAAATGATTTTATGAAACAAGCTCAGATGAATCGAATCTTGGTCGCAATGTCTGGAGGAGTGGATAGCTCTGTAGCTGCCTTAATCTTAAAAAAAGGGAACCCAGAACTAACAGCTGCCTATATAAAAGTTTGGATGGAAGAAGATGATCCTTTAGGAGTTTGCCCTGCGGAAGAAGATATAGAAGATGGAAGATCTGTTTGCAGTGAATTGGGAATTCCGCATCAAGTTGTGAATTTGATTGAGGAATATAAAAATAAAGTCGTTGATTATTTAGTAGAGGGTTACCGGTTGGGGGTGACTCCTAATCCAGATATAATGTGCAATCGGGAGATGAAGTTTGGAGTTTTTCTTGATTATGCCTTAAAAAATGGCTTTGACGCAGTTGCTACTGGTCATTACTGCCGAAGAAGAGAAAACGAGGATGGAACCTTTGATATACTTGTTGGAGTTGATGAAACTAAAGATCAGTCTTATTTTCTGGCCTTAGTTCAGCAAACCCAACTTAAAAATATTTTATTTCCTATTGGGGATTTGAAAAAGAAGGCAGTTCGTAAGATTGCGGAAGACAATCAGCTTGTCAATGCCGACAAAAAAGACAGCCAAGGGATTTGTTTCTTAGGAAAAGTGAAAATCAATGAGTTTTTAAAAACTTTCATCCCTGATAAAGCAGGGCGAATCATAAATGCTGAAGGTTTGGATGTTGGAGAGCATAAAGGCTTGCACCGATACACTATTGGTCAAAGAAGAGGGATTGGCGTCCCCTCTAATTCTGAAAATAATTGCTATGTTGTCGTTGGGAAAGACCTTGTTGAGAATCGGCTTTTGGTTGATTTTGATTTTGAGACAGCTCCTGGTTTGTATGCTAAAAAGGTATGGATCAGCGGGTTGAGTTTTGTAAACAAAGCAATTGTAGAGCCTTGCCAGATCCATGCGAAGGCCCGATACAGAGATCCCATGCAAGCGATTGCTTATCGTCCAATAAATAAGAATACAGCAGAGGTTGTTTTTAAAATACCTCAGAGAGCTTTAGCAAAGGGTCAAGTCATTGCTTTTTATGAAGGGGAAACGCTTTTGGGCGGTGGTTTCTATCAAGAAATTGAAGCGTTGTATTGAATTTAAAATTCATTCGAATCGTCTCTTTTAAAACTATTTGGATCGAATGGCTTCCAAGCCAAAACTATTGTCCCTTCCAAAACCTAGAGTATCCGCTGTACTATTCGGATCCGGGATCACTTCTTTAATTTGATGACCCGCCTCATAAACGGCTTGGTAAATAGGCACTTGATTCTCATTCCATAAAGTTTCTAGCCCGTGAGGAAGGTTGTTTTTAAAATGGATTTCCCAACGAATCTTTCCTATTTTGTATCTGGCCTCTCGCTTTTTTGTCCCATCCGTGTTCCATTGAATTAAAGAACCTTCTAAATTTCCATTTTTGTAGGTCGCCTCATAAATCTTCTTTCCATCTTCAGTAAAACCATAGGAAATTCCTGATTCCTTACCTGCTGAGAAATTGCTGATTGCTTGAACTTGACCGCTTGGATAAAAGGATTTTGCAGTCCCGTCTAAGAGACCTTCTTTGAATTGGGCTTCTGATATTTTATTTCCCGAGGGGGATTTCTCGATGGACAGACCAGTAAAGGGCTTTTGACTTTTGCTAAGATAGCAAATCTCGCTTTTCATTTCTAAGTCAGTCACATGGACCCTTTTAGTGCCCCAAAAAGCTGTATTTAAAATGAGTATGAGTAAAATATATAGGGTTGAGGATGATTTTTTTTTCAAGTTCTGAATTATAATTTCGTGTTGTAAGTGCATGAAAGAAAATTTGGGCATTCTTTTTAAGACTCGATATTGTGGAGTGGAGAGTTGCGATAAGCAATCCATCCCGGAATGATAGAAGAAAGAATTCCAGCTATTAAAACAATTCCGCTGATATAAAAAATCAATGGATCGAGGAAAATCAGTTCTATCAGGATTCCCATCTTTATCCAGAGGAACTGTTGAATAATGAATGCGGCAAGGGCATATAGAGAAAAGGACAATAGAAGGGCGATCGCACTAATTATAAAGCCTTCTACAAGGACTGAGAAGAGTAGGGTCTTTTTATTGGCTCCTATTATGCGAAAGATTGCCAATTCTTTTCTCCGCTCTCGAATGGAATTGAATAAAATGGCAAAATTGGAAAGAGTCGCAATGAATGCTACCAAAACACCAACAATTTTTAATGCTAGAGTTGCCCATTCTGTTTTAGCGAAAAAGTTTCTAATCACTAAAGCTGTAGGCCAAACGAAAGTAAGTTTGTTGCCTTGTTTGTTGTACATCATTTGAAGCATGAAACCAGCCTTACCCTTGAGCTTTAATAATACAGCGCTTAGACTTTGAGCGAATTCCTCTGAATGACCCTCCATATTCTGAACCCCATGCAAAGGAATCCATAAGACTCGATCTACAGGAGTTCCGGTTTTCTTTAAAATCCCTACAACTCTGTACTGTTCCTGGTGCTTCGCAGATTCTTGGTATTGTAAACCATGATAAGGATGAAAAACATCCCCAATTTTAAGATTTAGAGTTTGCGCAACAAATAAACCAATGACGGCCTCTTTCTCTTTTTTACCAAAAACTCTCCCTTCAATTTCAAATTTTCGACCCTTTTTATACTCGTGCAAGGTCATGTAATCTTGGTTTGTTCCAACAATTCTAAATCCCTTAAAATTATCTCCTACGGCAATGGGAATTGCAGATTTAACTGCTGGGTGACTTTTGATCTGTTGATAATCTAACATAGTGATAGTGCCAGGCGAACTATCCATATGAAAGAGAGAATTAAGAACGAGTTGGAGTTGAGATCCTCTTGCCCCTAAAACTGCATCAAATCCACCATTGTTTTGGCGAATCGACTTTTCTGTTTGTTGTATGAGTAACCAAACGGTGAAGAGTAAAGTAGTGGATAAAGCAATTGAATGAATAGAGATTATTGATGAGATCCAGTGAATCTTAAGATTTCTTAGTGCTATTGTGACAGGGATCATTTTACTTGATTGATTTCTTTCCAATGAATTTTGGTTGTAAAACGATTCCATACATTCGTGTCATGGGTAACTACAAGCAGAGCTGTTTTATGATCGGAGCTTAATTTCTGCAGGAGTTCAATCGAAACGGCTGAATTTTCATCATCTAAACTTGCAGTTGGTTCGTCTGCTAGTAAAAGACTGGGTTTGTTAACGAGAGCTCTAGCAATGGCAAGTCTTTGCTTTTCACCAACAGACATTTGCTTCGGCAGACGGTTTCTCTGATGAGAAATTCCAAGCTCTTCTAGTAATTTATAAGCAAAGTATTCATCTACATGGCCAGCAATTTTCATAGCAATCATTAAGTTTTCTAAGGCTGAAAATCCCTGAAGAAGCAAAAATTGTTGATGGAGATATCCAATGTTTTTGGCTCTAAAATGGTCACGCTCTGATTCCGAGCAATTGGATAAAGCAATTTCATTCACTTTAATACATCCTCGAGAGGCTTTTAAAATACCAGCACATAGATTTAAGAAAGTGCTTTTTCCGGACCCACTTTCCCCTTTTATTGCAATGGATTCACTTTGCGAAAGAAAGAATTCGGGAACATTGACAATTGTGTTCTTTCCAAATTGTTTTTGCAGGTTTTGTATTTCGAGAATCAAACTCATTGAATGAAAACATGATTCGTTGTACAGTGATATAGACCATTGAAGACTCCCCCTTCAAAATCAGCCCTCACCTCTAAGGCTCCTCGGATTGTAATCAATCTTTCAAGATCAAATACATCTGTTCCATCAGGAACTGTAACTACAATCCATTCATTGTAATCAATATTATCTCCAAAACAGCAGGTTTGAAGATTTGCAAGAAGCAAAAAAAGAGTAATTTTGCCATCATCATCTAATTCAATGGGAAGCATGAATCCTGAAATTTCTATTGGTTGTCCTTGTTTATTTAGGATTGAATCTGGAATTTCTGAATTTGTAAAAAATTCAAACTCACCTTCAGAGATTTCTTTTTGCTCAATTTCAAATTCGAAATTTGTTAAGAAGGAAAAAGGAAGGATTTCTTCTCCATAATCATTTTTCTTCGGTTCCGTTGCTGCACCAATCGTCCTATCAAGTTGAAACCTTCTGGATTCAGCAAGTAAGGGATGCATGCTTGAAAACAGAAAGGGGATCGCCAGCAAGAATGAATGGCACTGAATAAGGATTGAATTCACTACTATTTATTGAAAAGGATTTTGTCTGATTCTGCCCAAGTTACATAGGGGTTTTCTTTAATTTTTATTAGCGCCAAAGATACGGAGTCAATATGCGGATGATTGATTCCAACTACATATAGCTTTGGTTTTTTATGATATTCACGATAATGAAACATCGAAGGGTCTAGTGATTCTCTGAAAGCCCTAGAGTCACTTCCTTCTTTGACTTTTACTTGAATTTGATCCGCAGCTATATATCTATATCGGATTCCCTCATCCGTATCGAATTGATCCATTTGAACCCAAGTATAGTTATGATTGAACTTAAGCAACCAACTGCGTCTTTCAAAACCATTTTCTAATACTTCTTTTTTAAATTCTTGTATTCTCCCTGCTAGAATTGGTTTGGGAGAATTTATCGGAATAGGTTCTGAATATTCCCCTGATTCGGTCTGGTTTTGAGGGGTTTGCAACGCTTTTTCAACCGCATCTTTTTCAGCCTTTTTGCCTCCAATAATCAAGCTTACAACTAGGCATCCAAGGACGAAGCCAATTCCAAATACTTGCAATCGTTTAGTTTGTTTCATTTTGTGTTTTAATAATATATTCTAAAAAAGAGAGATCTTGAGGATAGGTAATTTTTGGGTTTAAACATGTATTTTCTACAATTTGGATTTTTTCACCTAAAAGTTCAAAGGCTGCATTGTCGTCAGTGATGAATGCTTTTTCTTCCATTACTTTTTGGTAGGCTCTTTTAATTGTATCATAATGAAAAGCTTGGGGAGTCTCCATGGCCCAAAGAGCCAAACGATTGACATCCACCAAAGAGGACGGGGATTGAGTAGGTTCTGGATTCACTGCTCGTTTGATTGAATCGGTTAAACGATGGGCTAGGGTAGTTCCAGAAACCCTATGCAAGAGTTGATACATTGTTTTGATGGTACAAGGTCGCAAAAGAGGCCTCGCTGAATCGTGAATAAATATTTGATCTGGTTTGCTTTTAGATGCACAAATACCATTGTACACAGAATTTTGCCTTTCTTCTCCGCCGATACAAAAAGTAAAGTCCAGTTCATGCGTTGAGTTTGGAAGTATTTTTCGAATACAATTTTCTTGATCTTTGTCTCGAACGACAATCACAATCTCGACTATAAACGGTAAGGATGCAAAAGATTCCAGACTGTATTGAATGACTGGTTTTTGATTCAATTTCCATAATATTTTATCCTCTACAACACCGCTCATACGCGAGCTTCTACCTCCTGCCAGTAAAACAGCAGCCGCTGTATGAGAAAATTTAGACATTGATTTCTGATGCAATGGATCTAAAGGCTACAAGCGGATTAGAAGCCATTAAAATAGGTCGCCCTACAACAATGAAGGAAGAGCCCGTTTCAATCGCTTGAGCAGGAGTCATAATTCTTTTTTGATCTTGAAAATCAGCACCACTCGGACGAATACCCGGCGTTACTAAAAAAGGTTCCGTTCCAAGCATTTTTCTCAATTTTGAAACTTCTAGAGGGGAACAGACCAATCCTTTGAGGTTTGAATCAATCGCTATTTTGGCTAGGTCTGAAACTTGGGTCTCGGGTGTTTTATCAACGCCAACCTCGTTCAAGGCGACTTGATCCATTGAGGTTAGAACGGTGACTCCCAAAATAAGTAAATTAGGATTGGTTTTCTCCGCACTTTCTACAGCGGCTTGAATCATTTCACTGCCACCGCATGTATGAATTGTAAGCATTCCGATTGGCAAATCTTTTAAACTTCGCACTGCCGAAGACACGGTGTTCGGGATGTCATGCAATTTAAGATCTAAAAATACAGAAAAACCTAAATTTGCAAAACGAGTTACAACGGAGGGCCCATATTTAGTAAACAATTGAAGACCAATTTTCACCCATTTTAGCTCCCCTTGAAGTGGGCAAACAATTTTTTCTAATTGCTCAAGATCATCAAGATCTAAAGCGAGGATAATTTTCTCATTTGGATTGCTCATTAGTAATTACAATAATTTTTCTTAAATTTTGAGCAATTTAAAAGGGGTTTCTTTGATTGGGTGAGATCGTTTCTGTAAAACTCAATTTCAACCGTGCAAAATGGCACCAGAAAGCCATTCAATTTCTTAGCAAAAATTTCTTTTCCTATGAAAATATTCATTTTCTGAGGGATCGATCCATCGCTGATTCCAGTGAATATTTGTCAATAAGCTTTAAAAATTCTGGATTTTTAATTAGTTTTAAAGTTTCGGGGTGAGTGGCAATCTGACTGTAATTTTTGTTTTGAATTAAAGGAAAAATGTCTGGATTTTTGGAAAAATTCTTTAAAAGTGGATCTTGAATTAGTTGTTTGAACTCATGGCTCTGTATCAGTTGATCTCGGGATTCACTGTCTCTTAAAATATTCGCAGATTTCGCGGAAAGTCGGTAGACTGAATCTGGGACAAGATCTATTTTTTTATAGATTTGTTTTACGGAACTATCTTCCACTAAATTGTTTAAATGGTGGAATGTCTTGCCGATTAATCCCGGTGGATTTTCTTGATTCTCAAGCGGGTTTTGATTCATCAGAGAATTAAGAAATTTAATCCCAGAAAGAAAAATTAAAATCCAGATACAACCTACTCCTATTCCAAGGGAGGCTCCTCCTAATCCTGAGATTGTTTTGCTCAATCCTTCATGATCCCGAGTTCGCTTCGTTAGAAAAAGGCTTAGAACTTTAATGAAAAAATAGCTTAGAATTCCACAACTGAGAGAGGAAATGGATCTTAATAAACTGAGATTCCAGTCGAGTTGATCTTGAAGGATCGGTACTAGAGTAGGCCCAATATAATATGCCCCTAAGTATCCAGCTATAATTGCTATCAAACTGAAAATTTTTCTACCGAATCCATCTGACCAGCCTTTAGACATGTGATAGATCATAAAAACAATACAGATTCCGTAGAATACGTTGGCACCAATAGATGCTACATAAAAGCTTTCAATGATCATTTTTCTTTTTAAGGAGTTCGTGAATTATTTGTCCATCTGTTTTCCATCCACATGGAAAATTTTTATTTGCAGGATACACTTTTGGTATGGCACTTAAAATAAAAAATTTGGCGTTGGTAATAAAAACAATGATTAACCCTATTTGAAAGCCAAAGCCTAGATTTTCATAAAATGAATGAAGTAGATAAATAGTTAGCATACTGAAGCATAAACTAAAGAGGGGGCCCCCTAAAGTTACCAGAATGAGAGCCTTTTTTTTTGTATCTTCTAACTTGTAGGAAGTGGTTCCATGACAATCTTTTGCATTGAATAATTTAAATTTTAAGAGATTCAGAGAAAGTTTTAAGAGCAATTTGCCTCCATAGCCTACTTGAACCTCAATGTTTTCTGCACCAACGATCTTGGCTAGAAAGGCATGACCCATTTCATGAATTAGACTTGCTAGAAGGTAAAAAATACGAGGGATCCATAGGAAAGCAATGAGCAGAAAAAATCCTGATAGATATTCTGGCTGAAAAAAAGGATCCATGGTCTTTTAGATTCAGTTTCTAATTCAGCTGCATGAGGGATTCGGCTTCGTTTTTGAACTTCATTTTCTATTTATAGTTTTATCTACTCATAAATAAAGCCTAGATCACGATTTGTAATTCTAGGCTTAAAAAATTAAAGATTTAATGGAATCAGGATGCTGGAAGACCGGCTGCGTCTGGACCTAAATCGATGTCTTTTTTCTCAACACTTTTAACGGTATCATTGCTAGGGGGTTCTTCTGCGATCGGTTTCTCCATTTTATCTTCTCTTTTAGTTGGATGAACTTCTGATTGGATTTGACCATGATCTAAAATCTCATGGACATGCTTTCCCTCGAGAGTTTCGTATTCCAGGAGACCATCAGCTAAAGTATGCATAGAATCCATTTTCAGAGTTAAGATCTCAATCGCTCTTTTATACTGAGTGTCTATGAGCAAATAAATCTCTCTATCAATACTCTTGGCAGTTTCTTCACTGTAGTTTTGATTCCTAGCGATTTCTTTGCCTAAAAATACATGATCTTGATTTTCGCCGTAGGCAATCAGGCCTAGGTCACTCATTCCCCAATCACAGACCATGTTTCTTGCTATTTTAGTGGCCATTTTGATATCACCAGCAGCGCCATTAGAAATGTCTCCCAAAACAAGTTCCTCAGCGGCTCTTCCACCCATGGCACAACAAATCTGATTGGTAAGCCTCTTCTTAGTATAACTAAGCATATCCTTCTTTGGAACAAACATTGTACTTCCAAGGCTTTGTCCTCTTGGAATTATCGTTACTTTATGAACTGGCAAAACACCATCATCTACAACTGCTTGGATAATTGCGTGGCCTGCCTCATGATAGGCTGTGAGTTTGCGATCTTCGTCATCCATGAGTCGCCGGCGTTCACGACCGAATGAAATCTTTTCTCTAGCTTCATCGATTTCATTCATGGAAACTTCTTTTTTGCCATATCGAGCAGCAATCAAAGCGCCTTCATTCAGTAAGTTGGCTAAATCTGCGCCGGAAAAACCAGGAGCATTTCGAGCTACTAAGGTCAAATCAACAGATTCTGATAAGCTGATTTTTTTAGCATGCACTTTTAAAATATCTGCACGTCCTTCAAGGTCTGGTAAATCAATAACCACTTGCCTATCAAAACGACCCGGTCTGAGGAGTGCGTTGTCTAAAACATCCGGGCGATTCGTTGCTGCAATAATGATGACCCCTTCATGACCATCAAATCCGTCCATTTCGACAAGAAGTGAATTTAAAGTTTGCTCACGTTCATCGTTGCCACCGCCAAGACCAGCACCCCGTTGTCTTCCAACAGCGTCAATTTCGTCTATGAAAATAAGGCATGGGGCGCTTTTACGACCCTGTTCAAACATATCTCTTACTCTAGCGGCACCTACACCTACAAACATTTCTACAAAATCTGAGCCTGAAATTGTGAAAAAAGGAACGTCGGCCTCTCCTGCTACTGCCTTCGCAAGGAGAGTTTTACCAGTACCTGGGGGACCCACCATCAAAACTCCCTTGGGGATTCTACCCCCAATGTCTTGGAATTTTTTGGGATCTCTGAGGAAATCAACAATTTCAGAAACTTCTTCTTTTGCTTCGTTGCACCCAGCGACATCTTGAAAGGTTACTTTGTCTTTGTCTCGAGTAAGCATTTTTGCTCTACTCTTCCCAAAACTCATGGCTCCTTTGCCAGCCATTTTGATTTGCCTAGTAAAGAGGAAGTAAAGAAGTCCAATGATCAACAGGAAGGGAAGAAAACCTACCAAAATGTCTTTCATCATGGTGCTGCTTCTTTTCTCTGAAAGTCCTGCATTCCGAAGAGCATCATAGTTGCTTTCAGTAAGCTTGCCTTCTGCTTGAAAGCTTTGAGTTCCACTGTTATTCACAAGAGAATTCGTTGGGTCAATTATTTGCTGAGAAGGATCTACTTTCATAGTTCCGCGGATAACATGCCAATCTGCACCTCCACTAGGGTCACTTTCGATAATCCCTTTAACAATCACCCCTTGCTCTGCTTTAAGAATGATCTCGGGAATGCTCATAATATTTTTAGCAACATTGCTAGTGGGGTTGGTCATCCACAATGCGATGATGGCAAAAATTATAATACCCCAAATCATTAATACTTTGGGTTGAAATCGGTCTGGCTTTGGGGCCTTTCCTTTTGAATTGTTTTCTTGGTTGTTCACTGTGTAAATGATGAGCTTCTAGATAGATAAAATATTCCAGTATTCCGAATTAAGTTTTATTGTCAAACGCAATGCAACCCGAGTGGTTTCATTGATTTTGTAGGAGTTTGAAGGCAACAAGCCTGGCACCCACAATATTTTATTTTCGTTATTTAAGATGACAGGCAAAAAATTTCGGAGGAGCTTTGGGATTTTGCGATTGATGAAGCAATCTTTTAATTTTTTTTCTTGCTGCATTCCCAAAGGTGGATAGCGATCCCCAGTCTCTAAAGGCCTTAAGATCAAAATTTCTTTTCCCCCTTTAAATACTTTATCTGCATCTAACCAACACTCTTCCTTGGTATCGATTTTATCGAAAGAATGAACGGAACCCCTTTTCCAATCTACCCTAGTCGTTTCAAATTTGAAACCACCTTCCAATTCAAAACAAGAATTCACCATAATAGAATTCAATTTCCAATTGGGTGTAGAAACTTTTGTTTTTTGAGCAAAATTTAAGGTATCATTCAAAATTTCTAATGAACAATCTGGGCTTAAAGAGATGATTGCTCTTTGGGAATCAAAGAATGCATCGATAATTAGAGATAGGTTCTTACTATTCAGGTAAGATTGAAAATTCATATCTTTGGCCCAAGAATATAGAATTCTTTTAAAAGTGCTTTTGTGGAGTTCTTTTTTTTGTTTGAAAACCAATTGATTTGAAGAGGAAGCATTTTGTTTTGCTTCCCTATATAGGTTGCAAGCAATCTGATTGAGGCAATCTGCATCGAGTTCTAATTGTGAACGACTCAGCGAGATTCCTTTCAATAAATCTCGATTTGGGTCCATGTTTTGTTGTAGTGCTGGAATAACAGATTTTCGAATTCGATTTCTCAAATGCTTCTCATTTTTATTGGTTAGGTCTTCGATCCATTCTAAACCAGAATATTGAGCGTACTTTAGAAGTGCTGATTTTGAAATTTCAATAAAAGGGCGAAGAATGATCAAATCTCCCAATTGAGAGCAGGGCTTTGGAGAGGATAACGCATCAATGCCCCCTCCTTTTGAAAGGGACATCAAAATAGTTTCAGCAACATCATTGGCATGGTGTGCTTGAAGTAAATAACATTTTGGGTTGTCGGGGGTGATTTGTCTTTGAAAAAATTGGAGCCTTGCATTCCTAGCGTCTTGTTCATTCAAAAGAGTCTGTCCTTTATCGACTTTTTCTTTAATAAACGGAATTGGATATGATTTTAATATCTTTAGGATTGGTTTTTGATCCAAATAGCTGTCCTTCCTCATTTGATGATCGAAATGAAGAACTTTAATATTTGAAAATTGAATTATATTTTGATGCAAAAACCAGTGGAGTAGACAAATGGAATCTACGCCTCCGGAGCAGGCAATAAAAACAGGAATGTTCTTTTTCTTTAAATGCTGAAGTATTCCCTCAACTTCTACGTTCATTTCAAGATTCTGCATCGGAAGAATCAAAGAGATTTTAAAAGGGAGCCTGAACCAAGATTTTATTGGCAGCACTGATGCCTAAAGTAATCGGTTCGTTTTCGTTTATAATTAAAGAGATCGTATCCCCAGCTCGATCGATTGATTGAACTTCTATCAGAGTATTGGGAGTGAGTTTGCTTTGAGATATAAAATTAAGGAATTTACTGGACTGATCCGTAATACGAACAATTTGATAGAATACCGCTTCTTGAGTTTCATCAAGGGTAATAATATTGTCGATTGAAATAGACCCATCTTTTCTAGGTATCGGATCGCCATGAGGATCCCTTTTGGGGAAATTTAAGTGTTCATCTATGCGATCTAAAACTCTGTCTGAGATCGAGTGCTCTAAAACTTCTGCCTCTGTGTGAACTTCGCTCCAGTCCATCCCCAAAGTCTCTACTAAAAAATATTCAATAAGTCGGTGTCTGCGAACGACTCGAGTGGCTTGGAGAACTCCAGATTCAGTCAAGCGGACTCCTACCCTAGGAGTGTAGCTAACAAAACAAGCGTCCTCTAAAGATTTTATCATAGTTGTGGCGGTTCCAGGGGTTACCTGAAGAGCAATTGCAACTTCGCCCATAGGCATCTTATCGGTAGATTGACTATGAGTGTAAAGAAAGATTTCTTTTAAATAATTTTCTACAGTACTTGTAACCATTAGAAATTAGAATAGTCTGATCTCTTTGAATTGGAAACTTTATATTATACATTCCACACCCAATTTTTTGGGTTTGGGATTCTTTCTAAATAAGAGTGAGCTTTATTTTCCTGAAGTATGAATAGAAAAAATGCTTTTATGGCTTTGAATGCATTGCCAGGTATTGGTCCCATTAAGCTTCGCCGTATCATGCAGAGCTTTGATCAAGATCCAATTGCAATCCTTAATGCTTCTGCTTCAGAACTTAAAAAACTAGAAGGAGTGGGGGATAAACTTTCAAGTGTTATCACATCGCATGAAAATTATTTTAATATTGAACGAGAGCAGTTCGTCTTAAAGTCGACTGATACACGCTTTGTTAGTTGTGAGTGTTTAGAATATCCAAAGAATCTTTTGAATATTCCTGACGCACCCATTGGACTCTATATCAAAGGAAAGTATATGCACCGCAAATTAACATTGGCGATTGTAGGAACTAGGCAAGCCTCCATCTATGGGTTGACAGTTGCTCGCAAACTTTCCAGGGAATTGGCCAATGCAGGTGTGTGTATTGTCTCTGGTATGGCTCGCGGCATAGATGGATCTGCCCATGAGGGTGCTCTAGAAGTTGAGGGGGATACTTGGGGTGTGTTAGGTTGTGGAATTAATATTATCTATCCACCTGAGCATGTAGATTTATTTAAAAAAATGGAAACTGAGGGGACTCTCATTTCAGAGTTTCCGTTCAATCGACGAGCGGACAAGCAAACTTTTCCTCGTCGAAATAGAATTATAGCTGGAATGTGCGACGGCATGCTTGTTGTTGAGAGTGCTGCCTATGGTGGGAGTATGATCAGTGCGCGCCTAGGCATGGAATATGGCAAAACAGTTATGGCAATTCCTGGAAGAATAGAGAGTCAGGTTGCACAAGGATGTCACGATTTAATAAGAGATGGGGCTGTGTTAGTTACAAACGCGCAACAAATTGTCGATGAGTTGAGTTTTGAAAAACAAATGGAATTTAATTTTCAGAAAGATTCTAAGCCAAAGGGGATTCTTTTGAATAAATCGATCTACGAGGACTTACCCCCAGAGCAATTGCAGATTATTAATTTGCTCAAGGGTGGTGAGAATTTAGGTCTAGAAACTTTGTCAGATCGTACGTGCCTCGATATATCTGAGTTATCTATTGCTTTGATTACTTTGGAAATTTCTAAACTTATTAAAAAGCGGGCCGATGCTACTTATGAAATTGTTCCTGTTATTTAATTTTTTTGTTAAAATTCATTTATGAGTTTCATTTCTTCTGACTCAGTCCTGTGAAAATCAATAAAACTAGAATTGCTTACTTTATTACCCCTCATGGTTTCGGTCATGCCACTAGAGCATGTGCTGGGATCGCTGAGCTTGCTAGTCGGAATGCTAATCTGGAATTTGAGATTTTTACCACAGTCCCCAAATGGCTGTTTGAAGAAAGTTTAATAGGCATTTCTTACCGATATAATTATTTAGATTGTGATCTTGGACTTGTTCAAAAAAGTCCATTTCAGGAAGATATAGAAGCTACTTTAATGGAATTAAGGGAACGGATTCCTTTTGGTAAACAAAACAATACCGAGGTACTTAAAAAACTAGAATCTTTGCAAATTCATGGGATTGTTTGTGACATTGCTCCCATGGGTATTTATTTTGCCGAAAAGTTGGGAGTCCCTTCCGTTTTAGTGGAAAATTTTACCTGGGATTGGATTTACAGTGGATATAATAAATTAGCAGAGAATGCAGATAAAGTTATAAAATATTTGGAGGATTGGTTCACTCGAGCGGATTTAAGAATACAAACGGAGCCGGTTTGCTTGCCTTCTAAAAAAGGAAGACAGGAAATTATTCAGGTAAAACCCGTAGCGAGAAGGGTTTATCAATCTAAAGAGGAGCTCTTTAAGAAGTTAGAGATTCCGGAGGATAAAAAAATTGTTAGTATTTCCATGGGAGGAATTGAAGGATCTAAAATCCCTGTTTCTTTATTGGAAAAGAGATCAGGATGTATCTTTATTTTACCAAACACCGGAAATTTTGAAGTTGAAAAATTCGGCAATAGGATCGAACTGGGTCGAAAGAGCCGTGTCTATCATCCGGATCTAATTGCTGCTAGTGACCTTGTTGTAGGGAAAATGGGGTATAGCACTTACTCTGAAACCTATTGTTTGGGGATTCCATTTTTGCATATCAAGAGAGATCAATTTAGAGAGTCTTTTATAATGGAAACTTATGCGTCTCGCAACTCATATGGGTCAGGTATCACGGAAAAAGAATTTTTGGAAATGAAATGGTTGAATGGTATTCAAAAGTGGATAAATATGAAAGTTTTGCCTCGAGAAAATGGGGTGGTCAAATTAGCTAAAGCCATTGAGAAACTGTTTCAACTTTCATAAACTGCAATCCCAAATTATTTAAGATTTCATCATCAAAAATTTAATTCCAAGCTTCATAGATTCGGCTGAAAGGGATTGTGACAACCTTTGCGGAACATAAAGGTTCACTATCAAAATTTAACAATATTTTTCGCTCTAATATCTGTCGCTTGAATCTAAATTTCTATTGCATTATTCAAGTTAAATTCTACAAGAAAATGTTTTTTCACAGGTTTGAAAAAGGATTTTTAGGTATTTTTCCTACCAACAAGAAACTTACTGATCGTTAAAGCAATTTCATAGAGCGCATACAATACTCCAGTCAGTAACACTAGAGTAATTGGGTCTCCTCCAGGAGTGATGAGTGCTGCAAAGACCATCATAATTACGAATACAATTTTCCTAGAGGATTTCAGTTTGCTGATGGGAATTAACTCTAGGTAAGCGAAGAGGATTATCAGGAGTGGAAATTGAAAACTTATTCCTACTGCAAGAGACAGCCAAACTACCAATCCGTAATATGCAGATGCGCTCCACAGGGGGATTAATCCCTGCCTTTCGTTCAATTTTACAGAAAATTCTAAGGAGATCGGAAGAATAAAGTAATAGGAGAGTGCAATTCCACCCAAAAAGAGGAGGGTTGCTAAAATACAGCTTGGGAGGATTGTTTTTTTTTCTTTTTGACTGAGCGCAGGGGAAATAAATCCAGCGACAAAATACATCATAAATGGAAGAGAGAGACCTAGTGCTCCAAAGAAAACCACTTGTAGGATTACAGAAAATATTCCCATCGGACGAGAAGTTCTTAGAACTTCGCGAGCTTTTTCGGTAGAATCCATTGCTTCAGCAAGGGGTTGTAAAAGTATAGAAGTAAGATCCTGAAGATTAAATGCAATGAGGATGCAAGCGACTATAAAAATAACGCTGCATTTAACGAGAGTGATTCTTAACTCCTCCAAGTGCTCAAGAAATCCCATATTCGAGATTCCTTGAAAAGAATCTGGATCCTCTGATTTTTCTTGTATGCGCATTGATTTTAAAAATTTTTATTAAATGGAATTCAATTATTCCCAAAGGAAACTTTTTTCATGAGCAAATGATTGCCCTTTTTGATCATGGATCGAAATTTTCCAAGCAATAGGAACAGAGGAAGTTTTTTGAGGCGCATCTTTTCCAGTCAGTCCGATATAAATTTCTTTCGAATGCTTAGGGGAATTATGAAATGAAAATTGGCTTTGTTGGGCTTTAGTTTTTCCATAAGGAATCCACTCTAGAACTAAACTGGAATCTTTAGGGAGTAGGTTTAAATCCCTGTCTAGTTTTACAATAAAATAAAAACCATTTTTGCGGTCTTCCTGTGTTCGAAAAACACAGCGAGATTGGGTGTCCTTATTGCCAGTAATAAATTCCGAAATTCGAGCAAAATCATTGTCCACCATATTTTTAAAACGGACCATCTTAATTTCTACAGCATGAGCAGTGATGATTCCTGAGAGCATTATGAACAAGCAATTTTTCCATAGTTTCAAAATTATCATAAGATTCAAATTATAGGGGACTGACCAAAACATCAAGCCTGCAAACTTCAACGAGAATTGGATAAAAATTGGATGAGAATCTGTTCTTTTTGAAATCTTTTTGAATCTTTTGGAGCAAGATACAACCCTCAATTGTTCATTTTCTTCTCAGAGTATTCTAAAATTCATAAATAAAGTGATATAAATGGCTTAAAAATAGGGCTTTGTGTTGACATGTGGGGAAAAATGGCAAAAGGTGGTGAAGTATCCTTAATAATCTATTTGCAGTAGAATATATGTCCACCTCTCCAAGAATTCGATTTGTCGGATCATCCAGTCATAATTTGGATGGCAAATTTCGTTTGACAATTCCATCAAAGTGGAGAGGAAAAACCTCTGAGGACATGGAATTTATAGGGATGCCAGACCCTGAAGGGTGTTTAGCAATTCATCCACCAAGAATGATTGAAAAAATGGAGGATCGAGCTGCTCAAATAAGCATGGGTGACACCAAGGGTCAGGATGTGTTAGCTCAGGTTTTTGGAAACGCAGAGACCTTTTCTTTTGATAAGCAGGGTAGAATTATTCTTCCTGATGGTTTACGTGAACATGCAAATATCAAAAAAGGAATTGTTTTAGTAGGACATCTCAGTCATTTCCGAATTTGGAGTCTCGAGGAATTTGAGAAGAAACAAAAAAAAGAGGAACGTGAGCTTAGTTCTGAAATGCAAGAATTAAAAAGGGCGCTGCAGGAGTTAGGACTGTGAAAAAAGGTTTTTCCTCTCAAAGCCTAACTTTTCAATTGAATGCAACCGGTGCAATTTGTAAGGCTCATTACCGCCTCCAAGATGAAGAAGATTTTATTGGATTGTCGAAACCGAGATTTCGAATGAACGCTTTTGAATTGAAGGAATTGGATGAGATAGAGTTACAAGAAAAGGGACTGTTGTTTAAATTCTTCAAGATTCTCCGACAATATAAACATCTATTTTAGAGTGCATTCAGGTCATATATCAGTGTTGGGTAAAGAGGTCGTTTCTCTAATGGGAGACTCCGATCAGTCTTTGTATTTGGATTGTACTTTTGGTGCAGGGGGGCACAGTCGAATGTTATTGAACAAGTACGCCTCCTCTAGGGTGATTGGATTGGATCAAGATTCCGATCGCCAGACTCAGGTGGATGCCTTGAAGAATGAATTTCCCAATAGAATGGATTTTTACAACTACAATTTTAAAGATTTGGATCAAATTTTGGAGGATCAATTTGATGGGGTCTTATTTGATTTTGGTGTTTCCTCTTTTCAATTAGATCAAGCGGATCGAGGATTTTCTTTTTCAAAACCAGCCCCATTAGATATGAGAATGAATCGCAAACTCGGAATTCCTGCGAGTGAGTTTTTGAATACGGCTTCTCCTGAGGTGATTCGCAAATCATTGAGGGATTATGGTCAAGAGAAAAGATGGAAGCCAGTTCTAGAGGCGATCTTGAATGCAAGAGGCTCCGAAGTCTTAGAAACTACAGATGGTTTGGCTCAATTAGTCTATGAGGCGGTGGGTCCAAAAGCCGTTCGTTTGAGTAAGATTCATCCCGCTACATTGACTTTTCAAGGAATTAGGATTGCTGTGAATGAGGAACTCTCAGTGATTGAAGAAGCTTTGCCAAAAGCTTTTGATAAACTTGCAGAAGGGGGGATCCTGATTTGTATCAGTTTTCATTCATTGGAGGACAGAATTGTAAAAAGATATTTCCGAACTTTGTGCGGACTTCCTTTGGACCGATTTGATTCAAGACCTAAGCAAGAAAGGACGGTATCTGCAACCGCCCTTACTCGAAAACCAATGAAAGCCAGTGCTGAGGAATTGGAATTCAACCCTAGAAGTCGCTCTGCAAAACTACGTGCCATAAAGAAGGGAGTCTTTTCTAAACAATGAGGCATATCAAACATGTTCTTTGGAGTCCAATAGTCATTTTTATGGGTATCTTGATTCTTATTTTCGGAGGAACGAGTGCTCTGGGAATTGTCTGGTTACGAGCTCAAATAAATCAGACTGCTGGGATTATCAAACAACAAGAACATGAGTTGATAGTAATCGAAAGAAAAACTCGCGAGTCGAAATCTAAAATTGCGATTCTTCATCAGCCTTACAATCTTAAAAAAGCATTGCATAGTGACTTTGCTCCTACCAAAGCGGAGCAAGTGTTTGTAGTTGAAGAAAGAGCGGATGGCTCCAAAGTTGCTAAGAGAATGATTCGATCTAAAAATGGAGAGAAAGTTGTTTTTCTCGTTGGAGGTCGGAGATGAAATTAGGCTTATGATTCAAAATCATATTTCTACCGGTCGATTCCATTTGGTTTTTTTAACAGTTTTGATGGCATTTTGTGTCTTGTTTGGTAGGTTGTATGTCCTTCATGTCTTACAGGCGGATCAATATGCGGGAAAAATTGAAAAGCTTCGCAAGAGTAATTCTATTATCGAAGCGAGAAGGGGAAATATTTTGGATCGACAAGGGCATTTAATTGCAACAACTCGTCCTCGCTTCACTTTGGCAGCAGATCCTTTTTTTGTAGATTTAGAAAAAACAAATAATATAAAAAATTTGGCGAAGATTCTTTATACGGATCCAAGTTCTATCACTACTGCAATCAATAATTGTTCAAGCAGTTACGTAGTGATTGATAAAAATTTGGACGAGGAGCAGTATGAAGCCGCAAAAAAACTTTCAATCAAAGGCATTCTATTAGAGCCTCATTATGAAAGAGCCTACTCTGGGAATCAAATGGCAGCTCATGTAGTTGGCTATTTGAACAAAGAAAACGTGCCTTGTATTGGGATTGAAAAGTCCATGAATTATTATTTGGAAGGTCAAGATGGCTCTAGGCAGACCGAGAGAGATGGTAGGCGTAGAGAATTGGCTCAATTTAGGAATCGAGAGGTTGCGCCCAAAAATGGCATGGATGTTCAGCTCACTTTGGATGTTTCCATTCAATCCGCAGTGGAAGAGGAACTGGATCGAATTGTTCGAGAGTTTCAACCACAAGGTGCTACTGTTATTGTAAGTGAGCCTTCAACAGGCTATATCTTAGGAATCGGAAATCGCCCGACATTTGATCCAAATAAGTTTTGGGAATACGATATCAAAAATCAACGCAATCTAGCGATCACTGACATTTATGAACCTGGATCTGTTTTTAAAGTAGTTACAGTCAGTGCTGCTCTGAATGAGGGGGTTGTCACTCCTGAGCGGGAATTTGACTGCGACATTGCTAAAGTTCGTTATCGGGGTAAAATTTTGAAACTGCCTTCGGATCATGATCCTTTGGGAATTATTAATGTTCATAAGATTGTATCTCAATCAAGCAATCGTGGAGCTGCTCACTTAGGAATGATGCTAGGTGAGCGGAGGCTTTATGAATATTCTCGAGCATTTGGATTTGGTAAAAAAACAGGATTTCTAATGGGGGGAGAAGTGAACGGTATTTTACACCCTGTAAAGCGTTGGGATGGTTTAACTATTACACGATTGCCGATGGGACATGCAATCAGTGCTACTCCCATGCAAGTTCACAATTCTATATCTTGCATTGCTAATGATGGAGTATTGATGAGCCCTCAAATTGTTCGTCGCGTTTTAGAAAATGGAGAACAAGTAGTCAGTTTTGAACCCCAACAACTGAGGCGCGTCATCTCTGTGAAAACAGCGGTAACCATGTCTAAAATGTTAGCGAAAGTAGTAGCTCCCGGAGGAACTGCTACTCGCGCTCGAATTGAAGGCTATCAAGTCGCTGGAAAAACGGGCACGACTCAAAAAATTGTGAACGGACGCTACGTTAAGAATGCCCATGTAGCCTCTTTTGTAGGTTATTTTCCTGCTGAAAATCCAAGGGTTGTAATGACGGTAGTGGTTGATGAGCCGATCAGAAAAGGAGTGGGATACGGAGGAGTGGTTGCGGCTCCTGCCTTTCAAAGAATTGGAAAAGAAGTGATCCGATATTTAGGGATGGAACCGATCGAATCTCAAGACAAAGGAATTGCCTCATTGACTCCTGATTCAAATTTTTACAGTTCTTTAAATTAATAGCATGAAGGAGACGATCTTATTTGGTAAAAACAATCTTTCAAATATGGGATCTCTTAAATTGAAGGACTTGTTTCAGAGTGTTTCTGGTGCGAAAATTCATGGCGAAGAAAAATTGATTCCATCGAGAATTGTCACTGATAGCAGGCGGGTAGAACCTGGTTCTTTGTTTTTTGCGATTCCAGGATTTAAAAATGATGGATTGGATTACATTGAGCAGGCAATAGATCGAGGAGCTCTTGCGGTTGTTTCTGAAGTAGAATTAAGCTTGGGATGCAGAGTGCCTTATATTCATGTTCGCAACTCAAGAGAAGCTTTGGCTTCGGTTGCCAAGGTTTTTTATAAATCTCCAGATCTTAGATTGAAAACAATTGGGATTACTGGAACGAATGGTAAAACCTCCGTAAGTTTGCTTTGTCAATCCATTATCAATGGATCTTACAAAGCTGGTTTAATTGGAACCATTCATTATGATTTAGGGGCAAGGACGATTCCTTCATACAGGACAACTCCTGAATCTGTAGATATTTTTCGAATGCTGAGTGATATGATCGACTCAAATTGTTCGCATGCGATTATGGAAGTGAGTAGTCATGGTTTGGATCAATCAAGGGTCAAGGGTATTGATTTTGATGTGGTTGTTTTTATGAATTTAACTCATGAGCATCTTGATTATCATAAAGATATGGATGAATATTATGACGTAAAAAGAAAATTATTTATCAATCCTAAAGGTATTCCGTCTGCAAAATTGTCCATAGTTAATATCGATGACCTATATGGGGAAAAACTTCATCAGGAATTGATTCAAAAAAGAGCGAATGTGGTGTCTTTTGGAGAATCTGAGAATGCGGATTTACAAGTGAGAGAAATCGATCTTTATTCAGATCGGAGTGCGTTTACTTTAACCTGGAAGCAGGAACAAATTCGAGTGCATTCCAGTTTGGTAGGGCGCTACAATGTTGATAATTGGATGGCCGCTGCAATGGTTGGAGTTTCTCAGGAAATGACTCTTCAAGAAGTCGAGTCATTGTTGGCAAATTTCCATGGAGTTCCTGGGCGATTGCAACCAGTTGAAAATGATTTAAATCTATCCATTCTCGTTGATTATGCTCATACCCCTGAAGCTTTAAAGTACGCCTTAGAAACCGTTCGTCAAATTTGTCAGGGTAGGTTGCTAGTAGTATTTGGTTGCGGGGGCAATCGAGATAAAAGTAAAAGAGAACTGATGACTCAGAGGGTCGCGGAAATTTCTGATTTAGCATGGGCAACTTCTGACAATCCTCGCAGAGAAAAGATTGATGCAATTTTTTCGGATATGCAGAAAGCCCCCTCATGGAAAGGGAATATAGAATTTGTTGAGGACCGTCGCCATGCCATAAGATTGGCTATTGAAAATTGCAAAGATGAGGACTTTCTTGTAATTGCTGGCAAAGGCCATGAAACCTTTCAAGAAGTGGGAACGACTGTCATTCCCTTTGATGATGTTCAAGTGGCTAGAGAAATTCTACGAGCAAGAAAATTATTATTGTAATGCTTTGTTTTAATGAAAGTGAGCTCGCTGATTGGACCGATGGAACTTGGACAACGCCATTAGCTACTCCAGTAAAAGGATTTTGCAATGATACAAGGACTCTAAACAAGGGTGATTTGTTTGTCGCTTTTAGAACTGAAAATCGAGATGGTCATGACTTCTTGTTTGAGGCTAAGCAGTCTGGTGCCGCTGCTGCTTTGGTTGAAGTGGTTCAAGAGGGTATAGATTTACCCCAATTACAAGTAAAAAATGTTTTAAAAGCTTTACAAAGTATTGCGAAAAATCATCGATCGCAGTTTGATGGAATTGTGATTGGAATTACGGGTTCTTGTGGTAAAACCTCCTCTAAAGACCTATTAGCTAGTTTGTTAGGGGAAGAAATTTCCTTGAAAACAGAAAAGAATCTAAACAATGAAATCGGAGTAGCGCTGACGCTATTAAAATTAGATTCTAAAGTTCATCAATATGGAATTGTTGAAGCTGGGATCAGTAAAGCCGGAGAGATGGATTCTTTGTCAAAAATGATTCAAGCAGACCTTGTATTAATCACGAATATTGGTTCTTCTCATTTAGAAAATTTAGAGAATATCGAAGGGGTTGCCCGAGAAAAATCTTTATTAATCACAAACTCCAAATTGAAATCTAGAGCTTATCTGAATGAAAATACTCACGGTTTCTCTTCGATCCAAAAAGGCATTTCATCTGCTCAGGCTAAGGTATCTATTTTATCTGACTCAAAGTTGGATGCTATAAAGACAACAAACTACAAGCGATCCTATATCGCTAAAACTGAAACAGCAGAGCAAAGAGTGCGACTTATAATGGAGTCGCACTCTTTTTCAGTGAATTTTGTAATTCCCGAAATGACAAGCGGGATGATTCAAAATTTTATTCAAGTTATAAAAATCTCTTTGGATTTAGGTATAGAAAAGAATAGTATACAGAAACGGTTGAATTCTTGGAAGCCCTCGCATCATAGAGGGGAGTGGGTGTCTCTTAAAAATCAAGAAGTGTACATCGATTGCTACAATGCGAATCCATTATCGATGCTAGATGCAGTTCATTATTTCGATCAAAAAACACAAGGAAAAGATCGATTGTTTCTACTGGGTAAAATGGAAGAGTTGGGGGAGGACTCAGACCCTTTTCACTTAAAATTATTGGGTTCTCTAAATTTGAGATCTAAGGATTCTGTTAAGATGGTGGGCCATTTTGACCAAGAATTTCAAGAGAAAGCCAATGCCATTATGGGCCCGTCTTTTTGTATTTATCCAGAAGTCCAAGGGGCCTCTGAAACTTTTGATAATTGGAGGGGGTTTGTCTTTCTTAAAGGAAGCAGAAATGCTCAGTTAGAAAAGTTGTTGTCTTAAGAGAAGGAAAATTTAGAAGATGTTAAGCTATTTAGCAGGTTTAGAAGATTTATGGGGTCCATTTCGGCTGTTTGGCTCCATTTCATTAAGAATGGTTCTTGCAGGGGCAACCGCTATGATTGTTGGTTTTTTAATAGCGCCTCGATTGATGGATCGATTGAAAAGTCTTAGTATGTCTCAATCATTTCGAGATATATCTGAAGTGGGTCGACTGGCAGAATTGCATAGCAATAAAAAATTTACGCCCACAATGGGGGGGTTGATGATCTATGCATCCATAACAATTAGCACTTTATTATGGGCAAGCTGGAATGTATTTACGATGACTGCAATTATGGTTTACACAGGGCTTACTGGGATCGGTTTTGTGGATGATTATTTAAAAGTGGTAAAGAAGAATAGTAAAGGCCTTCCAGGACGCTTTAAGCTTTTAGGTCAAGCCCTGATCACAATTTTTGCATTGGTTTTGCTAAAAATTTCAAAAGTAACTCGAATTGAGATCCATGAGATTTGGGTGCCTTTTTATAAATTTCCTTTGATTGATTATTTACCGCTCATTCTTTTATTTGGATTTTTCTTCTTGGTATTAGCTGGGTCTAGCAATGCAATTAATTTAACAGATGGAATTGATGGCTTAGCAATTGGTTGCTCTATTACAGCAGCTTTTGCCTATGGTCTGATGTCTTATGCTTCAGGCAATAGTGTGATTGCAGACTATTTACTATTAAGTTATCTTCCTGGGTCTGGGGAACTCAGTATTTTGTGCGCTACGATTGTTGGGGCGAGCCTGACCTTTCTGTGGTACAATGCTCATCCAGCTGAGGTCTTTATGGGGGACACGGGATCTTTAGGATTAGGAGGACTGATTGGGGTGATTGCCTTAATGATCCATCAACCTTTTACTTTAATGATTGTCGGGGGGATATTTGTGATTGAGGCAATTTCAGTGATATTACAAGTCTTGTCTTTTAAAAGTAGGGGCAAACGAATTTTTAAAATGGCACCAATACATCATCATTTCGAGTTGCTTGGATGGCATGAAAATAAAGTGGTCATTCGATTTTGGATCTTATCTTTACTATTTGCTTTAATTGGATTAGCTACTTTGAAATTAAGATGATCCTAATACCCCAAGAAATCCAAGATTTATTAAAGAAGCCAGTAGCTATTTTGGGCTTTGGTTTGAGTGGATTGGCTGTTAAAAGACTGTTGGAAAAAATAGAATGCGAATGCACGGTTTACGATGAAAAATATATTTCGGATGGGGTGTCGAATCTTTTTGATGTAAACCAAGCAAAAAGCCACAATCTAGTAGTTTGTAGTCCCGGGTTTTCAACCAAACATAAATGGGTGCAAATCGCCAGAAAACATTGTAAATGTATCTATGGCGAAATGGATTTTGCATCCTTTTTCTGGAGAGGAAAGTTGATTGGAATTACAGGAACCAATGGTAAGACAACTTTAAGTTCGTTTTTAGCGATGGCGTTTGAACGGAAGGGAATTCGAACAGTTTTAGCTGGCAATATTGGAATTCCTTTGAGTCAAATTGTCGCCGATGACAACGGTGAGAATTCGTGGTTAATTTGCGAAGTCAGTTCCTTTCAAGCGCAAACTTTAACTTCAATGAAATTTACGCATGTTTTGTGGACTAATTTTGCAGAGGACCACTTGGATTACCACACAAACATGGAAGAGTATTTTAAATCCAAATTAAATTTATTAAAAAGCTCCCAACAAACTTCTTATATTGGCGAATCCGTTGCAAAATACGCCGAAATGAACAATTTCTGCTTACCTAAGAACACAAAAGTAGTGAATCTTGAATTAGAAATTGCTGAAAAGATTTCAAAAGAATCCCCTTTTAGCAGACTTCCTCAACGAAAAAATTATCGAATGGCACTTGAGTTTTGGAGAGAGCTTGGACACTTAGACGAGGACCTAAACCATGCAGCAGATCTTTTCAAGTTACCCAATCACAGACTTCAGCTCTTAGGAACTTATCAAAACTTAAGATTCTGGAATGATTCTAAAGCTACTAATTTTGATGCAGTTATTCAAGGTTTGAAAGGATTCAACAAACCGGTCGCTTGGTTGGGTGGAGGCAAAGATAAAAAAGGGAACTTAGACCGCTTTGTTGAGGAAATCAAAGATCAAGTTGCTTATGCTTGTTTGATTGGAGAAACCAAGGATGCATTGAATGATGCTTTAAGCTCAAAATCAGTACCTTGTGAAGTTTTTGAAAATTTAAATTGTGCGATTTCTCATCTGATATCTTTAGAGTTAGATTTTGAGGATATTGTGTTTTCTCCAGGTTTTTCCAGTTTCGATATGTTTGAGAATTATGAGCATCGCGGAAATTCCTTTATCAAAGTTTTTTTTGGTTTGAAGAACCCCTCGAATCTTTCTATTTTTAAGTGACAATTTTACGACTAGCCCACAACTGCTTATGAAACTTACAAAACTAATTGGTATCGTTCTCTCATTACACCTTGGAGTTGCAGGAATGCTTCTGTTTCAGCCAGGTTGTCAAACTTTGCAAATGGATGAGAAACCGGAGATCAATCCTGTCCAAACTCTGGTTCCTGAAAAAGGGGAAGAAAGAGCCAGAATACTGATTGGTGAGAAAAAGGATGATTTGCCCGTTATTCAAGGAAATGATGAAGATAATTTTAACTCTGATACCATTCGTAACCGCAGATATCTCCCCTCCCGCCCTGTGGAACCCATTATTCCAGAGACACCTTCAGAAGTGGATTATGTATCGGTAGTAGAGGAAGTTTCTCCCGATGAAAAAAGTGATTTTTTCAATGTGGACTCCGTAGAACTCGTTCTACCGGATTCCTCTAATTTAGAATTTGATCTCAGCGAAAACGAAGATGCTGAAACAGTATCAGAGAGCTCTCGAGAAGTTTACTATGTTCAAAAAGGAGACAGTCTATGGAAGATTTCTCGAACTTTTGGCACGAGTTTGTCTGCAATCATGGATGAAAATGGTTTGCACAATAATTCGGTTTTAAAAATTGGCCAAAAATTATATTTACCTTCTAGTGCTTCTCCATCAACTTCCAAAAGCTTTGTTTCGAAAGTCCCAGTCTCCATTCCTTCTATAGAGGATGAGTATATTGTCAATCGTGGGGATTCTCTAAGCAAGATTGCTCGTATGCATGGAGTTTCAGTGTCAGAATTGAAAAGTTCCAACAGTTTGTTTACCGATCGAATCAATATAGGCCAGAAACTAAAGATACCAGGGGCTGGATCTAGAAGCTCTTCCAATGAATCTACCAAAAGCATTTCCGAACCCCTAGCAACAGGGTCGGTTTATTTAGTTCAACGAGGGGATACTCTTGGTAAGATAGCTGCCATGTATGGAATGAAATCATCGGAACTTGCAAGAATCAATAACTTGGCAAATCCCAATCGTTTAAAAGTTGGGCAGCGATTGACGGTTTCTTCTCCAAGTGATAATTTTTCTGCTACTTTAGTTCCATCGAAAGTCTCTTTACCGGTGAAATCCAAGCCGAAACCAGAACCTATCAAAATAGAAGAGCCGATGTTTGATATGGATTTGGACCTTGATTTGGATAGCAAAGATATCAACGACAATTTCTTCGAACAAGACCTTGATATCCCGGTTGTTAACGTAATTGAAGCTGAATAAATACTGAAAATATTTCACTCGCTTGAGAAGATTCAATGGTTGGAGAGCAATCCCAAAGCAAATCATGGGTAGTTCACAGCCCTTGGATACCTTTGGTATTTGCAGTGATAATTTTGATGAGTCTGGGTCTTTCTGCAATCTACAGTGCGAGTCAGTCTTTTCAAGACAGTGCTTATTTAATACTAAGAAAACAAATCATTTGGCTAATCCTCTCACTGTTTGCTTGTGTTTTTGTGAGCCAAATCAATTTGGATTGGCTTAGGAAGCATGCACTGCTTATCTATTTATTGTCTGTTTTAGGACTTGTTTTGGTTTTGATTCCTGGTATTGGAATCAAGGTTAATGGGGCTCAACGTTGGTTGGGTCTAGGCCCTATAAGGATACAAGTATCCGAGTTTGCAAAACTGGGTTTGGTTTTTTCTTTGTCGCACTATTTAGCTGTAAATCAAAGAGAAATTAAGTCCTTTTGGAAGGGATTCTTATTCCCTTGTATTCTAATTGGTATCGTATTTGCCTTGATTATGAAGGAGCCCGATTATGGAACCGCTTTTCTGTCGGCACTGGTTGGCATGACTCTATTGTTTTTGGCTGGTTGCCGTTTGAGGTTTTTGATGCCTTGCGTTTTAGCAGGGATAGCTGCTTTTTCTGCTTTAGTTTATCATGATCCTGTTCGGATTCGAAGAGTGATTTCCTTTCTAAATGTGGAAGAAAATCGAACGGATTCCTCCTATCAGCTTTATCAAGGGATCATGGCTTTTCAAGCTGGGGGTATCAACGGTGTAGGATTGGGTCAAGGCAGACAGCAAATGTCTTTTTTGCCTGAAGCACACACCGATTTTATTTTTGCAGTTATTGGTGAGGAGCGTGGAATCCTTTACACATCCGGAATTGTTTTTATCTTTTTAGCTATTTTTTTATTGCTGATTTT
>CAJWYM010000014.1 GCA_913049555.1 uncultured Opitutia bacterium
AATTTTATTTTCTAGAACAAAATTTGCCATAAGACCTCTAGCTTTCTTAGCATAAAAACTAATAATTTTATATTTATCTTTTTTAAAATCTTTGAAAGTGGGCGTTATGATTTCTGCATTCAGTTTTTGAGGCTGGATTGATTTCCAGTATTCATTGGAGGCTAAATTGAGCACTTTTTTGGAGTTTAAAGAGTTCAAATCCTCATTTAGAAAATGGGTGACTTTAGATCCCCAGAATTTGTAGAGATTGTTTCCATTTGCGCTTTCAAGAGCCGTTCCCATTTCGAGACGATAGGGAAATATATGATCCCCGGGTCTTAAAATTCCATAGAGACCGGATAATATCCTCAAATGACTTTGGGCATATTCAGAAGTTGAGATACTCCAATTTTTGGCTTTCATTCCTTTGTAAACATCTCCTTGGAATGCTAAGCCACAAGGACTGGTTTCTTTAGAACGGTGATTTTTTTCCCAACTCATGAACCGCTGTGTGTTCAACGAGGCTAACTTTTCAGATAGGGACATCAAATCTGAAATTTCTTCCGGGGATTTTAATCTCAGGATTTGTATCAATTCATCGGCTTCTTTAATTGCACGAGGAAGACTTTGAATATTCCACATTCTATTAGAAAAATCGAATGTTTTAGCGGGTGAAATAATTGTGATCATGATTTCCGTTTAGACTTTTAAAAGTGGGGGTGAGATAAAGGGCTTTTGTGGGATGGATGCGGCCTGTTTTTTTTGTGCTTTTGAGGGAGTTTTCCAGGTCCTGAATTTTTCTTTTTTCTTCGGTCGTGCATGTTTCTAAACTTTTTTTTAAAAGATGGATCCGCATTGCCATACCAGAAGCGCGGGATAAAAGGAAATTTATCAGTGATTAAATAATAATAGGTCCCTTTTGGGAATTCAGGAGTGATTCCATGGATCCCGTTAGACTCATCAAGATCTCCAGAGCCAGAGATGAATTCATAATCCTCTACAAAAGTTCCATCATAAATCCCTTTAGGGGAATTGGAGGGGCGTTTTCCTTGCTTTAATTGCCAGCTGGGTTGCAGTTTTATTAATTGATTATTATTGTCACTCCCATAAATTCCATAGATTGGAAACCCATCTGCCGCAAATCCTAAGAGAGTCATAAGTGCATTTTTTTTTCTGGACTGATACAATTTAGTGGGAAGTCCATGATAATGATAAGAACCATCGGGTTGAACATGAGCGTTGGACTGGTCTGTTCCCAATTGAAGCTTCCCTGAAAGCACCTCGTATTGCCATCCACTCTCCTTGTCACGATTCCAAAATTCAGCTCCAGAGGGATCGAAAAGAATTCCATTAAGAGCGACTCCAAAAGCGTTCATACCAATATTTATTGGAGAGGCATTTTTCTTTGGATATAAAGGAACCCGGTAAGTTTTATTCTTTTCTTGAATTCGATGTGGATTGTTCCGATTCGGAAAAGCACCTGTCTCATGATCTGGAAGACTGTTGGTCTCAAAATACCTATATTCACCGGAGGTGTAGGTCGAAGTTTTACTATCGAGGTTTTGGCTGAGTATATAAAAGAAAAAGAATATTCTAATAAGCAAATACCGAAACATGCTTACTTTTTTAGTTTACTTGTCTTTATTTGCAATCATGAAATGAAAGGTTCATGGAGGGTTTTCTAAGTATAGACAAAGCATTCAGTCTTTTTTGGTAAGGAAATTCAATGATTCTAAGAGAGGACAATCGCTTTTCTAATTTAATATTTTAAGATCCACGGAAGCTCGCAGAATTTTTGAATTTTCGAGTTTGTCCAGAGTTTACTTCGCCTTCCATAAACCTAAATTCCTCAGTTGACTCGCTGATTTATCATCAATCTTATAAACTGCAATAACATACGAAAATCTTCGATGTAGCCAGAGGCTACTACTTCAGAATTTCGTAAGTCATTTCGAATCATAATATTGATAATATTCTCTACTCTCAACTGAGTTATTTAGGACAAAGCTTAATTTCTTAAAAAAAATGCTCTTGATACGCCTCGCAGTAAGAAGGGTAAACCCTAAGTTTTTTCATGGATTGAGAATCCGTTTGAAATAAAAAAGAACTTATCTTTTTTCCTAGTTTTTTGGGGCACAGAAACGCAAAGAAAAAAGAATAAATGTGCCGCCAACAACAATGCCTATACCAATGGACTCATCCGGAATAAATAAAGCGGATTCAATTACGCCGCAAAGAGGAATTAAGAACCGATAAGCAGCCATTCGATGAATGCTGAATTCCTCTATCAGTTGATTCCAAATTGTAAAACCTGTTGCAGAAATTATGGCCAGATAAAATAAGATGAATAAAAATGAAGTCTTGTAAAAGTTATCAAGCTCCAACTCAAAAAAAAGCGCAGTGACTGTCAAAAGAATCCCCCCAATAAAAAGAGACGCAGCAGTCATAAAACGAGGCTCTATAATTCTTGATAGCGGCTTGATAGCTAAAGTTCCAAAAGCGCCGCACAAGCTTGTTAATCCAAAGAATAAAACCCCTAATTCTAAATTATTTGAACCAGCCCCAGGGCTAAAGAGAGAGATACTAATTCCAACTATGCTTATTAGAAGACCGATCCAGTTTTTTGCTTCAGGCCATTTGCTTTTCAGAAATAAAGGTGCAAGAATCATCCACCAGAAACTGCCTATACTGGTTAACAAGGCACCCAATGCTGCACCTGAAAGTTGCAATCCTTGATAGAAAAATAAGTATTGAAAATAAGTTTGACCTAAGCAAAGGAGCAAAAAGGGGAAAGAGAACAAAGCTTTGCATGCGTGCAGCGATAAATTTCTACAAAAAGGGAGTATGAGTAATCCTGCAATGATAAACCGAATCCCCGAAAAAAGAATTTGATCTCCTAAAGTGCTTATCTCAAAGTGCTTATAAGCATATTTAATAACTGGGAAAGCGCTCCCCCATAAAAGAGAACAGAGAAGAACTAAACCGTAAAATTTCAGATCTTTTTGCTTGCTGGATTAAAATAAATCTAAATCTCTAATAAGATCTTATAACTAGCGTGAATAGAGAAAATCAACCATTCCACTTTTTCTTCAACAATTTGAAGTTTACTTCCTATCTTACGAATCATTTTTAGTTCGTAAGGAAACCAAATCCCATCACTCATTGAAATTTCTAACATAAATTTCACAAACTTTTCTGCTTTGATTGGATCGATTGATTTTTGTTCTATTTGTTCCCCATGGATTGAGATCCTCTCAATGAGGTTGTGTTCCTTGGTTATCCGAACCAAATCCTCTAAGTATGGAATGTCTTTGTCTACTAATTCATTGTCATTGTATACGATTTCTAAGGTTACAACAACTAATGTAAAAATCTCATCCTCCTCCATATCTTGGAGAAGGCGATCTAAAAGTTTTGATTTCATTGAGATCGTCAACTCATTAATTATTTGACGCCGGAGTTCAATGTCTATGTTGAGCATCAAAGCGGTTTCTCGCATCAAATAAATTTCATTAATATCTAAGTCCAAGTCACAGGAACAAATAGATACCACCGTCTTAAACACTTTTATACTCAATGCTGCTGGAATTTTAATGGGCTTTAAAACGATGGGGTGCCTCAAGTGAATAAATTTTTTTAAGCTTTTTACGATGGGTGGATGATCCATAAACACCTCTTTTATATGATTGAGGTATTCTTGCTCAGATTTGTGGATTTTACCATCCGCCCAAATTGCAGCAATGATCGTCTTTATGATTTCTTCCTGCTCATGGGATGACAATCCTGATTGGGGCCCGATTTCATCGGGAGTAAAGGGTTCTAAATCAAACATTTATTTTAGGAGTATTTTTTGAAGAATATCAAAAGCTTTTATGACTTTTGGTCTCTATTTTTTCGAGGAGATCTCTATATCTTTGAGCAATCAAACTACTTTTGCTGATATAATTAAAGACCGGACATTGGTGGATACCCATTTTTTCTATCTCAGCAGAAGCTGGTATCTGAACATGGAGCGTTTTCGGAAAACTTTTAGTGAATGAAATGATTGAATCTCGGTGGAGCTTTTTTCGGATTTCGACCATTGAAAAGTAGGGTTTCAGTTTTTTCTTTTTAATTTGGTTTTCTTTAAAAAAGGACGAGACTTGATGAAAGGTTCGAATCGATAGGGTGGTTGGAATAATGGGAACCAAAATTTGGTCTGAGGCATTGAAAATATTCTCAGAAAGAAGGGTTAAGTTTGGAGGGCAGTCGAGAAAAATGCAATCATACTCGCTTGAAAAGTCCTCCAGAAGGCTTCGCAGTTTTCTATCGGATTTTTTGAGTTCGTCTAGTTTAATGTCAAGATTTCTGTAAGAAATATCAGAAGGTAAAAGATCAAGATTTTCGAAGTCGGTTGCTTTTATATGTGGAGAAATCTTTTTATGACCTTTAAGAAGCTTTTGGTCATTGTATGATTTGGAGGACTGAATTCTTAAGTAAAAGCTAGCAGCAGATTGAGGATCTAGATCGATGAGCAGGGTTCTATATTTAAGAGAAGCTAGATACGCTAAATTAACACATGTAGTCGTTTTACCAACGCCCCCTTTGATGCTGTAGAGAGAAATTGTTTTCATTATGAGTTTGGTTGATAATCAAAAAGGGCTTTGGCGTTGAGAAGGTTGTTTTTGGAACAAAAATTTTCAAAATGGGTAAAGAATTCACATTTTAAAGTCACTTTATCCATTTGTAAATTTCCGATTAGTATTCCCATTGCGGTTGCTAATGGGATGCTCTCCTTATCAATACATAGCTTCTTTATATATTCATTGAGTTTTAATTGTTGCATACTTCTATCATTGAATTTACCTAAACATTTTTGCAATGTTTTCAAATTGTTAATAAAAGACTCCACTTGATTCTCTAAATAGAGACTGGAGTAAAATTCCATTAAATATCTTAATTTTTTACCATGTATTCTCAATTCATGAAGCATTTCATCTGGAGAGTCTCGGTTTATCTTATAGCCCTCTGTCATCAATTTGCTGAGCGCTTTTAAAATCTGTTTATTGGCAATGCTTCCAACTTTTTCAGAAATCTTGTTGGTGATTGGATTGTCCGGAAATTCATTTTCTTTCAAGAAAAGTTCCCATCGATCTATAATTTCATAATAGACATTACTTTTAAGGAAATTTTTAAGTTTGCGCTGCTCAAGAATTCTTTCTTTTCTCAATTCGCAAAAAAATGGATTCAGAGCGTCACTCATTTCGGGAGGGAGTGACTTTTTAATTTTTATTTCGCGTTGTAAATAGACATCGATATCTCGTAGTTTGTTGGTTGCATTGCCCAGCATTCTCATGTCGGTTTTTGCTGATTCCAAAGCATCCCTATCAAAGAGTTTTTTAGCAAAAGAGATTCCAGATCGGACTCTTCGGGTAGCAACCCGATAGTCGTGTAAAAATTCTACGTCAAGGTCTGCAACAATCCCCTCGGTATTTAAGTGGATTGTTTTCGTGCATTGATTGAAGATTTTTATCAAAGCTTGGTCTGCGTCGAGATTAGAATCTAAATGCAAGCGCAAACGGTTGTTGTAATTGAGATTTTTTCTAAGAGAAATGGGGAGGAATAATTGGGCCCAATCAAATGGATTTTTCAATTCACTCTTTAAAAGAGGAGAAAAATAAATTTTTATTTTATTAAGAGCCTCTGTGTATCCTCGAAAAGGAAAAAGTTGGACCCAAGACAAAGACGGTTTCTCCTCAGTATACTTACTCTCACAGTAGATTCTATGGTATAACATAAATGCAACTGTTTTCATATCTTTGTTGAATATGGAATGTAGAGAGGACTGCTGATTGTATTGAACTTGATCTAGTAGAGATCGATTTGAAAGATGTGACGCAATCAGGTTTTGGAGATTCGGATCTTTAATCAGATGCTTGTTCGTGGCACCTTTTAAACATGATTTCAAAAACATTGGCGGAGGAGACGGGTAGGGGGGGGTGGCCTCTTTGGAGAGAAGGCATAGTTTATTTTTACTTTGAAATAGAAGGAGGTTGTTTTTGTTCAGGCGCCAGTCGAAAGTGTCCCATCTGTGAAAAGTGCTCTGTCTAGTTTCTATTTTTTTTGAAGTGAATTTGTTTCGGAGAAATTGTAGCAAATCGGATGGAGAATTGTTTTCAGCTAAATGAAAATTGATCGGAGACAAAGTCCTAGTGGAGGAGGATTCAAATGAAGGAAAGTCTTGGGGTATCAACATGATTCATTCATAACAGTAAAATTTTCACTGCCCAACAATTAAATACAAACTCATCAAAATATTTTCACAGATGACATCCAAAATTCACAAGAAATTAGTAATTTATACAATATGAAAAATCGCAATCAGATTATAAACGCATTGTATCAATTAGAAGAGTCTTTCTTGTCAGAAGGATTGAGTCCAATTTTAGAGGAATATCAAATTGTCGACGACTCAGCAGAATCTGTTTGTTTACAAAGTTTTGAGTTTCGTGATAAGAAGCAAATGATTACCAGTTCTCGAATTAGTTTGAAAGACAAAGTGACGGGTGAAGTTTTTATTGGCAACTCTGTTTTAGTTGGAGAAAAAATTAAAAAAAGTCGTTTATTGGCTATTTGTGATGCAATTGTAAACAACCAACTTTATGGGATTTTAGTAGTAGTGTCTTTAATGGACAAGGCTATGAAAAATAAAAGATTGGCTCCTTCGACTCTATAAAGTTTCCAATCAGAATATCCAGTTTCTTTTATAAAAAGAGTAGAGATGGGAATTGGATTTTTAATACAGAAAAATTACATTTCTTGTAAAGATTCTTAGAACTTTATATTTTGCTTTTTATTTAAGTTTGAAGTTGTATTCTTAACACGTGATTGATTTGTGTATTGTAGGCGCAGGAACTACCGGACTTTTTCTAGCGGATTTGTTAAAAAACAACTTCGGGCTTGTTCTGATTATCGACAAAGGTAGAGGAGTTGGGGGGCGATTAGCAAATAGAAGATTTGCGGACTCTGCTTTCGATACGGGCGCTCAATTTATTCGCTGTCGAAGTGATTCATTTCGTGAGAAAATGAAGTCCCTAGCCATTGCTGGAGCCGCCGAAGAGTGGTTTTTAGATCCTGAGGGCAACCCTGTTTATAAGGGACGCGGAAAGATCACTGAAATTGCGAAGCATTTAGTCCGTGATTCTGAGATTCAGGTTGAGAATCAATTTCACTTAGTTAAAATCGAACAGAATGACGGAATTTGGTCACTGATTAGTAAAGACGGTGAAAAGCGAAGGGCTAAGAAAATTGTTTTTACTTCTCCTCTTCCACAAACTTTAGCTATTTTAAAAAATTCAGAAATCCCCATTGTTCCGGATGAATTGCGAAAGCTTGATTCTGTGAAATATCGTAAAACCTTGGTTTTGATTGGAATTGCATCCATGATTCCAAAATCTTTTTCTCAGGAATTTCAGGAAGTTGCAGATTTCGAATTTTTGGACGTCGTTGTAGACAATAAGCAAAAAGGGGTCACAGACGTTGGTGGGAGTTATACCATTCATTTCGATGAGGAATTTTCTTCCAAATACTACCCTTGCCCGGATCCTGAAATTCATTTCCGTATGCTTGAAGTGCTAGAAGCCATCGGGTTTCACTTCTCAAATTCAGAAGTCAAAAGATGGGGTTTCAGTGCCCCTCAAAGCACTTTCAGCACTTTTAGCAATTCAAGGCAAGAGGCTATAAAGCTTCAGGGACATGAAGACTTGATTCTTGCTGGAGATGCCTTTGGAGGGGGAAGTATAGAGGGCACTTGGCGTTCTGCCAACAAAGTGGTTCAATTACTTGCAGAGTCTGCAAATTAGAAGTTCTCTTTCGAAAATCATTTCTTTTGGAAGATGATTGAATAAGGACAAGAAAAGTTCCTCATGAGAGAGCGTTTGCAGCCTTAGCTTTTCAGGAACAAAATGCATCAATTCTTCGAACTTTTCTTCAGAGAAATCCAAACCTTCCCAATTAATATCTTCATATTTAGGCATCCATCCTAGTGCAGTTTCTTTTGATTTGCTTTGCCCTCTACATCTTCCAACGATCCATTGCAGAACTCGCATGTTTTGACCAAATCCTGGCCATATAAAGTGGCCCTCTGCATTTTTTCTAAACCAATTCACATGGAAAATACGAGGAGCCAGTTCTACTCTCTTTCCCATTATAATCCAGTGCCTTAAGTAATCTCCCATATTGTAACCACAAAATGGAAGCATAGCCATTGGGTCTCTTCTTAATTCTCCGACAGCCCCTTCCTGAGCTGCTGTTTTTTCAGAACTGATTGTGGCTCCAAGATAAACCCCGTGACTCCAATTAAAAGATTGATACACCAATGGAACGTCTTTTTCTCTTCTGCCCCCGAAAATCATGGCATGAATAGGTACTCCCTCTGGGTCTTCCCAAGCATCATCAATGGTTGGGCATTGAGAGGCCGGTGCCGTGAAACGAGCATTGGGATGAGCCGCAGGGGTTTGCGAGTCTGGAGTCCAATCATTTCCTTTCCAGTCGATCAAATGAGCTGGGGGTTTTTCAGTCATTCCTTCCCACCAAACATCGCCCTCATCTGTCAAAGCAACATTGGTGAAAATGCTATTTTTTGAACAGGATTCAATCGCATTTGGATTGGTTTCTTTAGAAGTGCCAGGAGCTACCCCAAAAAATCCTGCTTCAGGATTGATCGCTCTCATTCTACCTCCCTTACCCGGTTTCAGCCAAGCAATATCATCGCCTATTGTAGAAATTTTCCATCCTTCCATGCCTTTAGGTGGAATGATCATTGCAAAATTAGTTTTACCACAAGCACTAGGAAAGGCAGCGCAAACATATGTTTTTTCTTTTTGTGGGCTTTCTAGTCCAAGAATTAGCATATGCTCAGCCATCCATCCCTGATCTCTTGCCATACAGGATGCAATTCGCAACGCAAAACATTTTTTACCTAACAAAGCATTTCCGCCATATCCACTGCCAAAAGATACGATGGTTCTGTCCTCCGGGAAATGAACAATATAACGATTTTCAGGATTGCAAGGCCACGGGACGTCACAGGTTCCCTCCTGAAGAGGCATTCCAACCGAGTGAAGACAAGGAACGAAAAAGTCTTTTTCTCCAAGTTGCTCTAAAACTTTAGACCCCATACGAGTCATAATCTTCATATTGACAACCGCATAAGGAGAGTCCGTAACTTGAACTCCAATATGTGAGATGTTAGAGCCTATAGGACCCATAGAGAAAGGTATGATATAGAGAGTGCGTCCTACCATACAGTTTTTGAAAAGGCCTCTCAATTTGGATCGCATAGATCGAGGCTCATGCCAATTGTTCGTTGGCCCTGCATCGTCTTCGCTGTAACTACAGATAAAAGTGCGATCTTCAACCCTTGCGACGTCTCTAGGATCCGAACGGCATAAATAACTGTTGGGTCTCTTCTGTTCGTTCAGTTTTATCATCGTTCCTTGTTGAACCATCATCGACGTGAGTCGATGCCATTCCTCCTCGGTTCCATCTGCCCAAACGACCTCTTTGGGATTGCACATCTTAATCATTTTAGAGATCCATTTGATCAATGCTTGGTTTTTTGTCTTAGAACTGTCAAAACGAGGGTCGGCCATAAGGATAAACTTGGGTTAGAGTTAGAAATGGGTAAAAATTAACTTCAATTTTAATTAGAGACAATATTTAATACAATGTAGGCTAAAATTAATGGAGTTTTTGGAATTAGCTATAAATTTTTTATTTTATTTGACTGAAAGCTGGATTTTTATCGTTGTATATCCCTCTGTAAGAATCCAATTTTTTAAGTTTATTAGTCCCTCATTAAGTGCCCTCCTTTAAGGAATAAAAAAGGATTCCTTTTCTCCTTCTACAGTGATCATTAATTACAATTTAGAAAGACAAAATGGAACTTTTTTATAGCATATGTTGAAATTGGGAATTATTGGTGCAGGTTTTTCAGGATTGTCGTTGGCAATTCTTCTCAAAGACCTCATGGAGGTGACTCTTTTTGAGAAGGGTCATCGCCCCAGCGGTAGAATCCTTTCTTTTGACTCTGATACTTGTTCTTTTGATCTTGGAGCTCAATATTTTACTGCCAGAACAAAAGTATTCCAAGATTTCATTCGGCCTCTTGTTGATCTTGGCACAATCAAGCGTTGGAATGCGAAGCACGTTAGAATCCAAAATGGTGTCCTAATAGAGCGTAAAAATTGGATGGATGATGAGCCTCGATATGTAGGTTGTCCAAGAATGAATTGTGTGGCTGAATATTTATCACAAGATTTAAACATTCAAACAAGTTCTAGTATATCCTCTCTCAACAAACTAGACAAATGGCAGTTGCTTGAGGAGAATGGAACTATTCATGGAGGTTTCGACTGGGTGGTTTCTACATTGCCCGCACCCTCAGCAAAAAATCTATTGCCTGAGTCTTTCAAATACCATTCAACCCTTTCCTCTGTACCCATGCGACCCTGCTTTTCTTTAATGCTTGGATTTGAGAATGATAGGTGCATTGAATTTGAAGCGGCTCATGTTTTAAATGCAGAGATCAGCTGGATTGCAGTCAATAGTCATAAACCCGAAAGAAAAGGTTTGTATACGCTTATGGTTCACTCCTCAATGGAGTTCGCTGAAAAATACAAAGCAGTTTCCAAATCAGAGATCATTCAACATATGATTCATGAGACCAGTCAAGTCTTAGGTCAGGATTTGAACTCGGCAGCCTTCAAAGATCTTTACAAATGGCAATACGCTAACAACGCTCAAAAAGAGAATACACCAATATTGATCGATTCAGATCTTCAACTTGCTGCATGCGGAGATTGGTGCTTAGGAGGAAGAGTCGAGGGAGCATTCACCTCTGCATGGAATCTTTCTAACTCGATTCAAGAAATTCTTTATGGAACAATCAACGAACAAACAAAGTAAAATTATAATCTTCTCAATGAGGAGTTTTTTATGAAAAAAAATACCCAAAATGAAAATTTAGTAATCGAGTTGGCCTGGTGTGACAAGACCTCCTTTGAAGAAATTGAAAAAGTCACTGGCTTGTCCGAGTCTGAGACGATTATGATCATGAGAAATAATCTCAAGCCATCCAGCTTTCGACTTTGGAGAAAGCGAGTATCTGGTAGGATTGCCAAGCATAAAAAGAAGAAAGTGGATTTGGATAAGAATATAGATAAGAGCCCTTTACCTGATTATTAAAAAGGATTGAACTTTTAAGATTACCGTCGTTTTTAAGAGGAATAATTTTGGCATGGTCTTCAAATAGATTTACCATTCAAAAATCCAACTTAGACCTCTTTGCCCTTAAATCCCTCGTCCTCTTAGATTTCATTATGAAACAAAAAATAGTTTTATTCTGGTTTCGCCAAGATTTACGATTGTTAGACAATCCAGGTCTTTCCTATGCTGCGAAATTTGGAAATGTTTTACCCATCTACATCTTAGATGATCAAAATTCTGGAATGCAAAAAATGGGCGGAGCCAGTCGGTTTTGGTTGCACCATTCATTGTATTCATTGCGTGCCTCATTAAAGGGTCATTTGTCTGTTTATCAAGGAGATCCTAAGAGTGTTTTCAACGACCTTCTTAATCGTTATGAAGTTCAAGGAGTTTTCTGGAATCGATGTTACGAGCCTTGGAGAATCCAAAGAGATAAAACTTTAAAAAATTACCTTAAAAGTCTTCCTATTCAAACAAGAACATTCAATGCTTCTCTTCTCTGGGAACCTTGGGATATACAAAAAAAGGATGGCAAGCCTTACACCGTTTTTTCTCCCTTCTATCGCAAGGGATGTTTGAAAGCGGAGACCCCACGAGAACCTTTACCAAGAGTGGTTCAATTAAAATCCGTGTATGACCCTTCTGAACTGGGTATAGATTCACTCAATTTATTGCCTAATAATAGGTGGGATGTGCAATTAGAAACTCATTGGGAAATTGGAGAGAATGCGGCCCACAATCGTTACCAAGAATTTATCAAAGAAGGATTGTCCAACTACAAGGAAGGGAGGAATTTGCCTGCCACGCCTTGTGTATCAAGATTGTCTCCATACATCCATTTCGGTGAAATTTCTCCCAATTACATATGGCATGAGGTTCAGAGCTTAGGCTCTAATAAAAATATCGATCATTTTTGCAGTGAACTGGGATGGCGAGAATTTTCATACTCACAACTTTATTACAATCCAGATTTACCTGATAAAAATCTTCAATCAAAATTTGATTCCTTTCCTTGGAGAAAAGACAGTAAAAATTTAAGAAAGTGGCAAAAGGGAATTACAGGAATTCCGATGGTAGATGCAGGAATGCGTGAACTTTGGCAGACTGGTTATATGCATAATAGATCTAGAATGATTGTGGGTTCTTTTTTAGTCAAAAACTTGCTGATACATTGGCACCATGGGGAGCAATGGTTTTGGGACACTTTAATCGATGCGGATCTGGCTAATAACAGTGCTAGCTGGCAGTGGACTGCTGGTTGTGGAGCGGATGCCGCTACCTATTTTCGAATTTTTAATCCGGTCATTCAAGGTTTGAAACTAGATCCAGAGGGATCTTACGTTCGCAAATTCATCCCTGAGATTGCAAGTCTTCCCAATGAATATCTTTTCAGCCCCTGGGATGCTCCAGTCGAGATCCTTGACAAAGCAGGGATTCAATTAGGATTGACGTATCCAAATCCTATTGTGGATTTAAACCAATCTAGAGATACGGCTCAAGAGGCGTTTCAATTATTAGAGGAAGTATCGTTATGAAGAGTTTGAGGCTTATTTTAGGGGACCAACTGTCAAGATCCATATCCAGTCTCGTTGATTTTGATTCCTCTCAAGACAGGGTTCTGATGTGTGAAGTTTGGGAGGAGGCAACCCACGTGAAGCACCATAAAAAGAAAATCGCCTTTCTTTTTTCAGCGATGCGGCATTTTGCTAAATCTCTTCAGGAAGAGGGCTTGAATGTTGCCTTTGTTCCACTGGATGATCCAAAAAATTCAGGCTCTTTGAAAGGCGAAGTGAAGCGAATGCTTCAGAGTGAAAAGTTCGATCGTATCATTGTTACCTTCCCAGGAGAGTTCCGAGTGCTCGAAGATATAAAGCATTGGGAAGCCGATTTCGGGTTGCCAATTGAAGTCAGAGAGGACGATCGATTTTTATGTTCTCCCATTGAGTTTACTCATTGGGCAAAGAGTCGTAAGCAACTTCGAATGGAATATTTTTACCGGGATATGCGTAAAAAGTATAACATCTTAATGGACGGGCAAGATCCGGTTGGAGGACAGTGGAACTATGACTCCGAAAATCGCAAACCTCCTAAAGAAGGCTTGAATGTTCCAAAATCTTTTGTTGGAGAAATGGATGCAATCACCCAAGAAGTGATTGCCATGGTCGCTGAGAGATTTGACAGTCATTTTGGAGACTTAGATCCCTTTTATTTCGCAGTTACTCGAGCAGATGCCTTAGAAGTTTTGAAACTCTTTATTGAGGAACGCTTGAATCATTTTGGAGATTATCAGGATGCAATGATTCAAGGAGAGGCATGGATGTATCACTCCCACATTAGTTTTTATTTAAACTGCGGTTTGTTGGATCCTTTGGAATGTGTTCAAGCCGTCGAGATCGCTTTCCAGAAAGGAAAGGCGCCTCTAAACGCTGTCGAAGGATTTATTCGTCAGATTATAGGTTGGAGGGAATATGTTCGAGGAATCTATTGGCTGAAAATGCCTGAATATTCATCGGAGAACTTTTTTGAAGCAAAGCGAAATTTACCACCCTTCTATTGGACGGCCCAGACAAAAATGAATTGCCTACATCAGTGCGTATCAGAAACCAAACAAAATGCTTATGCTCATCATATTCAGCGTTTGATGGTTTTAGGCAATTTTGCTCTGCTTACCGGAATTGATCCTAAGTTTGTAAATGAATGGTTCCTAGTTGTTTATGCGGATGCTCATGAATGGGTAGAGCTTCCCAATGTTTCTGGTATGATTTTATTTGCTGATGGAGGTTATTTAGCAAGTAAACCGTATGCAGCTGGTGGGGCTTACATCAAGAAAATGTCTAATTATTGTAAAAGTTGCGATTATAAGGTAGCCAAGAAAAATGGGCCTGATGCTTGCCCTTTCAATTACCTTTACTGGGATTTTCTGGATCGCAACCGAGAAAAGCTCAAAGGGAATCCCCGTATTGGGATGATGTATCGAACTTTTGATCGAATGAGTGAAGAGAAGCAGAGCTCTATTCGCGAGGATAGTTCTAAATTTTTGAAAGATATGGATCATGAAGTCATTGTTTAAAGTAGACAGGCCTTACAGTGTATGTGTGATTGATATCGGATCTCCAAAGCTTGGAAACATAGGTTGGTGCTTGAAAGATGCACACTCTAAGAAAGAGCATACGGGGGATGATTTGGACAAGTTGTTTGTTCATATCGATGCTTCAACCAAAATGGGTGGACTTATAATAGGATTAGAAGCACCTTTGTTTGTTCCCTTACGCAAGGATTTAATTTTAGCTACAAAAGCTAGAAAAGGCGAGGGGAGAAGACCATGGTCGGCGGGAGCCGGTGCTCAAGTTTTAGCGATGAATTTGCCAATCATGATTTACCTTTTTAAAGGGATTCAATCTTTAAGTCCGGATCTTCATTATTTTTTAAATGAGGAAAACTTTTTAGCCAAACCAAAACATGTTATGATGTTTGAGGCACTGGTGAGCGGAAAAGATAAAGGTTCCAGTCATATCCATGATGCTGAAATTATGGCAACGAGTTGTTACACGGAATCGATGAAATGTCTGCTACCCCCTTCCATATTAGAGTATGAATATGAAACGGAATTTTTTAATTTGGCTGCTGCCGCACTTCTCCGATGTGGGATTTTAGAGGACCTGAATTCTCTAAATGTTTGCTCTCCCATCTACAAACCAAGTGATTGAAAAATCATGAAAAAACAAAATTTACCTCAAAAAATATGTCCCGTATGTGAAAGGCCTTTTTCTTGGAGGAAGAAGTGGAAAAAAATTTGGGAAGAAGTGAAGTATTGTTCTAAAAAATGCAGAGGCAACAGAAATAAAAATAAAAAAATCTGCAATTTATCGGCCCTTTCCCAAGTTTAGGTTGGACCTTTTTCCAGTTTCAAAAAGAGACAAATCTTGCGGTTCGTTGATTTTGAAAAATCCTCTTAATTTTATAGAATCCATTAAAAATGAAACTATAAAATGGTTTCCTTTTAAACAAGAGTCCTCAAACTTCTAAAATTTATATCAATATTTTATAAATCTTTCAAAGGAGAGTCACCCAATTTGTAGACTGAAAATGGTTTCCTGAATCAGTAGTGGGGCTAAATCCTAATAAAATTGTAGACCCAAATAGCTTTGGTACAAAAACCATCCCAAAAATACAAGAAAAGGGGGGGATACTACATAAAGAATTTTCCTTCTTCTTATTTGGATCCGATTGTATTTACTTACGTTCAAGAGCTTGGCTGCTCCTGCGTACAAATGGTGGTGAAAAGAATGACCAATTTTTCTTTCTCCATTGATTTGATAATCGAATCTCCGTTTTCCTTTTCGGAGATACTTCCATTTAAAGTACCACTTCAGCATAATGAGTTTAGGTAAATTTCACCAGTGGGGTTGTTTTTCTTGAACCCAGAGCCCACAAGAAAGTTTTGGTAAACTCAACAATGCACCCTCTCCCTCCTGACGAATCCATCCATCATCAAACCCCTCATCACTGAAATGGTCTTGATGGGCTAGTTGTTTCCAATGTTGAGCACAAACCCCGTGCATATAAATACACATTTTTGTGTCATGAGGATTCACTGCAAAAAGAAGCCTCTCATTCCCTGTTGAAAAGTCTACATTGATAATTTCCGCAACCGAAGAGTAATCATGAGTTGTATAGTGCACGGTATAATTAGAACTGGGTCTGTGCGTCAATCTAAAATATTTACCAAGAGGGGATTGTCTGAATGCGATCCACTTTTTGAAGTAATTGTGCGTGTGGGATTGATCTTTTATTTTATGGTAGTTGAGAGCGTTTATATTGCCATTTTGATAAGTATTATTGATGCCTTCTTTGGATCTTAGATAGTCTTGTCCAGCAGAGATCATCGGAGTGCCAATACTACACATCAAAGTTGCAAGCATAATTTGCGTTCGTATCCTGTCATTGTGAGTTGGAGAATCGCCTCTGTAATTAGGATTTTCGGTGATCTTATCAATCCAACATCTATCATCGTGAGATTCAACATAGTTGATGCTCTGGCCAGGCCATGCAGAGGCGTCGTCTAAACTTCCCTTTAAATAATATATAATTCCCTCTTGGTTTCCTTTACCACGAAGATACTTTACCATGAATTCACGATAGCCATCATTCCAGAAACTGTAGCCTGTTTTCTTAAGGTCTCTAGCAATATTACCACGGAAGCTCCAAGGTTCAGCAATGAGGATCACTTTAGGATTCACTTTTTTCAGTTCAGTCTCAATTTCAGCGAGGACAGCAATTCCAAGTAATTCAGCAAGATCAAATCGAAAACCATCCACGCCATAGAACTCCATTAAATGGGTGAGACTTTCAATGATCAACTTTCGTCCCATTGGAGTATCGGCCCGAAGCGTATTGCCGCATCCACTCCAATTCATGAGACTTCCATCCTTAGCTAAGTCAAAATAATATTTTTTATCAAGATAAAGTAGATGGGGAGGCTCTCCAACATGGTTGTAGACCACATCTATAAGGATTGCTAGGCCTTTTTTGTGAGCCATTTCGACAAGTTCTCTAAACTCGAGTATCTGGGATGCTTTTTCTGGCTCGGTTCCATAATGGCAACAAGGCGCAAAATAATTGTTAGTCATATATCCCCAATGATACTCATCAGCAGTCGAACTATCAAATTGCTGGATGGGTTGGAGTTCCAAAGTGTTGACTCCCATTTTTTTAAGGTAGGATTCTTCCGATTCTAACCATTTTGTTAATCCCTTGAAACCTTTGCGTTCTGATTCACTTAGACCAATGGGGGCAAAGGTTGTCAGGTCTCGAACGTGGGCCTCCATAATCACCATATCTTCGATTGCAGGAGGATCAAAATCTACTTTTTTGAATTTTGGAAATCGATCTTCATTGATGATCACTCCAGGACCCAAAGGTCCCATGGTTGCCTTTGCATATGGATCTACAATTTTAAAATTTTTGTCAAAATGTGTGGTATCATCGAGGTTCACCCCATCCACTCTGTAATGATAATAAGTTCCGTGCAGGTCACCCAGACAATGAGATTGCCAAGTGCAATCATCAATCATCTCCATTTTTAATTGCCTCGTTTTTTGTGTCTCTAAATCCTTAAAAATTTCAAGGGTCACCTCGGTCGCGCGAGGTGCAAAAAGTCGGAATACAGTGTATCCCTTTCTAAAATGAACGCCCATATCATAATGGGAAGAAATTTGAGTGAAAGAATATCCAGGAACAACTGGGGACTCATCATTGCAATCGTTGTTTTCCCATTGAACCGTGTACTTTTTGGTGAGAGCTCGATAATCTTCAATGGCGAAAGTGAACATATAATTGTCCGATTGTTGTTTGGTCAATCGGTAGTTAGTATTGCCTTTGTCATCTTCTACTCGATTTGGGGCATGATCCGGGATTTCTATCCAGAAATGATCGTCGGAGATATATTTAAAAAGAACCTCGCCATGGCTTAGGCATAGAGCCCTAGGGACCCGCAGGCGAAGAACTTTTTTTCCGCTTACTTCGGTTTCTGGTTTTAACTCCCATTTTTCGTTGCCGACTGCCTGGTCCCACCCATTAAAATCACCCGCAACATATATTTTGCGTTTCTCCCAATTGAAGTGGGGCAGAGTATTGGCATCAAATATAAAATTAATTTGCTCCTCTTCTGTGTAATATCCAGTCAGTTCCGCTTGAACAATCTTGTCAATGGGAAGAGGGTCCACCGGTTTGTTCCCATATTCTGAGTGAAGACAAATCGGTGGAGGTTCCTCTTGATCCCAATCTTTTTTTAAAATTAGAAGACCCGTATCTGCATTCAGCCAAAAGGAAGATTCAATAATTTTATTGGAAGACTCCACAATTAGTTTCTAATGTGAGCGTAAATATTCACATAGTGCTCCCCTGGATGATTCCAAGAATAATCATATCGCATTCCGTTTTGCATCAATTTTCTAAAATCTTCAGGGAAGTTGTAGTAGAGTCCAATGGCTCGATCCATAGCAGAGTTGATCCCAGCCACATCCGCTTGTTGAAATACAAAACCGTTCCTTTCCTCTGGACTTTTATAATCACAATAGTCTTTGTCAAAAACAGTATCCGCAAGTCCACCGACGGATCGGACGATCGGGACTGTTCCGTAGCGAAGAGCAATCAACTGAGTCAGTCCACAAGGTTCAAAATGGCTAGGCACGATCATCATATCGGAACCGGCATAAATCAGATGGGCCAATTCCTCATTGAATCCAATTTCCAAATGAACATTCGGGTTCTCATTCAACTCGTGCTTAATTCTCCAAAAGTTTTCATTGATCGAATGGTCTGGACTAGAGCCCAACAAAATAAATTGACAACCATTGTTTATGGTTTGATAGATGGAATGCAAAATCAAATCTAGACCTTTCTGAGTGTCTAATCGACCTACATAAGAAATGATTGGCTTCTCGTTGTCCTCGAGAAGGAGACGTTGCCGAAGAGAACTCTTATTGCTGTATTTGCCCTCAATGGCATCAACTGAATATTTATGAGGGAGTAGCGGGTCAATTTCTGGATTCCACACGTCATAGTCCACACCATTTAAAATGCCTCCAAATTTTTGGTGATGGACTTGCAAAGAGTGCCCCAATCCATATCCTTGGTCTCCGTCTTTCGCTTCCGTTGCATGTTTCATAGAAACGGTCGTAACAAAGTTAGAATAAACGATACCGGCTTTCATTAAATTTACAGCCTTGGGATTGCAATTGTCATGCAATCGATCGTGGTGCATAAAGTACTCAGGACGCCCTAAGCCTACTGCATGAAGAACATTCTCACCCGTGACACCTTGATGCTTGAAATTGTGAACAGTGTAGCAAACTCTTGGATGGTGTAAACCAATGTGTTGATAAATTTCGAATAATAAAACTGGAACCAATCCTGTTTGCCAGTCATGACAGTGAATGATTTCAGGAGACTTTCCAGATTTGTAAATAAATTCTAGAGCAGCTCTGCTGAAAAAGGCATATCTGTAGATATCATCTCGATCTCCATAATATTTGCCCCGATTGAAGAAATTATCATGAGATTTAGGCTCGATAAGAAAACATCGTCTGCCATGAACCGTAGCGGCCCAAACGTCACAAGCGATTGCTCCACCATACCATGGAACGAATAAATCCTCATAACATTTATCCATGCAGTATACATGATCGTAGCGCATACAATCGTATTTGGGGAGGATATATTCAACGGTATTTCCCCGAATTTCTGTTTCTCTCCCTAGACCTGACACAACATCTCCCAAACCTCCTACTTTTGCTACAGGTGCCATCTCAGGAGTAATATGGATCACATACATGGGGTCCGGCCTGTTTGAATAATCTGGACCCGTTTGTTCTTCTTGAGTAAGAGGAATTTCATTGGCAATAGGCTCTTTTGCTGAGCTTTCTTGTGCCTTGTTTTGAATTACTTTTTTAACTACCTTTTTAATTGGAGATTTCTTCGCCAGTTTATCCTGCTTCTGATTCCCTTTAGAATTAGATTTGGATGTATTTGAAGAGACTTTGACGGTTGCGGTTGCCTTTTTAGGAACACTTTTCTCAACCTGTTTCGAGGCTAGATCGGTTGCAGAGGGCGTTTTCTTATTTTCAACAGTACTCTCATTATTTTTACCAATACTTTGGCTATCAGTCGATGAAGTTTTCGATTTATTCTTTGCAGGGTTTGTGCTTTTTTTCTCCGCTTCAGTCGTGGTTTTATTTTCTACATTTAAGGGTGCTTTAGAAACTACTTTTTTAGGCGCCGCTACTGGGGCCTTTTTTGAGGCTGTTGTTGGTGACTGTTTTGGTGCCGATGGAGAAACAGTTTTAGAAACAGTTTTAGAGACTGTTGTAGTTGCCTTTTTAGCTGCTTTTTGAGGAGCTTTTTTGGCGATTACTTTTTTTGCCAGCTTTTTTTTGACCGATTTTTTTGATGCCATTTTTTTATAGATTGAGGTTGTTTAATTTGTGATCCATGTGCAATTGCTACAACAGTAAATGTTACGGGGTTTGGGACAGTAGATGATAGTCTATCTCTGGAAAAATATCATCCATTATTTCAAGTGCTAGTAGTTTTCTTTTTGGAATGTCTTTATTTTGAATAGAATGTGCCAAAAAATTAAATCTTGCAAGGCTATCCTTGACGCGCTTGAAAGCATATTTTTGCGAAGAACCCGTACGAATCATAAATGCCCAGTCCGAAGATTGAGCAAGCAGTAAGGATCGAGCTGCTTGCTTGAGTGTTCTATCCAATTCATCGGAGATGACTTCTTCTGTTTGAAATTGAGTCAATAAGATTTTTTGAAATTGGCGAACTGCTTGGAATAATTGGGGGTAAATCCAATCATTAGTGGGATTTACCCAATGCTCCAGAGAACTATTTTTTCCCCAAGTAGCCCCCTCTGGTTGGATTTCGACTGAACAATTCACTGAGCTTTCGGAGGAGCTGGGTTTGCCTAAGGTGAAGTCTCCTTGGCGATTGGCAATTCGAATGACCTCTTCCAGCCAAATGGGACCTTCATGCCACCAATGGCCAAAAAGTTCCGCATCAAATGGAGCCGTAATCAAGAACTCTTGATCTTTTTGGTGCAAGTTTCGCAGTTGATTGCGCTTATCAAGCATAAATTCCCTTGCATGGTATTTTGCTTTGATACTCGCTTTTTGCGGATCATAAAACAACTTTTTACCATTCTTTTCAGCGACAGACCAATATTTTAAACCGCTCTGGCATCGATGTCTAAAGTATCCAATATATTGTTGAATCTGAGGGCTGTCGGAATCATCTGCTAAATCTTTGTGATATTCTCTGTAATCTGAGTCTGAGGGATAGCCGGTTTCAGCACTCCACACTTGATGAGAACTTTCTGGATCTCGAGCCATAAACTGAACCCCGTTTTTAGCTTGAGTGATTCTGTAAATATTATTTTCAATATTAGGACTGGCAAATTCAATGCTAGTGGTGTCTAAAAAAGTGTATTTATAACCTGCTTTTTTAATAAAATCTTCTAGTCCTTTGCAATAGGCACATTCTGGCAACCATAAGCCTTCAGGATCAATTCCTGTGAATTTTTCAAAAACAATTTTGCCCACCTTAAGTTGGGCTAAAATGGTCTCAGGAATAGAATTGTATAATGGGAGGACTGCGTGGGTAGCAGTTGTGGTTATGAGTTCGAGTTTCTTATTTTTGTGCAATCGAACAAATCTGCCAATTAGATTTGCTTTGTATTGAACAAAGTAAGCTCTGCAGTTTTCAAATTGTGTTTTGTAATATTTAGAAAGAGCCACTTGTTCTTCAGGAACCTTTGGATCTTTTATTTCAGCCTCACAGATTAAGAGAAGATTGTCGAGGTGTCTTAAATAACGCTCTTGCAGTCCGGAGTTATCGAGCATGGAGAGTAAGGTAGGAGATAGGGAGTAAACGATCGAAAAATCAAGACCCTCTTTTTCTAATCTTTCCAATAATTGCAATGTGGGTATGTAGGACTCGGTGATTGCTTGAAAAAGCCAGTTTTCCTCAAAAAAATAATCGTATTCCGGATGATTAATAAAGGGTAAATGGGCATGAAGAACAAAAGAAAGATATCCTTTGTTGCTAGTTATTGTCTCGGAATCCATGGATTAAATAAGTTGGCGGGGGTATGGGCAGACTGAGTGGTTTTAAAAATTGGTAAGGATATTGAATCCTTTTTAAATAAGTGTCCAAAACTTGAGCGTCCCTCAAATCTTGAAAATGTAAAATCGATTCAATATTGGAGATCGAAGCATGCAAAGACTCACTATTTGAGAGAGAATGTGTGTTTAAAGGGTCTAAAAGTGTGGCTTTTATTTTTTCAAATTCCTCTTGAAGAATGGGATAGAAGTAGAGAAATTCATGGGCACTTGTCTTATTGATTTCCTGTCCAAAAAAACTTAAGTTATTATTGGGTAACTTCATCTTTCCTGAAAACTGAATGGCTGCGATTACTCCTTCTAGCTCCCAATAAAGCGGGAGATTGGGCATGTTTTCCGAGCTAGAATAATCTCGATTTTCGTCTGGATGTTGTTGGGTTTTAAGTTTTTGAATGGGTTCCGGTGAATGGCCTATCCGTAGGGAGGGAGGCTTTATTGGGACAGACCTTTCAGAAACACCCAATCCTTGTTCGGGTTCATTTGTGACAACCAACTTTGTAAAATCCTCTAATTTAGAAATTTCTTTCGGATTTCTGGAAAAGGTGCTCTGTTGGCCTGAAGAGGCTAGGGGCTTAAAATTCTGAGAGTTCAGGGCTCCATTGAAATCGGAGTTTAAATTTTCGCTTGATAGAGGTTTAGGGTTGTTTTCCCCTAAGATCGCCTCAACCAATAAGCCTGATTGCCAAAGATCAAAATACATGTGCTTGCTGCCACCATGTACGGGCATGTCCATACGATTGTCTTTGTCATTGTCCAGCAGTGAGACAACGAGTTTCTGATCGCATTCACTAAAATCCTGTTCGTTGCTTTGTTCTGATTCACAATTCCAAAAAGCGAGCACTTGAGACTCCTTAATTGGGATAATGTCGATATGGGCTTCCTCTAAGCAGGTTTCTTTTTCTGATGCAAACGAGGCTATCTCTTCGTCTATTGATCGAAGCTCCTTTTGTGATAAATGATATTCATCTGATTTTTTTAGTTTTTTCGACACGTTATGTGATTGACAACCGATCCGTTCTTATGGAACCCAAATGGTGAGATTTGGAAAGGATTCTCGAAATTCCTAGAAGTATTTTATGTAGGCTTCTTTACGGAGTCTGTCTACCCACTTTCTTTGAGCGTTTTGAGAGATTTGGTCTAGCAGTTTATCTTCAATTTCATCTCGGACATCCTCAAGAGCTTGAACGCCCTCCTCTTTTTTCTCTTTGATGTATAGTATGAAAACATGTTCCCCGACAACAATGGGTTGACTGTGGGAACCTGCCGGCAATGCAAAAGCGACTTTTTCTAATTCCTCACGAATTTCATTTTTTTGAATCCATCCCCATTCTCCCCCTCTTTCGCGCATATTATCTCTACTGAAAGTGCGAGCCATTTCATAGAAACTGGCACCCCCTTCTAGTTTTTGGATAATGTTCTCTGCCTCTTGACGTAATAAATCAGTCGTTTCATCCGCATAAGGGGTGAGTAATATTTGCTGGAGGAAAACAGAGTCTTCCTGTAAGAATAAAAATTTGTTCCTTTTGTAATATTGTTCAATTTTTTCTGGGCTGATCTCGGATTGTGTTCTTTTCATTCTAGCTCGCATCGCCTGAACCATCAACTTTTCTTCAAGTTCTTTCCTAAACTGTCGGACTGTTTTGTCTTGTCTTTTTAAAAAGTTTAGAAATCGAGATCGATCGCCCCCGAATTGTTGCGTAAGAACGTCATCATATTCATTTTCAATGTATGACTTTGGGATTAATAAACCTTCTTCTTTGAACTCAGCAACGATGAGGTGCCGATCAATAATATTTTTTAGAATCTCTCGACTTACTTGGGTCACTTTGGTTCTAATGTCCTCTGGAGAAGAGGCAGAACGGGTGATTTGCTGCATCAGAGGCGCCATTTCTTTCCGCACATCTTCGTAGGTAATTATACTTTCTCCAACGATTGCAGCAATTCCATTGGGTAAATAAGATTGGATTCGAGCCGATGCATGCGAAGTCAAAATAGGAAACGCGGAAAAGATTAATATAATTTTAAATAAGTGGACGTTAAACTTCATGCTTTTAGATGGTAACTCTCTATGTAATTAAATATCTCTTCCAATTTAATCAGAGGTTCTCTATTGGTCAAGCGGGGAAACCGATTTCCTATCTTAAGGTAGGGTTCAGATTGGGAACGTTTTTTTCGACACATTAACTTTTCACCTTTTGATTCGATGGAAATGAACTCTTTACTTTGGGCTAGGCATCTGATTTTATGCATCTCAGTGAAAGCGATAAATCCTGGGGGAGGATTTCCAAATCGATCTAACATTTCGCGATTCAAATCCAGCAAATCTTCAATTTGGTCCGCCTGAGCAAATTTCCGATAAAACTGAATCCGCAATGAAGCTTCAGATACATAATTCTCAGGGATTTCTGCAATCAAATAAGGAATGTTTTCTGGAGGGTCGAAATCACTGAATAAGCCTAAGGATTTTTTATGAGTTTTAGGAGCCGTTAAAAAATCAAGTTTTACCTCCGCCCGTATGATACTGCCTATTGCTTCCCCTTTGAGTCTGGAAACACTCTGCTTTAGCAATTGGCAGTAAAGATCAAATCCAACCCCTGCGATGTGTCCGCTTTGTTCAGCGCCGAGTAGATTCCCAGCACCCCGAAGTTCTAAATCTTGCATCGCAATCCGAAAACCGGCACCCAGTTGGTTGAATTGCTTGATCGATGCCAGTCTTTTTCGAGCTTTCCCAAGGATGGCTCCCTTCCTGTTCAAAAGCAGGTAGGCATAAGCTTGTTGTTTGAATCTCCCAATTCTTCCCCTCAGTTGATACAATTGAGATAGACCAAAACGGTCGGCACCCTCAATGATCATGGTATTGCAATTAGGGATGTCTAAACCCGTTTCAATAATGGTTGTACAAACAAGCACGTGGTATCTTCCTTGAACAAAATCTACCATAATTCTTTCTAGGTAATTTTCAGTCATTTGACCATGTCCTACAGCGATTTCCAGTTTAGGGAAAAGAGTTCTTAAGTGTTTGGCAGTTTGCTCAATGGTTCCTACGCGGTTGTGAAGGTAAAACACCTGTCCACCTCGGCTGATTTCCCTTTGGATGGCTTGCTTGATTATGGAATCATCGTATCCTTTTACGTAGGTTTCAATTGGGAGTCGGTCGACAGGAGAGGTCTCGATTGTGCTAAGCTCTCTAGCTCCACTGAGTGCCATATATAGAGTTCTTGGGATTGGAGTTGCGGACAAAGTGAGGATATCCATAGTCGCTCTCATTTGCTTCAACCTTTCTTTGTGTTTCACGCCGAATCGTTGCTCCTCATCGACTACTAAAAGCCCTAAATCATGAAAATGAACATCTTTCCCGAGCAGTCGATGCGTTCCTACTAAAATGTCTACTTGCCCGCGAGAAACCTGTTTTAGGGTTTTCTTTTGTTCTGCCGGGGTTCTGAATCGGCTGAGCATCTCGATGGATATGGGGTATCCTGCCATCCTGTCTCTAAAAGTATTTAAATGTTGCTGGCAAAGTATGGTCGTGGGCACTAAAATCGCGACTTGCTTGCCATTCATAACTGCCTTAAAAGCAGCTCGAATGGCAACTTCAGTTTTCCCGTATCCGACATCCCCGCAGACAAGTCTATCCATAGGGTGGATCTTTTCCATATCTTCCTTTGTATCGACAATTGCCTTGAGCTGGTCGGGGGTCTCTTTGTGGGTAAAAGCGGACTCGAATTCTTGTTGCCATTCATTGTCTTGCTCACACGCAAATCCCTTTTGTGAGTCCCTTTCTGCCTGAATTCTCAAAAGTTCTCCAGCTAAATCTAGAGTTGCTTTTTCCGCCTGAGCCCTGGCTTTTTCCCAGTTTTTTGAACCTGGTTTTCCAAGCTTCGGGAAGGTCTTTGCTAATCCGACATAGCGAGAAAGTAAGTGGGTTTCCGCCAACGGAAGATGAACGAGCACTTCATTAGCAAATTCAATTGAAATCACTTCCTCCTCAGTTCCATGGATGTCTAAATGTTGGATTCCTCTAAAGATACAAATCCCATGTTGTAGATGAACCAAATGATCGCCTGTAGCCAGTTCATTAAAATCAAGGATTTGATCAATTTGTTTGTGAATCGCTTTTTTCTTACGTTGGAAGTTTACATTTCGTTTTCTTTTCCGACCTAAAAATTCATGACTGGTTACGAGAACAAAGCCTTTTTTAATTCCTGACTCAGGAAATCGGAGGCTGGATTTAAACCTAGAAAAACGATAGACAAAACCCTGACTAAGAGATCCAATAATAAACTTAGGTTGGAGACCTTCAACCGAGGCCTCCTCGGATAGAATTTGTAGGATACGATCTTTTTCGGAGAGATTTTCAGCAACGATGACAATTTGTAGCTCTGCTTTATGCCAATCGAATAAAGTTCTTAAAAACCTTCTGCGAGCCAATTGTTCACTCTCAAGCATTTCAAGACCCAACGCATCTAATAAAGGAAAATCTCTGTAGTGAATCAACGATTCTGAGTTGTGTTTGACTACTTTTGGCTTGAATGAATCGATCCAACCTGAAAACGAGTTTTCTTGTATCTCAAACAAGCGATCTTTGGAATTGCCCTTTTTTTTTCTCTGAAAAATACGATCGAATAAAGAGAGATTTCTATGACTGGAATAAAAGAGCTCAGGGTTTTCATCTTTCAAATTTGCGGAATCTATGAAGAAAAAATGATTGGATTCTTGAAGATAATCTTGAATCGACCCCATGGAATGTCTGAGTTCCTCAGGCGAGGGTAAAATGTCAATTTGATTCAAAGGATTTTCCGATTTTTGATTGGTCGGATCAAAACTTTTAATATCCTCTACTTCGTCTCCAAAAAAGTCGATTCGAATAGGGTAGGGAAGATTCACCGGGTAAACATCTAAAATGCCCCCGCGGATTGAGTATTGTCCAGGACCCTCACAAAGGGCTTCTGTAAAATAACCTAAATCATCGGATAAGCTGGTTTTGAGTTGATCAAAGTCGAATTCTTGGCCTACTTCCAATTGGATTTTTCTTTGCAAGATTTCTTCTTTTTCTGGAATCTCTTGTTGCAGGGCTTTAGGCGTTGTGAAAAGTATCAACGGAATGTTGTTGTTTTTAACAATGGACAGTTTTTGAAGGATCTCCAAGCGATCACAATACCTAGAAAAATATTCAGGCCCCGATTTTTCAGACCCATTGTCATCCAATAATTCTGGAAAAATTAAAGATTCATAAGGGAGCTCCTCTACGGATCGATTCCAAGTATGAAAGAAGGCAAAATCTTCGGCTAGATGGCGAGCTGCTAAAGTGCTGTGAGAAAAAACCCAATTTACTTTATTAGGATTCAACTCAATTAATTTAGCAATCAAAGCTCCGTGAGTGGCTTCGGTCGCTAAAATGTGTTTTTCACTGATCATACAATTCCTCTTTCAAAGAGTTCTTATCTTAGATTTCAATCGCATCGTGTAAAAAGAATTTTAAAAAGCAAGTGGTTTTAATTTAGAGTTTTAAGCGCGACCACTGTGACATTTCGGGAAAATCAATTTAATTTTCCAACTATCCATTGTATTTTAGTTTGCGATTCGTTTTCTATCGGATCATTTTTACAGGATTCCTATGAAACTTAAGACTTTTTACAAAGCATTATTTTTGGATTTAGATCACACTCTCTGCGACACTGCAGATGCCGATCGAAAAGGGGAGCACTTCTTCGGTCAAATGCTTTTTCAAGAACAGATAGATGGGGAAATGGAATGTTTCAAGGCAGCTTCTCTTTTTATGAATGCGCTCTACCATGGGCATTCTGATTGTGAAAGAATTTTGGATGAGAATGAAACCGATTATAGGAGTCGATTGATTCAGTTTGCAGTTGCTTCTCAGACCCACTTTAAGCCAGATTTAAAGAAATCTAAATATTGGTTGGAGGCCGTGATGGATCATCGAATTAAATCCTTGAGCTTTTTTGAAGGAACTGTGGAATTGTTGGAAAAATTAAGCTCTAATTATAAGCTCATTGTAATTACAAATGGGCCATTATACTCTCAGAAACCGAAGGTGGATAAATTGCAAATTACAAAATGGACCGATCATGTATTGATGTGCGGGGCCTTTCCTTGGCAAAAACCAGACCCTCGAATTTTTCAGGAAGCGTTGAAGCGTGTGAATTGTTCTTCGGAGGAGGTGATTCATGTTGGAGACAGCTTGAAATCAGATATTCAAGGGGCATGGAATGCAGGAATCGATTCCATTTGGATTTCTGACAAAAAAACATTGAATGAATCCGATCCAGTTCCAAACGCAATTGTGGAAAGTTTTGTAGATCTGGAGAATTTGTTGCGTGTATGATTTCCTCCTCTTTACAATAACCACTCTCTGGTTTAAAAAGATTCTTTATGTCTAACAATGGAGCCTGACCAATTCAATACGATCCTTCAGCAATGCATTGCACCTGTGATTTTAATCTCAGGAGTTGGACTTTTGTTGTCTTCAATCAATACTCGATTAGGACGAACCATCGATCGTCTGAGATCATTAGCTGCAGAAATCAATCAAGCCAGTTCTACATCAGGCAATAAAAAGCGAGAGGAGCTAAGAATTTTATTCCGGAGAGGTCAAATTCTTCGATTTTCTATTGTTTGCTTATGTTTTAGCATTTTTTGTAGTAGCACCGTAATTTTTCAAATTTTAATCCTGAATGTTACTGGAAATTTTTATCCGTTCTTTGGATTGATTGCCGCCTTCGGATCAGGTCTGGGGATTGTATTTTCCACCATTGCTTTATTTTTGGATGTGACTCTATCTTTGCAGGCAATTAAAATCGAAGTCCAAGAGCATTTATGAGGGTTTGAAGTCCTTTTGTTTCTTATAAAATTTGGAGACTTTGATATATTTCTGTGCCCATGCCTGAATCGAATCTCTCCTAGATTGTGAAAGGGTTTTCTTTACCTTTGCGGGCACTCCTGAAACTAAAGATCCTGGAGGAATTTTGGTTCCTGGTGGAACGACCGCCCCAGCAGCAACAATAGATTGAGTTCCAATAACAACTCCATCCATGACAGTAGCGTTCATTCCAATCAAGCATTCGTTCTCTATTGTGCAGGCATGAATCACCGCAGAATGACCAATGGTCACAAAGTCCCCAATGATTACAGGGAAGTCATCCGAAAGATGAATCACGGTGCCGTCTTGAACATTAGAACCACATCCAATCTCAATACAATTGATATCTCCCCTCAAGACTGCCATAGGCCAGATGGAGCTATCTTTACCGATTGTTACATCTCCGATCAATACTGATTGAGGATGTATAAATGAAGAGCTATCTACCTCGGGTGATTTTGTAGCAAAATAGTCCAAACGAGTTTCCAGTTTAAAAGGTTTTTTATTCATTGCAATCTTGGGTTTATAATTATAGTTGCAATAGGTAAACTTAATTTTTACTAATAATGAAACCTATGAATAAAACAGTTAATTATAAAGCAGGAGATTTAGTTTTAGAAAGTGGTCAGTTCGGTAAAGGTTTCTGTATTTTAAAGTCGGGTATACTAGAAGTTAAAAAAGGCTCTACAGTGATTACGGAAATTTCTTCAGGTGGCGCAATCTTTGGAGAAATGTCTGAGATTTTGGGGAAGCCAAGATACGTGGATGTTTATGCAAAAACTGAGTCTTCGGTTTTGCAAGTTGGGAAACCGATTGAAGACATAGCAACTACAAACCCAGAGATTACAATCAAGCTAATAAAAACCTTAGCTAGACGTTTAGAGGATACCACAGCGAAACTTGCTTATGATCTCTCGGAAGAAGTTTTAGATGAAAAGAAAAAGCAAATAAAAGTCCTAATTGTAGAGGATCAAGTCAACGTGGCAGATACGATTGGTCAAAAATTGGCGCACACAGGTTGGGATTTTACATTCGCAAGATCTTCAGAGAGGGCTATCGAATATTGTGGACGAGATCAGTTTAATACGATCATTATCAGCATGGGACTTCCAAATGAGGGAGCTTTCTCTCTAAGAAGAGCTCTAAGATCGATGAAAAAATCGGAATCTACTCCCATGATTGCTCTTGTAATCACCGGTGACAATGAGATCTCAAACAAAGCCAGACAGTATGGTTTCAATCGTCAGGTCAACAAACCCTTGGACTATTTAGAACTAGAAAGTAATATTTATCAGGCAATGGGTAAGAATCCAACCGAGCGTTTTTTCAGAATAGAAGAGAATACCTCAATTTGCACTTTGCCAGAAGAAATCCCTGAATTTATTTTTGAGTCTTTTATGGATCACATGGAAGACCACATTCGCGGTGCAGTCAATCAAGGACTCAGCAGAATTATCATCGATTGTTCCGAAATCATACAAGCAGATTTAAAAAGTGCCGATATTATTCATAATTTTGTAAAAGATTCTGAAAAGCTAAAAATGAATTGTGTGGTTGTATGCAAATTAGATGCGGTCCCTAATTGGAAGGGTTTTGAAAAGATAAAGTCGCTAGAATTTTTAACGGATCTACAAGAGGCTTTGTCCAAACCTTTGTCTGAATCAAGCGCAGAACCCAATACCGATCCAACGCCAGCTCCGTCCGCGGAAACCAATTCAGAAAATTCAGAAAAATCATCCGAGGAATCCTCAGAGGGATAACTTTTTCCTGTGTCTTCTATTCGACGGGATAAGCCGCAGTTACTTTGCTGGATCACTTGTGATGCGGTTTATGTAGACCCTTCTTCTGGAAAACACACCCTACTCGGGATTTTTTCTAGTTTAAGAGCAAAGACTTTTCCTGTGGTTCACAAATCAATGATTTGGTTTATCACTTTGACGGATGTGGTTTTAGGGGAGCATGAGTTGAAATTATCTATGTCCTATGGGATCGATGAACCCAAAGTCCTCGTTCAAAAAAATTTTAAATCACACAGCCCTGCCCATCGGATTAATTTAGTCAATGAGATCAACCATCTTAATTTCAATACCCCTGGCAACTATAGCATTCATATAGAGATTGATGATCAATTGTTACTCGTAATAGGCTTCCCCGTACAAAACTAAAGATTATGGAATCCACAAAAGCTTGCTCTTGTAAACCCCTGATTCGTAGTGATGAGAACTCTACTCAACCAGCAAATGAAGAAAAGAGAAAGGTCCAAGCTCTGCATGAGCCTCAATACGGAAAGATGGTTTATTTGCCCGGAGGAACTTTTAAGATGGGCGCAGACGGGGAGGAAGTTCGACCCTCGGATGGCGAGGGACCTATCCGAGAAGTAACCCTAGATCCATTTTATATTGATACTACAACGGTTACCAATGATCAGTTTTCTCAATTTATTCAAGAGACTGGCTACGTTACGGAAGCAGAGCGCTTTGGCTGGTCTTTTGTTTTTGTAGCTCTGCTTGCAAAATCTAAAGTTAGAAAATTAAAAGCGCAAACGGTCAAAGGTTTAGATTGGTGGTTTGCCATCGATGGAGCTTCTTGGAAAAAACCAACTGGATCCGGTTCTAATATTAAGAAAATTATGGATCATCCTGTTGTTCAGGTTTCTTGGAATGATGCTCAGTCTTATTGTAAATGGTCTGGAAAGCGTTTGCCCTTTGAAGCGGAATGGGAGTATGCATCGAGGGGGGGTCGAGAGAGTGAAATCTTCCCTTGGGGGAATGAATTGGTTCCAAGCGGAAAGCATTGCATGAACGTTTGGCAAGGCAAGTTTCCACTGCAAAATACAAAAGCAGATGGTTACTTAGCCACTGCACCGGCCAAGCATTACAAACCCAACGGATTTGGGCTTTACAATACAACGGGAAATGTGTGGGAGTGGTGCCAAGATTTCTGGAGCGCAATGCCTCACTCTTATGGTGCTAATAATCCAACCGGTCCGATCCATGGGGATCAGAGAGTTTGTCGCGGGGGTTCATTTTTATGTCATCAATCTTACTGCAATCGTTACCGATGCAGTGCCAGAACCTCGAACACTCCTGACAGTGCATCCAGTAATTTTGGATTTAGAACCGTTGCAAGTGCTCATTGATTTTTGAAAATTTCTAACGATCACTCAGCCAAATCGAATCTGGAAGTTTTCAATGCTTAGCGCCTACTTAGATCTGGAGTCAGATTTTTAAGAATTTTAAAATTCCGCAAATGGTTGTATGACAGTAATTAAATCTGAATAATTTTTCCAAAAAATAAGTTCAAGGTTCAAGAACATACTTTACATATCAACATATCATGATATATAGATATGTTATGAGTGCGCAAATCCCTATCTCCAGATTGACAGACAACACAAAAAAGCGATTTTTTAGTGTTGAGTTTTTTCCACCCAAGACGGAAGAAGCAGCTACTTCTATGATGAAAGCGGCTGAAGAAATACAGAAATTAGACCCAGCCTTTGTTACCATTACTTATGGCGCTGGAGGCACGACTCGATTGAGAACCTTGGATTACGCTACCCGACTCAAAGATGAGTTTGGTTTTCAAGTGATGCCTCATCTCACTTGCGTTGGACACTCTAAAAATGAGATTTGTAAATTATTAGAAGACCTCAGTAGTCGCGGATTCTGCAATATTATGGCACTTCGCGGCGACCCTCCTAAAGGAGAAAAAAACTTTACTCCACACCCAGATGGTTTTCATTATGCAAATGAACTCGTTGAATTTATTAAATCGGATTTCCCTGAATTCAGTCTTGGAGTTGCAGGGTATCCTGACAAACATCCTGAGGCTTCCACGATTGAGGCGGACATAAACAATTTGGCAAAAAAGATCCAAGCCGGAGGAGATTTTGTTACAACGCAGTTGTTTTATGACAATTCGGTTTTCCACTCTTTTATAACCAAGTGTAGAGCCCATGGAATCACTGAGCCCATCATTCCCGGGATTTTGCCTATTTTATCTCTTGCTCAAATCAATCGTTTCTGTGAGATGAGTGGTTCGTCCTTACCTGAGAATTTAATACAAAGATTGAAAGCCGCTGAAGACGACAAACAAGTTGATGTAGGAGTGGAGTGGGCTTTCGAACAAACTAAAGATTTGATGAATGTTACCCATGGGGTTCATTTATATGTATTGAATCGTTCCAGTTCTACCATTAAGCTAGTTAAAAAATTGCGAGATGCAGCAATTTTATAATTAAATTATTAAATCTACGATTATGGATGTATTAGAAACAGGAGATCGAAATGGCTTGGAAGTCCAATGTTCCTTTGTTCGGGGCAAGAATGTTCTCTTAGCAAAAGCATCTTTTAGTCCCATCTTTGTAGAATACTTTTTGCACTTAAATGAAAACAAACTCAATTTTTCAGAAACACATGTTGAGTTGTTTAAAACGGCTCTAGCAGCATTTACATTGCATTGTGCTTCCAGACCCAGAAACGAAGTTTTGTCTTGGACAATCAGTTTTCAAAAACCTCTGGTGAATCTATTTTTGGTGGGGGATACAGAACTCAGCACGGTCTCTGGTCGCATTTTTGACACCGATGTAAAAGTCGAAAAGTTCAATTCCTTTTTTCAAGAGGTCTCTAGACCAGGAAAGCCCATTCACAGAAGTTTTGTGGACTTCAGCGGCTGTGATTCCCTTCTTGCTGTTGAGAAATTTTATTCTCAAAGTGAACAGCGTCCCGCTCGATTGTTTCAATTGGATGAAGAAGAGTATGCCATGATTTCTGCTCACCCTGATTGGGATGAAAAATGGTTCAAAAACCTTGATTACGATCAAATGAAACAATTGTCCACGACCGAAGAAGTCAATCTTCTCGAAAGGCGATTTTATTCTTGGGATTGTGGTTGCAGTGTAGACAAAATGTATGAATTGATGGTTCCCATGGGATTAGAAGGGGTTGAATCTATTTTTGAAGATCAGTCGATGATTACAGTGAGTTGTCCTCGATGTGCAGGGAAATTTGAATTGAGTCGTTCTCGCGTGGATGCTTTATTGTCCCTTTCTAAGGATAAAATTAAATAAATGGAAGTGCGGTCCTTTGTTTTATAAAAGGAATAAAACGCACTGATTTTCTCAAGCTTCCACAGGATTAAATGGTTTAAATTTCCATTCCAAGAGGATCCCTCCTTTTTATTTTTGGATGTATCGGCAATCGATTTCTTTAAAAATACAGTTGCGAGTCCAATAAATTCTCTAAACCATTTCAATGTAATCTATTGGGAGATCTTACAAGCACTCCATTTATTACAGGGGTTAAATTCTCATAATTTTCTTTCGACAGCATCGATCGAGTTTAGATAGAATCTAAATTTATGTTAACTGATGACTTTAAAAAGCTTCTAATTTTGCAAGACAAAGACTTGCATGTTCGATCCATTGAGGCAGATCTTAAATCCTATCCTCAAGATAAAAAACAATTGCTCGCCAAAAAAGAAGCGCTCATTCAGCAGTTTGAAAAGGCAAAAAATGAGTTAAAAGTGCTTGAGGTTAAAATGAATGAAAGAGCTGGAACCATTGCGGAGCTTCGAGCAAAGCGAATCAAATACAAAACTCAACAGATCGAGGTTAAGAGGAATGAGGATTTGCAAGCTTTAGAGCAAGAGATTTTAAAGATCCAACAGAATATTTCAGACATCGAGGATGAGGAAATTCAGCTTATGATCGAATTGGAGGATGGAAAAGAGAATTTAAAGTCCTTTGAAGAGACTATGACCACAGACATTGCTCAATACGAGGATGAACTTCTAGTCTTGAACGATCGGGAAAAAGAGTCTGAGGGGCATTTAAATGAAGCAAGAAAGGATTTTGACGCAGCCAATTCTGACCTTTCACAAAAATTTGTTCGCGCCTATGAGCATGTCAAGCGACAAGTGCGAAGAGCTCCCTTTATTGTAGAGTTGCAAGGAGTCACCTGCTCAGAATGTCATTTAAAAGTCTCTAATGAGGCTCAATCTTCAGCAAGAGATACTTCACTGATCACTCATTGTGATCAGTGCAATCGCATCCTTTACAAGTAGCACGGATTCGTCCATAGTGATTTAACTCTGTTCTTTTCCAGAAAGTAGATATCCGCTTGTTTCCATCGTGGGATGAGAGGAAAGTCCGGACACCTTAGGGTAGGATTCCTTGTGAAAGCAAGGGTGTTGTGTTTCAAAGCATAGCAACGGCTAGTGTCACAGAAAATAAACCGCCTGATTTTGTTATCAAAATTAGGTAAGGGTGAAAAGGTGTGGTAAGAGCACACCGCTTGGAGGGCAACCAACAGGGCAAGATAAACCCAATCTGGTGCAAGACAAAATAGGGGATCGAGCGGCCCGTTCTTAGATCTCGGGTATGTCGCGCTTGGTATTAGAATCCTGACCGTTTCTTTTGCCGAGATCTCGCAAGAGATAGATAAATGGATATCCTCCTTTTTCAGAGTGGGGAGACAGAATCCGGCTTATGCTTTCTGGAATTTTTTTTTAAATTAGATTGACGATCATTAGGCTCTGTTTTTAAATGATCGTTTTAAAATTTTAACTATGGCTAATACAAAATCAACTCGTAAATCAATTCGCAAAACAGCAACTCGGACTGTTCGCAACCGTTCTGTGCGAAGTGAAATCAAAACTTTACAGAAAAAATTTGAAGCTGTCCGTGATGGAGACGACAAAGAAGCAACCAAAAATGCAGCATCCGCTTTGATTTCTGCTTTGGACAAGGCCGTCAAGAGAGGGCTCGTTCATAAGAATAAAGTAGCTAGAAAGAAGTCCTCCTGCGCAAAATTCTTTGCTGCATAAAAATAATTTTTTTCATCCCTCAAGTGCCCATGTTACTACTTGTAGCGGGGCACTTTTTTGTTTAAGTTTCTAATATGGCTTCCATGGAAGAGTATATACTAGTTATTGATGATGATACCGAAATCCGGTATTCATTAGAGAGAGTTTTATCTTCTCGTGGATTCACAATTAGATGTGCTGGAAGCGGAGAGGAGGGGGTTAAGATTGCTCGAGAGGAGTCTCCAGCAGTTATTTTCCTAGACAACCGCATGGGTGGAATGTCTGGTATCGAGACCTTGCAGCACTTGCGCACTGCCTCTCCAGATTCTATGGTCGTTTTAATGACAGCCTATGGAACGACTCAAACGGCAATTGAGGCGATGAAATTTGGAGCTTTTGATTACATCCTCAAGCCCTTTGATCTCAAAAAAGTTTTAAGTCTTACTGAAGGAGCCTTGAGCGCCCACAGGGATTTAAAAAAGGATCAGGGCGCTCCAGAGCAAAGAATTGATAGCTCTGATTACAAAGAGGGAATCGTTGGAAGCAGCGAAAAAATGCGAGAGGTGTTCAAGGTAATTGGTCAAGTGACCGCCAGTGATGCAACGGTTATGATCTCTGGAGAAAGTGGCACCGGAAAAGAGCTGGTAGCCCGTTGTGTATACCAGCACAGTCACCGATCGGATCAAACTTTTATACCTGTTAATTGTGCTGCCATTCCTGAAAACTTAATTGAGTCCGAACTTTTTGGACACGAAAAAGGAGCCTTTACAGGAGCCACCAATCAAAGAATGGGTAAGTTTGAACTTTGCAACAATGGAACCATTTTTTTAGACGAAATCGGGGATATGTCTTTGTCTACACAGACAAAGATTTTAAGGGCTTTGCAAGAAGGAGAAATCCAAAGAGTTGGGGGAGCAGGCGTGATAAAAGTCAATGTTCGCCTGATCACTGCTACAAATAAGAATTTACAATCGATGGTAAAAGAAAACACCTTTAGGGAAGATCTTTATTACCGTTTGAATGTCGTGAAAATTCACTTACCACCGCTCAGGGAGCGTTTGTCTGATGTGCCAGAATTGGTGGATTTCATGTTACAAAAGCTCGAAACGCAAGAAAAAGTAAACAAGAAAATTGTTACCTCGGAAGTATTAGAGATCTTGCAAATGTATCGCTGGCCCGGGAATGTCCGAGAATTAGAGAATGTAGTGCACCGCAGCGCAGTTTTAGCTCAGGGAGAAAGAATTTTAACCAAAGATCTGCCATTGGAAGTAGTAAATGCAGTAAAAGCAGGTGCTTTTTCAGAAAAAGAAGAAGCACTCTTGACCGAAGTAGAGCCTGTTTTGGATCTGGTTGAGGATCCTTTGCCCTCCTCAGATGCAACCCTATCAGAAGCTAAAAATCCGTCTTTGGGAAATCCTATATCTCCCGTCAAGCCGCCCGTAATGGATACGGCTCCCAAGCTAAAAAGCTTTTCGGAACCTGCAAAAGATCTTCAACCTGAATCCGACCCACAAGAATTTGGTAAAATAGGCGAATCCAACATAGGATTTGACGAGGCCTTTGATATTGTGTACCGAAAAGTCCGCAAAAAAACAGATTCCCAACTTTTAGAAGCGGTTGAAAAACAAATTATCAAACGAACGCTCTCTGAGATGGGTGGCAATCAAGTCAAAGCCTCTGCTATTTTGGGGATTACTCGAGCAACCCTTAGAAAAAGAATCGATCAATACGAAATTCGTTACTAAAAAGTCGCTTTCATGTGAATTTTTTGAATCCTTTTGGAGTTCTCTAAGCTTTACTTATACTTCAATAACTTTTATTAAGAGCAGACATTGGACCAGATTTCATTTCCTTTAAGATCGAATAATATTTAGATTGTTAGCATTTTCTAATGATTCTTTATATTCAAGAAGAGTGAGCGAAAATCCGAATCCAAAAGACCCCTTGATTGGATATGAAGTTAGAAATTACTGACCATTTTAAGATTCTTATTTCTTGGGATATTAGAAGTGATTTCTGACTTTTTGTTGGAGAGGGAAACGGTTCTTACTTGCTAGGAAGAAATCCTTATTTATAGTATTCAGTTTTGTGGAGAAATATAAGGATCACCCATATTTGCAATTAATACATTTTTTGAATGCCTAAAAGAACAGATATAGAAACTATTTTAATTATTGGCTCTGGGCCAATCATAATTGGACAGGCCTGTGAGTTTGACTACAGTGGCACGCAAGCATGTAAGTCCCTCAAAGAGGAGGGTTACAAAGTGGTGTTGGTCAATAGTAATCCAGCCACAATTATGACGGATCCAGACTTTGCCGACGTTACCTATATTGAGCCTTTGACCAAAGATGCTTTAGAGAAAATTATTGCCAAGGAAAAGCCGGATTGTTTGTTGCCAACCCTTGGAGGGCAAACGGGTTTGAATCTTTCTTTAGAATTGTTTGAAGCCGGAATCCTCGAAAAGTATGAGGTGGAATTGATCGGTGCCAAACCTGCAGCCATCAAGAAAGGAGAGGATCGCCAGCTTTTCAAAGATGCAATGCTCAAAATTGGCTTGGACGTGGCACGCTCTCGAGTGATCAATACCGTTCAGGAGGGTCTGGATGCTGTAGAATACATGGGAGATTATCCTTTTATTATACGTCCAAGTTATACTTTAGGTGGAAGCGGTGGAGGAATTGCCTACAACTGTGAGGAGTATGAAACTTTAATCAACAGTGGAATCGAAGCCTCCCCTGTAAACGAGGTTCTTGTAGAGGAGTGTTTACTAGGTTGGAAAGAATATGAAATGGAGGTCATGCGGGATCATCAAGATCAGTGCGTTGTGATCTGTTCGATTGAAAACTTTGATCCTATGGGGGTTCACACTGGGGATTCCATTACCATTGCCCCTGCCATGACTTTGACCGACAAAGAGTATCAACTGATGCGAGATGCCTCATTCGCTTGTATTCGAGAAGTGGGCGTCGAAACGGGTGGAAGTAATATTCAATTTTCAGTCAATCCCAAAAACGGACGTATGGTTGTGATCGAGATGAACCCTAGAGTTTCTAGAAGTTCGGCCTTGGCATCCAAAGCAACTGGTTTTCCAATTGCTAAAATTGCAGCCAAATTAGCAGTCGGTTACACCTTAGATGAACTTCGTAACGACATCACTCGTGAGACCCCAGCGTCATTCGAACCCACTATTGATTACGTCGTGACTAAATTGCCCCGATTTGCATTTGAGAAGTTTCCCAATTCAGATACGACCTTGACTTCGGCTATGAAATCGGTCGGAGAAGCCATGGCAATTGGGAGAACCTTTAAGGAATCTTTCCAAAAAGCCCTGCGTTCTCTTGAGATAGGAGCCGCCGGTTTTGGTTGTGGTGGGAAATTTGGTGGAGAGGATTTACCCTCAGAGCAAGAAATCAGATATGAGATTTCCCGTCCCAATGCCCATAGAGTCTTTTATCTTCGTTACGCAATGCTATTAGGTCTTAGCAACGAAGAGATCTTTGACATCACCGCCATTGATCCATGGTTTATTCAACAGTTGAGCGAACTGGTTGAAATGGAAAAGGCGATCCGAGCCACTCCTCTGGATAAAATGGAGCGTGCTTTTCTCTTAGAGGTAAAAGAAGCTGGCTACTCTGATTATCAGATCGGATGTGCTTGTGGAGCTGATAGAAAAACAGTCACTGCAAAAAGGAAGTCGCTTGATATCCAGACGGTTTATCGCCTCGTAGATACTTGTGCTGCCGAGTTTGAGGCCAAAACACCCTATTTTTACTCAAGTTATGGAGATGAAAATGAGTTGATGCTGAATGATAAAAGAAAGATTATGATCATCGGTGGAGGCCCCAATCGCATTGGACAAGGGATCGAATTTGACTACTGTTGTGTGCACGCCTCATTTGCGCTTCGCGAGGTAGGAGTCGAGACAATCATGGTCAATTCAAACCCAGAGACTGTTTCCACAGATTACGACACCTCTGATAAATTGTTTTTTGAACCCCTCACTGCTGAAGATGTTTTGGAGATCTACCATCAAGAAAAATGCGATGGAGCGATTGTTCAGTTTGGCGGACAAACCCCTCTTTCCCTCGCTACGGAGCTCGAGAATGAGGGCGTGAACGTTATCGGAACATCCCCCAAAAGTATTGACCTTGCTGAAGATAGAAGCTTGTTTAAAGAGATTCTCAATGAGATCGGCTTAAAGCAGCCAGTGAATCGGATTGCAATGCTTGCCGAAGAAGCCGAGGCCATGGCGGAGGAAATTGGTTATCCAGTATTGCTTCGACCTTCTTTTGTGCTCGGAGGACGGGGAATGTTTATTGTCTACGACTCCAATGAGTTGAATGAAGTTTTACGCGAAGTTTTTGAGGTGGCCCCTGGAAAACCAGTTTTGTTAGACCAGTTTTTAGAAGATGCAATTGAATTGGATGTCGATTGCATTTCTGATGGAGAGACCACTCTTGTCGGTGGCATGCTTCAACACATTGAATTTGCTGGGGTTCATTCCGGGGATGCTGCCATGGTCATGCCTCCTCATGATTTAGATGCAGGAGTGAAAGAAGAAGTCAAAAAAGCGAGTTATGCTTTAGCGGAGGCCCTGAATGTTATTGGCCTGATGAACATCCAATTTGCTATTAAAAACAACGAAATCTTTGTCCTTGAAGTCAATCCTCGGGCTTCCAGAACAGTTCCCTTTGTCAGCAAAGCCATCGGAGTTCCCCTTGCAAAATTAGCGGCTCTGGTTATGGATGGTGCCAAGTTAAAAGACCTAGGATTGACCGAAGAAAAAGAGCCCCCTTACTGGGCGGTAAAAGAAGCTGTATTTCCATTTGCAAAATTTAAGGGAGCGCCCGTTGTCCTGACTCCAGAAATGAGAAGCACTGGAGAGGTTATGGGTCTGGATGAAGATTTAGGGATTGCTTATGCAAAAACTCAAATGGCTGCAAAACCCTCTTTACCTTTGTCCGGGAATGTCTTTTTGAGTGTTTGTGATCGAGATAAAGAAGAAGCCGTCCAAGTGGCCCAAGATTTAGTAGAACTCGGCTTTGAGATTTACAGCACTTCAGGAACGGCCAAAAAATTAGAAGCCGCTGGAGTCGATGTAAGTATCCTGCATCGATTGAGTGATGGAGCTCGTCCAAATGTCCGTGATTTAATGAAAAACGGTAAAATGGATTTGATCATCAATACCCCCAGAGGACAAATGCCTCGAAAAGATGAAAACCAAATCCGGACAGAGGCGGTGATGCGAAGTATAAGTATTATGACTACTTTGGCATCTGCAAAGGCAGCCGTTCAAGGGATAAAAGCCCTCAATAAAACAGACTTTAAAGTTAAATCGATTCAAGATTACATCGGTTAATCTCAAAAAATATATTATGACTAGCAAGAAGACCCAACAAGACGACCGCAATCTGGTCGAGAATTCAGAAAGTGGAGAAAAAACGATCGAAGGAGTGTTGATGAACATATGGGATGCGCATCACTTCAAGATCATTGCCGGTATTGTTTTATTATTTGTGGTCGTCACTGTCTACAATGTAGGAAAAAGTGTCGAAATAAGAACACTAGCACAGCTACAAAAAGACTACACTGAAGCACTTGGAGATGCAGAAAAAGAATTGGCCTTTGCAGATGACAATGCCAATCAGTCTCTCGCTGGAGTCATTTACTTTGATAAAGGGACTGAAGCCTTTGAAGCACAGGAATGGAGTTCTGCGATTGAATTTTTTGGCAAAGCCTCAGGAGCCCTTAAAGGCACCATTATGGAAGGAAGAGCTTTGGTAGCCCTTGCAGTTGCCCAAATTGAAAATGGAGACGATTCCAATGGGAAGAATTCTCTCGAGACTTTGGTTGCAGATCCAACTATATTCAAAACCTTTCGAGGAGAAGCTTATTTGAAACTCCTTGTTTTGGCGATCCAAGCGAATGACACAAGTGCAGTGGATGCTTATTTTGAAAAACTCAATGAAATCGAAGGAGTCGATCAAATCCTAGCAAGAGCCCATGTTATCAGAAGCCAATTTGAAAAGTCTGCGGAGGATTGAGCTCAATCCATAGATTTCTTAATTTTTTCAAAGCTTCTAAATCTTTATTTTTGGATCTACAACATTTAGAATTTGGGGCATTTTATTAAGAATCAAGCTCTCTTACTTTTGTAAGTAAGCATCCTTGAAGCGATTCATGAACTTCAGGTCTCTACAACGAAAAGATGGTTCATTTTGTCCGCTTAGTGAGTTGAAGTTTATGGTGCGAGGCATTGGCATTCTTTTTGGTTCAGCAAGTCATTGATTATTAGTTTCATTGGGTAAAATTCTTGTTTTCTAATTCACCCCCTGGATTCATTGTGCTAGCTTTCTTCGATGTGGTTCTTACAGTGAACTCAGTCGATGAAAAGTATTCCTTACAGATTTTTAGAAAAATTGCCGGTTTTATTCCGGCAAAAGGGTAGGCTGTATTTTTCAAACAAATTTGAAAAATACAGCCGATGGGCCGGGTTTCTCGTGTCGTTTGCTTTTTTTTACTTTATTTCAAGCAATTGGGTTTTTATTAGTTTTTTTGGATTGGTCCTGTTTTTTTCTTTATTAGTTGGTTGGGATTTTTACCGAACCCCTGCAATCGAAATTCCGGAAATTTCAGGCGATAGAAATCGGGTACTCCTTCGACAAGAAGGAATTTACCCAAAATCTTTGGAATCATTGATCTCCTGGATTACACAAAAGAGATTCACCACCTTGTTTTTCACTGATTTCAATCAACTTAGAAAATCAGAGATAAAAAGCTCTAAGAGTCTTCTTCTCCTCTCTAAAGGGAACATTTCTACAGCATGGACCTGCGCTTATCCTATCTTTAGAAAATACAATCAAAGGATGAACTTATTTGTCAGCGGTTATCAGAGGTCCAAGAGAAAAAAATCCTATCCTTTTTGGCCGGCACTCCCCTTGGAAGAGATTGACCAAGCCGGATATTTAACCCTCTATGAAATGCGTGAAATGTTTCAAAGTGGGTATGTCCGCTTCGAACATTGGTTGGACCCTCTCATTTCTGAAAGTGAAGAAGTTTATGAAACTTTTTGCGATGATTTGGATCTCCTGTATGAAGTGCAGTGCAACGATGTTCTCGCTTGGATTTCTGAAGATGAGGGAGAACTCTTTGCGAATATGGAGTTTCAAGAATGCCATGTTTTCAACCATAAAAACGCCTTCCCTAACAATCGGGACTTTCCCGAACAATTTTCCTATATAAGTCCTCAATTTTGTGGAATTGTATGTTTAGATCATGGTCTGCTAAGACTCGAGATCCTTTTGGAGCGAGGTCATTTTTATTTACTCCCCCTTGTACTCCTATTCAGTCGCTTCAACCAATATGTACTGCCATGGATTTTTAAAATGGAGTTGGATTTGAAAATTTCACGTTTAAAATCTAAAATTTCCAAATGAATTTTTTAGGAAGCTCTAATAAGAATTACAAATGAATAAGATAAAATGATAGGAATCGTGGGTGCTGGATTGAGCGGTTTGACTGCGGCATTGTCTCTGCAAGCGAGAGGAGTGTCCTGTGCGCTCTTTGAAGGAAGTTCTAAAGTTGGAGGACGCGTGAAATCAGATCGTTACGAGGGTTATATTTTGGATCATGGGTTTCAAGTTCTTTTGGATTCTTATCCCTTGCTCTCTGAGTTTAGCCGTATGAAAGATTTGCAATTAGAAGCCTTTGATCCAGGAGCAAGGATTTATTCAGCTCAGGGAGATTTACATCGCATTTCAGATCCCCTCCGTCAACCCTCTGCACTTTTGGATACCCTGTTCTCCCCAATAGGATCTTTCACCGACAAGCTCCGCATTCTAAAGCTTCGATTTGCCTCGACCAATGAACCTTTTTCTACGGCTCAATACTTAAAGGAATTTGGTTTCAGTGAGAAAATGGTGGAACAGTTTTTCAAACCCTTTTTCTCCGGTGTTTTTCTGGAAAAAGAACTCAAGAGCAATGCCGAGTATTTTCTTTTTCTCTATAAAATGTTTAGTAAAGGCTATGCCACACTACCCAAAAGCGGGATGGGTTCCTTTTCTCAGCAACTAGCAGATGCATTTCATGGAGAACTTCATTTAGATCACAAGCTGACTCAAATTGAAGACAAGGATCCAACCACGCTTCATTTCTCAAACGGAAAGAGTCATTCCTTTTCAAAGGTAATTTTAGCTTTGGATGCGCCCTCATTGTCATTCTTAATGCCTGATTTAAAATTGGATTTAGGAAAAAGAGCCGTCACTACCTACTATTTTACCGCAGATTCAGAAGAGAAAAAAAGAAAATCTTTGTTTTTAAATGCGTCAGGCAAGGGGGACATCAACCATGTCGCCGTTTTGTCAGATGTTCAGCCCAGCTATGCTCCCAAAGGGAAGACCTTATTCTCCGTCAATGTTTTGAATCGGAACACACATTCTCATCAAGAAATCCAAGAACAATTGCAAGCATTGGACTGGTTTTCAAAGCCACTAGAATTTTTAAAATCCTATCGAATTTCTTATGCTCAACCGGATCAATTTTTTATGGGCCAAAAAGACCTCTCCACAGATCGCATTAAAATAGCAGGCGACTTTATGCAAACGCCCTCCATTCATGGATCTATGCTATCTGGCAAAATCGCTGCCCAATCCATTTAATATTATACTTTATTTATTGGACTCAATAAGTGGGATACCTCTATTTCGCAACTGTCAATTTTTGAATTGTTTTGCCACTTGACTCAAGCATCCTTTAGAGTGAAATAGAGGATCCAGTAACAAAGGATACCCTAAAAACAGCCTACTCGGATCAATAATCAATCGGTAAAAAAATGACAGTAAGAACGAAATACAGAGGATTTAAAAAGATAGCAGAGGATCTTGACTATGTCATGGAGATCTTCAAGGAAGTTTTATCAGAGATCGGGGAGAAAGAAATTGCCGACAAATTGCCTTGGATAGGCAATCAATCGAATGACCAGCACATCAGCTACAACTCCAGCTACGTTCAAGCAGCTTCCCTCTGTTTTCAACTGTTAAATATGGTTGAAGAAAATGTAGCCAATCAAGTTCGCCGTCAAATTGAGACAGAAAAAGGCCTCACTGGTTGGAGAGGCTTGTGGGCCTCGCATCTAAAAAACCTAAAAGATGAAGGGGTGACTGAAGAAGAAATTTTAGAAAAACTAGCGCAGACCCGTATTGAACCTGTTTTGACTGCACATCCAACCGAAGCGAAGCGAGTCAGTGTTCTTGAACAGCACCGAGAGCTCTACTTAACCCTCGTTTTAAATGAGAATTCGATGTGGACGCCCAGCGAATTGAACAATTTTCGGGAAAAGCTCAAGACCATTATTGAACGTCTCTGGAGAACCGGAGAGATTTACTTGGTGAAACCTACTGTCGAGTCCGAGCGAGCGGCTTTGCAACACTATCTTCAGAAAATCTTCCCAGAATCTATAGGAAGGCTTGACCGCAGGTTGCGAGATGCTTGGGTAGATTGCGGCTTTGACCCCAAGAAACTTGAGAATCCCCGTAATTTTCCCAAAATGAGATTTGGAACTTGGGTAGGTGGAGACCGAGATGGACACCCATTTGTAACCCCCGAGGTTACCGAACGATCATTACTAGAGTATCGCCTGCGTGCGATTGAACTCATGAGAGAAGGGTTGGAGCAACTACGATCTGGTATGACCATGTCGGATGCCCTCCAGGAAGTCCCCGAGTGTCTGATGAAAGGACTTGCCGCTCAATGGGAGAAAATTGGTAGCAAAGCTCAGGAAATTGCGGACAGAAATCCCTCAGAGCCTTGGCGGCAATTCATTACTGCCATGATCGAAAGACTACCCATTGTCACTCACCAAGAATCCTCGATCTCAGCCCAACTATCGACCAGTATTTATTACAGTTATCGCTACGCCTTTGAGTTGTTAGAAGACCTAGAGGTTTTTCGACAAAGTCTCATAGAGATCGGAGCTACTCAGATCGTAAAGGTCAATGTAGATCCAGTGATCCGACAGTGCGAAACCTTTGGCTTTCATCTAGTAAAACTGGATATGCGTCAAAACAGCGACTTTCATGACAAAGCAATTGAACAAATTTGTCAAATCAGTGGCATGGAGGATTGGCATTTCAAAGAATGGCCAGAAGAAAAAAGAGTGGCCTTTTTAGAAAAAGAATTGGACGGAAATGTGCAACGCGTATCCCCTCTCGATAAATTAGAAGAAGAAGCCAGTAAAGTGCTCGGAGCTTTTCGAGTTTTTGCCAGACACCACGATCGGTATGGAAGCAACGGACTGGGGGGATTGATTTTAAGCATGACACGTAGTTATTCCGATTTGCTATCTCTATTCTTCCTCGCAAAAGAATCAGGCTTATTATTCAACACCGAAAAGGGTCCGATATGTCCACTGCCCGTCGTCCCACTTTTTGAGACGGTTGGAGATTTACAAAATGCACCCGGGATTATGAAGAAATTCATGGCCTATCCAATGACTCGACGGTCTTACCAATTTCAACGTGAACGATTGATCGTCACTGCCGAAGGCAAGAAGAGTGAATCTTTAAGTATTCACAGAAACCAATCTTTTATCCAGCAAGTCATGATTGGCTACAGTGACAGCAATAAAGACCAAGGCATCATTTCTAGTCAATGGGCTTTGCACAAGGCCCAGAAAGAGATCGTGAAGATCGGAGAAGAATCTGAGGTCACGATCCGCTTTTTTCATGGCAAAGGAGGCACAATCAGTCGAGGCGCAGGACCGACAGATCGATTTTTAGAAGCTTCCCCAGAGGGCTCTCTAAAAGCAGATGTTCGCCTCACAGAACAGGGAGAAACCATCTCCCAGAAATACTCCAACCTAGTGACAGCAACTTACAACCTAGAGATGTTGACCGCTGGAGTATTTCGATACTCAGTCAAAAGAAGTCGAACTCCTTTAGAAGATTCACTCGATACCATTATTGATGCGCTCTCTATCAACAGCTCTGAGAAGTATCGCTCCTTCCTCTTGAAAGAGCGCTTCATGGAATTTTACCGTCAAGCCACCCCCATCGATGTTCTTGAAAACAGTCGGATTGGGTCGCGCCCCTCAAGAAGGACAGGTGCAGCCACGTTGGATGACTTGAGAGCAATTCCATGGGTATTCAGCTGGTCTCAATCCAGATTCTTCATTCCCGGTTGGTATGGAGCCGGTTCAGCCCTGCATCAGCTCAAGCTTCAAGACAAGCAATCCTTTGAAAAACTAGTAGCCGAAGTACCAAAATCTCCCTTTCTCTGCTATGTATTTACCAATATTGAAGCCAGTGTATGCAGTGCCCACAAAGAAGTCATGCAGTCTTTTGGAAGTCTCGTCCAAGATGACAATCTGAGAGAAGAATTTATGGGAGACATCATGAGCGAATACGAGCTTACCCAATCTCTAATAACAGAGGTTCTAGGGAAAACCGTAGACGAGCGAAGACCTTTCTTTAGTTACACCGTCGAAAAACGAAACGAACCCCTACTGGGCATACACAAACATCAAATCGAATTGATTAAAGTCTGGAGATCCCATAGAGATCAGGGCAACGAACAAGCAGCAGCAGAATTACTCCCAGAGATTTTACTCTCCATCAACGCAGTGGCAGGCGGATTAAAAACGACTGGTTGATTTAAATATACATTCATAATTTGTTTCTAAAATATTTTTGTCCTTTGGTATAAGAACAAAATTTTAGAAACAAATGACTGTAGATTGTATCCATTGTAAATCAGTTCTATTGAAACCGGTCCATCATGAACGGATAAAAACAAAAACTCACCAAACCTAATCTTTTGCCCATCTTGTTTTTGAACCTCAAAAGATGGAGCCAAGCAATTCAACGAGCCAACTTTTGCAACTCTAGTTCTGCAAGTTTTCTGGAAGTAATGTCCTCCACAGTTCCCTCATAATAAAGAATCTCCCCCGTTTCATCATGAACTGCCCGAGCGTTTTCTTTGATCCAGATGGTTTTCCCATCACTTCTCTTTACCTCTGACTCAAACTCAATCACCCGATCATTTTTGCTAAGAATATCTTGAAACTCCATTCTCTTATGGGGATCTAGGTATAATTGTTTGGCAATGTCATTGAGATGGAAAATAAGCTCATGCGTATCATCATAACCATAGATTCTAGCCAAGGGCTTGTTCGCAAAAATATATTTTCCAGTGGGAGTGGTTTGAAAGATCCCCTCAGAGGTATTCTCAATGATAGAAGAAAGCTGGTTTGCTTGTTTGACGTACTTATCTGCCTTCTTACGAAGCGATTCATTTTCCATCAAGAGTTGTCTGACTCGGTAGTCATGGGCCCGATTGTCCGTATTGTTTTTATTTCTTGTTTTAGGTCTGACAAGAGAGCCCACTTGGTTCGACAAGGAGTCCAGAAAACGGACAAAAAAGTTTTTGTTTAAGGGTAGGTAGTTATTTTTTGAAACACTCATATTGAATTGGGTGTTTGCATTTGTAATGCCAATCAAAAAGATTGCAAACAAAAGATTATTTTTTTCAAAATCCAAAAATTAGTCGGAAATCTTTCAGCTCCAAAAGAGATATGATTAAACAAGATGGTTGATTTTTTCATAGGGATTCTCTTTAGCCAAGGCTGAATCCCAAAAGTTACATACAGGTAAATGGACCGTTCTTACAGCGGGAGAATGCGAAACTTAGACCTCCTCCAAGGCTGCAATCCAATGGGGATTTTAGGCACTCCGATCAATCCTTTGGATTCCTCTCCAGTAGTAGTTCGCATGGACAATATAACAAGCAATCATTTTAAAATTATGCTTCAGCAAAAAATGCCCCTTTTATCCCAAACCAATCGCACTCTTTTCAATCGTTCCATCCTATTGTTGGCACTTCGGATTTTGCTAAGAAATAATAAATAATACATTCAGAAATCCATCCTAAAAAATCGGATCGATTGCAATCTAAGGTTTTCTAACCTTGAAAATAAAAAAACTTTCACCCTGTAGTTCAGTTGTAATGGGCTCTCCGAGTGATTATTAAAAAACTCGACTCAAAATTCAAAAAAAAGGATTGCAAGGAAAATGAACGTTTAATTTAATGAATATGTATGCAACTCATTTTTAAGTCTAACAATTACTCGCCCCAAAGTGGTTCTAATTTTGGAGAGTTTTTGGGTGATATTAGTTGTAAGAGGTAGGTCTTTTTTTACATTATTTCTATTTTCGTTTTTTTCTTACCTGATTTTTCACGGTAGTTTATTTGCCACTGATTATGTAGTTGGCAAGAAGTCCTGCAACTACGAAACCCGTTTCAGAATCATTCATGGATATCATTCTTATTTGCCCAAAGACAAAATCTCACCACTTTTAAATTTCTTATTAGAAACCAACCCCCAAGAAATTGCATCCAAAGAAGAGCTCGTTGCACTTCGCAATGATGTAGCTGACAAACTCCTAAATCAGCGACAAATTGATTTAGAATTAGCCCCAGCCTTCTTCAAAATTCTAAAAGACAATACTTATTGGTATGTTTGGAGAAATTACATCCTCCAGAAGCTAGACCACTTACACCGAGTTGACACCCGATCTCAAGTAAGAGAGCAAATTATTTCCGAACTTGAGGCCGCAGCCATAAGCCATGAAATTACGATCTCAGGGACTGCTTTACTTACATTGGATCGCCTGGTTAATGATGGTATTTACACTAAAGACAACTTCCTAAAGCTTGCAGAGCACACATTAGCAGAGGAGCATATCAAGTGGCAGGACAAAATAACCATTCTGCATCTGTCTGCCAAGTATGGTTCCTCCAAGGCAATTAAATCCGCACGTCTTTACCTACAATCCAGCAATCCGACTCTATTAAAAGTAGCTTCGATTGCTGTGATAGGAAATTATGGCAAAGCAACCGACCAACAACTCCTGACAAACTTCAGAGATCACCCAGATTATCGATTGAGAAGAGCCAGCAAGGTAGCTCTCAAAAAACTTTAATATTCATGATGAAAAATCCACACTCAATGATCCATCCTAACGGCATCCAAAAAATTGGGTTGTCTCTTACTTTATTGTTAACATTTTTGGGCATCTCCTGCCTGCAGGCACAAGTAAGTATTCCCTACCAAGAGGATTTTGAAACTCTAGTAACAGGAGACTTAGACGGCCAAAACGGATGGGTATCCGACAAAGGAGTGGTCATACTAAGCAACGAAAACCTAGCTCATTCCGGGGTCAACTATGTTCGCATTCCTCCCAACGCCGACTTCCGTCTCGCGCAACTCACCCTCGATGGTTCTACAATTGCCAAGCCCGTTTATCTAGACTTTTTTGTCAAGCCAGTAGCTGTTTTAGACGATGAGAATACAGCCCTCGAATTTTTAGATGCACAAGGAGCCCTCATCAAATTTATCAAAATCGATCGCGAAGGTCAGATATCTGTGCTCAACGGAGACGGACAAGGTTCTGGCGACTGGTTGCCCATCGGCAAACCTTACAACCTCACAACCAATCATCAAAGTCTCAACTGGATTCGCATTACACTCAAGCTCGACTTCCAGCATCAAATCTATGATGTTTGGTTGGACGAACAGTTGGAAGCCGTCAACTTAGGTTTTATACAAGACACTCCATACTTTGCAGACCTTTCCATCATGGGTTCCACCTCTGCAGAAATTCTGGTAGATGGGATACAAGTAGTCGAATACAACCCACTTGACACTTTGATTCACTCTGAAGAAGAAATCCTTTCCCTAGCAAACTTGCAATTGTGGCTCACTGCCAGAAAAGGCACGGTTCTCCACTCAAACTCCGTATCTTTTTGGAAGGACCAAAGCAATCAAGGATTTGCAGCCTATCAACTAGATCCAGTCAAACAACCCCAAAAGGTTCAATATGACAATCTGGACTACTTAGAATTCTCAGACACTGACAACACCGAGCTAGTCATCGACCATGCAGAAAATTTAAACTTCACCAATGGAACCCTATTCACCGTTCAAAGACACCCCCAGAGGGAACTAAACCCAAAATGGTCCGTTCTAAAAGGAAACGTTTGGAACCATGCAGGCTATGGTATCTCAAACTCCTCCACAAGCGATCCAGTAGCTTCAGGTTTTTACATCCATGGCAGTCAAACCGCCCCTGAAACTAAGTCTTCAGTATTCACTGCAAAAGTAGCCAGAGAAGTTCCCACAATCTCAACCTTTGTTCTCGATCAAGAAGAGCTAGAGGTTCGAGCCTACTCCAATGGATTCAATGAGAGAATCAAAACACTCGACCAAAAAACTGACTTTTCCAACCTACAAAACCTCAGCATCGGAGCTGGGGGTCAATTCACTGGTTCCATCGCAGAATACCTCTACTTCAATCGCGTGCTTTCATCCGCTGAAATTCAGACTGTAGAAAACTTTCTCGCCCATTACTATTCCATTCCATTGGATCGAGACCAAGACGGATGGGACGATCTTTGGGAATCCAACACATTCGGATCCGTTGATCAGGATCCATCCACAGACTATGATCAAGATGGATTGACAAACGGCTACGAATTAGCAAACAGCCTCGACCCCACCCAAAAAGAATTTGAATTCAACGGCACTGGCTATACCTTCAACAGGATCTTTCAGGAAATTGCCGGCAAAGAAATTGGAGACCTCACCACAAGTAATAAATTTCCCCTCCTTCCAGACGAAGTCCTCAAAATCACCGAGTTGAAAACCCCAACCAAATACGGAGACAACTACGGCAGCCAAATCACCGCCTTCCTATACCCGCAAGTAACAGGCACTTATACTTTCAACATCCGCGGAGACAACCGTGCAGAACTTTGGCTAAGCAGCAATGAGAAAGCGGAAAACCGCCAGAAAATTGCCGAAGTCGCTAACCCTACCTACAACTGGGCCAAGTACCCATCTCAAACCTCCCCATCCATCCAACTTAAGGCCGGACAAAAATATTACCTCGAAGTTTTGCACAAAGAAGAAAAAGGGAATGACTTTTTAGAAGTAGCCTGGACCATTCCCGGAGACGTTCAAAAAACCTTATCAGGAGCCTTCTTATCGCCAGTAGGTCTGGAAAATGACACAGACATGGACTCCCTTCCAGACCCCTGGGAGCAAGAACACTTCAACAGTCTAAAATTCAGCTTCAAGGACGACAACGACAACGATGGATTGTCCAATCTAGTAGAATTCAACAATCAACTGGATCCCCTGAGTGCAGATTTAGGCATCGCTCAAGGCGCACTATTAAGAGAAGTCTGGACTCAACTCTCAGGCAACCAGCTCTCTTCCCTTACCAGCAGCAAAAACTATCCCCTCAATCCAAATTACAAAATCTTGGTAAATTCCACTCAAAGAGACCAGAACTGGAGCCAAAGCTTCGGAGAAAAAATATCTGGCACACTGGAACCGAAAATCTCAGGAAACTACTACTTTCAGGTCGCAGGAGACGATCAGGTAGAACTCTGGCTAAGTTCCACCAAGAGCCCCGCCCAAAAAAAGCGGATTGCTTACACAGAATCACTCACCCGAGTAGACCAGTGGAACAAATTTCCTGAGCAGAAATCCACTGCAATTTACTTACAGCAAGGGGAAAGCTACTACCTAGAAATCCTCCACAAACAAAACGGTTCGCTCGAGAGTCTTCAAGTTGAGTGGAAGATGCCAGGAGGATTCTTTGAGCCCATCAACAAGCATTTCATTTCACCCGTAAGCAAACAAGTAGGCTTTGCGCTCTTGGAAGTCTGGGAGCAAATCCCATACTCAGGGCTCAATCATTTAGTTCAGAATGAAAACTTCCCCAACAACCCCGACAGCGCACAATACGTCCCCGGCTTTCAAATCCCTCACCAACATAAAGACCGCTACGGATCCAGACTGAGAGCCTATATAAAACCCACCCAGACAGGGCCATACACCTTTCACGTCTGTGGAGACAACCAAGTAGAATTGTTTCTAAGTTCCGACCAATCCCCGGAAAATTCCCAAAAGATCGTAGGTCTCTACAAAAGCACAGGTATCCAGCAATGGGACAAATATCCCGAGCAAAACAGTCCATCCATCCAACTCCAAGCCGGAGAAAGTTATTACCTAGAGCTTCTACACAAAGAAAATTATGGAGGCGATTATGCCACCGTTGCTTGGACTACACCGAGCGGAACCTTCCGTCTATTGCCCCAAGACCAACTGGCACCCTATCAAGCATTCGCGGACAGTGACACGGATGGAATGTCCAACCTCTACGAGAATCAATATGGCCTCAACAAAGACGAGCCCATAGACGCCTTCTCCGACTGGGATCAAGACAACCTGCTAGCTATAGATGAAGCTCTACTAGGAACCCAAGCCAATCAAGAAGACAGCGATGGAGATACTGTAAAAGACTCCATAGAAGTTTTTTCAGGCTCAGACCCCTTGAACCCAGAAGACTCACCTCAAAGCACTCAAACTTGGAATCACTACACAATCGGCAAGGCAGAGCTCGCATCCTACGAATACAAAGAGCAACTTATTGTAGAAACCAATGGAAGAGGATTTAAAAGAGGCAAAGACCTTGGAGCTGGAATCGTAGGTCGAGAAGTCACCGGAGATTTTACATTTTCCACCAAGATTGCAAACACCTCAGCCACGACTCAAGATGCACAAGCAGGGATTGTCCTCAGAAGCTCCACGGATCTCTCCTCAGACTTTGTGTCCATACGATGGGGCGAAAACTATGGGCTCCGCTTTCAATACAGAAATGGCGACCACTACAACAATCAATGGGGCTTTTCCTGGTTCAAAGGAAACCCGATCTGGCTCAAAATTGAGAAAAAAGGCATCCGTATCATTGCCTATCATTCCCGCGATGGAGTCAACTGGATCCCCTCAGGCGAACTGCTCTATCCATTTCCAGATCAAGTGATCGTTGGTCTGTATGCTTACAACAGCTCCGAAGTAGAGCACTCTCTCTTTGCATTTGAAGAGACCTATCTGTCCGTCGATTCCGATGGGGACGGACTCTCAGACACCGAAGAACAAACCCTCGGCACCAATGCTCTCTCTGTAGACAGTGACAACGACGGCATCAACGACTATGTTGAAGCTCGTATCCTTTTCACAAACCCAAACAAAGATCAGTTTAAAGACAATACCCAGCACGTTCTGACTGCCTCTGGCTCCTCCACAATCAGTGCCACCGGCAACTGGCAAAAAGAAGGGGACAGCGTTTATGCACGCTCCGTTCGAGGAGAACTGGATTATGAATTAGAAATCCCCGAACAAGGCTGGTACCTCATTCAGATTCACATCCATGAGAACAACCCTTATGGAGGCATTCGACCATTTACAATCGATGGCATCCTAAACGGAGATCGATTAGGTCGGCAGATTGTGGAAGCTTCTTACAATCAAGCAGGAATAGCAACCTACATAACCCCATTGTTGGATGCTGGAGAACATGACTTCACCATCGACTGGATCAACGGAACTGTAGGAACATTTCTCCAAGTTGACAGTATTGAAATCTCCAAACTAAGCGGTCAAGACCAAGACGAGAATGGTCATGCTGATTGGTTAGAAAACCGCTCCACTGGATTAACCACTATGGATGAGAGCCCAGTCAACACTTATATATCACCCTACACCCTAGAGGGAGAGAGCAAAGCCTTCAATGAACTAGTAGTTCAAAGTTCATTTGTTGGAGATGAGACCGTTGAAGTTGTAGTAGAAAAAGGAACGGACAATGGCTTCTATGTTCAATTACCACTGGATCCATCTGCAATCACAAATATTGAATTGACCGACGCCTCAAGCGCGCTCAGCCTCGAAAAACCAATTACTTGGGATTCATACGACTTATTAGCAGATCTAGAACCCTTATCCATCCCATTCGCATCCTCAATGCTCATGCAAGCTGACAACAGCAGTTTTGTTATAACGGCCCCCGATGGAATCAAAGAGTCCTTTGAATTGCTAGCCAGTGAACTACTAGAGTATAAATTCGATCAAGAAGGAAGTTACACAATCAAAGCAATACAAGCTCAAGAGGGAGAACCTACATTGCAAACTTTCAACCACACAATCACAACTGTAAAGGCAGTTTTTGGAAGTTCCCCCACTGTAGTCACAGGAAACTCAAGAAATTGGAAGCCCCAAAGTTTGCCCGAGTCCGTAGCGATCGAGTCTGACCAAAGGCTCCTTCTTATAGAAAAAAGCGTAAGTGGCAGTGCAAGAGAATATGAAATTTCACTCCAACAAAGCATCCCAGCAATCGTTGTCGCAAGGTTAGGCGAAAAAGGACCTATTTTGGACAAGGTAGAAGTGAATGCTATTAAAAATTATGCATA
>CAJWYM010000015.1 GCA_913049555.1 uncultured Opitutia bacterium
GGTCCAATGCATTCGTATTGTAATACCAATGAACGGGCATGCTAAAAGCATCAGCCACTAAAGCTCCCAAAATTGCATTTTTATATATAAGGTTCATCTTTTTATAAGGTCTTTTTGAAAATAAAACTTGTCACGAAAGTGATTTCGAGTGAGGGATTGTAAATGAAATAGAGAAATTTCCAGGTTGGCATATAAATTAAAAATTGTATTTGTAAAAAAGACTGAAACTGAAAGTTCTAGTCAAAGGACAACAATTAATCGGAGTAAAGAAAAGCTGATAAATTCAAATTATATTACCATAGAGGCTGCACAAAATAATAATAGTGGGCTCTATTTTGATTCAAATTGGGAGTCCTGATTTATAGGATAGAATCAAAAATGAAAAGCGAACGCGGTGAATTTTGCGATGAGATTCCTTGTATTAAAGAAACCACAGAGGGGATATCGATAAAAGAAACCACTCCAATCAACAATAGATAGAAAAGAGGAATTTCTAAATGGAATTATAAAGATTCTTAAACAAAAAGAACAGCTACCCTTTCAAGGTTCAATTAATTCTAAAATTTTAAAAAAAATCTCATTGCTTGAGTAGAAACCTTGAAAGTTTTGGCTTCCCTTCCCAAGTGCAAATAAATTTACAGGTTCTGCAGTGTGATCTGTAGTGGTCCAACCGACTCCAGTTTTTTCAGACATCAATTCGGTAACTTTATTGGAAAGGAATTTTTTATATTTACCGTCTTCAGATAAAAAACTTTCTTGATATGCCTTCTCTAAATCCTGAAGGTCTTTCTCCGATAAAATAAGAGGGAGTTCAGAAGCTTTAGGAGAAAGTCCAAAAAATCGCTCGATCTCTTCCAAAAGGCTTGTAAAAGATCGTTTTTCTTTCCACCAGATCTGCATCTTCAGATCAAATTCCCATTCCCCTATTTTTTGATTTTTTAAAAGTTCATAATGAGAAGCTTTTTTCAATCTATCATTTCCGAGACCAAGTCCACCAGTGGCGTGATCCGCGGTCACTAAAATAAGAGTTTCATTGGGATGCCTATTGTAAAAATCCATTGCTTCTGAAATGGCATGATTGAAAGCTTGGATTTCACTCGCAACCATGGCAGCGTCATTGCTGTGACCTCCCCAATCAATTTTACCGCTTTCTGCCATAAGGAAAAATGGGCTTTCCCTTTTGCTCAAATGATCGATTGCAGCTCCAACGACCTTCGCCAAAGAAAGTTGATCGGTAGCTCTGTTAATCTCTGAAGAAAGTGAAGAACCGGAACTGTATTCCCTAGGAGTCAAGTAGACTTTTTTGTCCAGATCAAGACTTCCAATTTCGTTGGGATCGTGAGAAACAAAAAAATTATTTTTTAAGAGCGATTTTTTCATCTCTTTGGGTCCAAATTTCTTCAATCCCCCGCCCCCAAAAAAATGAAAATCAGAGGAAAACAAAGCTTCCCCAATTTGTTTGTATTGATTTCTTGAATAAGCATTCGCGTAAAAAACAGCTGGGGTCGCATGATCCAAACTGACCGAGGAAACAATTCCAATCCGATAACCCTTCTTAGCTAGAATCTTGGAGATTGGAACTAATTTCCGTTTTTTATCCGCAGAAATACAAATGGAACCATTGTAGGTTTTTTCTCCAGTTGCTATTGAAGTAGCCGCCGCTGCACTGTCTGTAATTACAGTTGTGGACTCGGTGGAAACCATAGCAATTACTGGAAATTGCAAAAAAACAATCTCGTTTTCTGGGTAAGCAAATCGACTCAAATGAAGCTGACTGTTGCCCATTCCATCTCCAATAAATAAGAAGAGGTATTTAAGTTCCGATTCTAATTTAGGAACTGAAAGTAGGCTTTTAGACAAAACCAAAAATAGAAAGAAAATTTGGATAGGGTGAATCATGGGCTGATTTTTAATTTTAATAAATATACTTTTATCCACAAGATGCATTTAAAAGATCTGAACCAAAAATGAGTTTAGACGGGATGGTTTCGTAAATGTAGGATCGGTTGAATCCTACAATCAATTCAATGCTTTCACAATCTTCCTTTTGAATAAAGGGATGGATCTCCTTATTCATCCTAAGGTTCCAATAAAAAGGATTCCTGATTGAACAATTATTGAACTAATTTTAGGCCAAAAAATCATTTTCTAAAGACTAGAGATTGCAAAATGAATGCTTGCTGTATTTTATATGGGTTATGGCAATAGATTGGCTTAAAGATACTAAAGATTCTTACGATGTGATTGTTATTGGCAGTGGTCTAGGAGGTTTGACCAGTGCCAATTGCTTAGCGAAGGCAGGTCGCTCTGTTTTATTGCTTGAACATCATTATCAGTTTGGTGGATTAGCCACGTGGTTCAAGCGGAAGGGGAATCACATCTTCGATATTTCTTTACATGGATTCCCCTTTGGGATGAAGAAGTCCTGTCGCAAATATTGGACGAAAGAGATCGCGGATTCTATTGTTCAACTCAAAGAGGTTCGATTTATCAATCCTCAATTTGATGTCTTGACAACTTTTGATCGCGAAGATTTTACAAGAATATTGACAGAAGACTTCAAACTTCCCATCGAGACCGTTCAAGGATTTTATGACCATTTGAGAGCGATGAACTATTTTGATAATGACAGTCGAACAACCCGTGAGTTGTTTGAGGAGTTCTTCCCAGGTCGAGACGATGTCCAGCGACTTTTAATGGAGCCAATCGCCTATGCGAATGGTTCCACCTTAGACGATCCAGCAATCACCTTTGGAATCGTATTTTCAAACTTTATGAGCAAAGGGGTTTTTACCTTTCAAGGAGGAACCGACACTTTGATTCGAAAGATGATTGCAGAACTTAAATCAAATGGTGTGGATGTTCGTCGGAATGCTTTGGTTGAAAAGGTTTTAATAGATAAGAAAAATGGACAAAGAGAAGTTCAGGGAATTCAAGTAAATGGAAAGCGAATTGGATGCAATACGATCATATCCAACGCCAATATTAAAAATACTACCCTCAGACTGGTGGGTGAAGAAAATTTAGATCCTGATTTTGTCGAAGAGGTAAATAAAGTTCGTATCAATACCAGCTCCTGCCAAGTTTATATTGGTATCAGAAAGGGAGAAACCATCCCCAACATTGGCGATTTGGTATTTACCTCCGATGCCGAGCAATTTTGCTCCGATGAGTTAGTGGACTTGAATACCCGCAGTCGTACTTTTTCAGTCTACTACCCCGAAACGCGGCCTCATTTAAAAGACGAGCGCTATACGATTGTTGCTTCCCTCAATGCGAAATGGAAAGACTGGGAAAACCTTTCTGATGAAGAGTATCAAATTGAAAAAGAAAGATTGATCGAAGAGTCCTTAGTATCTTTGGAAAAATACATCCCGGATGTTCGTGATAAAATTGATCATCTGGAAGCCGCAACTCCCAGAACAATACAACATTACACAACACATATGAGTGGAACCTCCTTTGGAACCAAATTTGAAGGACTCAAAATCTCTATGGAATTGCCAGACCAAGTCTCTGGCATGTATCATGCGGGCTCCGTAGGCATTATTATGTCCGGATGGTTAGGAACCATCAACTATGGGGTCATCACGGCAAACAAAGCAGACAAATACTTATTTCAACAAAAACAAGCAGCGAGTTCCTGAAAATTCAAAACCATGGGCAATTCATCCTCCAAAGAGCTTGGATTGAATTCCATTTTATAACCCAAAATTAATATTATGGCTTCACCTACAGAAATTAGAAAAGGCAGAGTAATCAACTACAATGGTTCTCCCCACACGGTCTTGGAAATGTTACATAGAACTCAAGGACGGCAAGCCGGATTTGTTCAAGTCACTCTGCGAAACCTGGATACTGGGTCGACTACAAACGTGAAGTATCGCTCCACCGACAATGTTGAATTCATGCATACAGAAAATCAGCGATTGGAATTCAGTTATATCGATCAAGAAGGTTATCATTTCATGAATACCGAAACTTTTGACGATATCATTATACAAGATAAAATGGTTGCAGATCTCAAAAAATTTATGGCCGAGGGCACTGAGTATGAGATCCTATTTGTAGATGATCGTCCCATCACAGTTCAATTGCCTGTATCTGTAGAACTCAAAGTAGTGGAATCTCCTGAAGGAATTAAAGGAGATACCGCAAGCAATGTCCAGAAACCCGCAACTATGGAAACCGGCCTCGTGGTTCAGGTTCCTCTCTTCATTAAGGAGGGTGAAATCATTAAAGTAAGCACTGAGAGTAGCAGTTACCTCGGTCGTGCTTAAAAAAAGACCCCTAGAAATTATCCCTTAAAATCAAAGATTCACTCGGAATGGCAGAAAACAAGTATACAGAAGACAGTATTAAATCTCTAGACTGGAAGGAGCATATTAGACTCCGTCCGGGTATGTATATTGGGAAATTGGGAGATGGCTCCGCAAGTGAAGACGGGATCTATATATTGCTCAAAGAAGTCATTGATAACAGTATCGATGAGTTTGTAATGGGAAACGGTCAAAAAATAGAAATCAATATTTCTGAACAAGGTCAAGTTGCGGTTCGGGATTATGGTCGCGGTATTCCTCTTGGAAAACTTAAGGACTGCGCTTCCAAAATTAATACGGGGGGTAAGTATGATTCCGAGGCTTTCAAAAAGTCGGTCGGATTGAATGGAGTTGGAATCAAGGCAGTCAATGCACTTTCCACCTATTTTAAGATTGAAGCCTTTCGGGATGGTAAAAAGCGCGCGATTGAATTTTCAGAAGGAAATTTAGTGTCCGAAGATGCCTCCGACCAAAAATCGGATCAACCGAATGGAACGAGTATTCTTTTTAATCCAGATCCAAAACTATTCAACAATTTCAACTATCGTTTAGAGTTTGTTGAAAATATGGTTCGCTACTATTCCTATTTGAATCGCGGCCTGAATGTCCTTTTAAATGGAAGGAAGTTTAAATCCAAAGGTGGATTGTTTGATTTGTTGACCGATGAAATTACAGAGGAAATCCAATACCCAATTATCCATCTGAGCGGTGAAGATATAGAAATTGCATTCACACATACCAGTCAGTATGGGGAAGATTATTTCTCTTTTGTAAATGGGCAAAACACTACCCAACATGGAACCCACGTTGCTGCTTTTAAAGAGTCTATAGTAAAAACAATCCGCGATTTTTATAAAAAGAGCTACGAAGCCGTGGATGTGCGCTCCTCTATAATTGCTGCAGTAAGCGTTAAAATACAGGAACCCGTCTTTGAATCGCAAACAAAAACAAAATTGGGTTCTTTGACCATCTCCCCGGATGGAGAGACCGTTCGAACTTTTATTAACAACTTTATCAAAAATGCGCTCGACAATTTTTTACATAAAAATCGAGACACTGCGAAAGCGATCCAAGAGAAAATCCAACAATCCGAGAAAGAGCGAAAAGAACTTAAGGGTATCCAAAAAATTGCTAAAGAAAGAGCAAAGAAAGCCAAGATCCACAATCGAAAACTTCGAGATTGTCGTTCTCATTACAACACCAAAAAGGAGGATGCGAATGAATCCACCATTTTTATAACTGAGGGAGACTCTGCAAGTGGTTCCATCACTAAATCTCGCAACGTTCATACCCAAGCTGTATTTTCATTAAAGGGAAAACCGCTCAATTGTTTTGGTTTGACCAAGAAGATCGTGTACGAAAACGAAGAATTCAACCTACTCCAAAATGCGTTGAACATTGAAGACAGCATGGAGGATCTTCGTTACAATAAAATTATTTTGGCTACTGATGCCGATGTAGATGGAATGCATATCCGCTTATTGATGCTTACCTTTTTCCTTCAATTTTTCCCCGACCTCATTCGCTCGGGTCACTTGTATATTTTACAAACTCCTTTATTTCGAGTTCGGAATAAGAAAAAAACAGTCTATTGTTACTCTGAGAAAGAGAGAATCACTGCGATTGCTTCACTGGGTCCGAAACCTGAGATAACTCGCTTTAAGGGCCTGGGAGAAATTTCACCTGATGAATTCAAACATTTTATTGGCAAAGAAATCCGTTTGGCTCCTGTTTTGTTAAACCACACCACATCCATCAAGGAAATGCTTACTTTTTACATGGGTAAAAACACCCAGGATAGGCAAAGATTTATCATTGATAATTTAAAGATTGAACAAGATCTTGTCGAAGATGCTGCTTAGTCTATTTTAATATAAAAATATTATGTCTAAACCAAAAGGTATATTTATCATTAACTCTGGATCTTTTGAAAAGGTCTACGGGGACAATGAACTTATGGAACTTGTTAAGAGGGTTGACTTTGTCTGCGAGCCTCAGAGTGCGGATTCAATCAAAAGAAAGATGGGTTTTTTAGGGAAGGTTGAAGTGATTTTCTCTGGTTTGGGAGCTCCATTATTAGACCACTCTTTCTTGAATTCTTGCCCCAATTTGAGAACCTTTTTTTATGGAGCCAGTTCCATTGAAAATTTTGTGACCGATGCTTTTTGGGACAAAGACATTTCAATCACTACTTCAGCCTCCTTAGATGCAATCCCAGTTTCAGAATTTGTATTGGGTCAAGTTATATTGGCGTTGAAACACTCTTTTTACTTGTCTCGCAATGCTCGTGCAACTGCCAGCTTTTTGCCTAAAGATCAAGTATTCGGAGCTTACAAGACGAATGTGGGTTTGGTTGGTTTTGATGCTTCAGCAAAGAGAGTCCTTGATTTGATTAAAAAAGTTTTGGATGTAAATGTTCTTGTGCATGATCCCGACTTAACGGAAGAGGATGGAAAGAAATTGGGCTTTCAAGTGGTCTCTCTTGAAGACCTTTTCTTGCAATCTCACACCGTCAGTTGTCATATTCAAAATGATACTAAAATGGAATTAAAAATCCAGAAAGAACATTTTGAGTCTATGCCGCAGTATGCAACTTTTATCAATACCTCTAGTGGCTCCTCCATCGAAGAAGATTCCATGATCGAAGTTTTGAGGTGGAGAAGAGATCTTACAGCATGCCTAGACATTACAAATCCCTCCCCCCCCGTCAAGAATTCTGCTCTTTTTGCCCTTCCTAATGTAGTCCTTACTCCCAATCTTTCTGGATCTGTAAATAGAGAATGCAATCGAATCGGAAGGTTTATGATTGATGAGTTGGATCGCTCTCTTAAGGGAGAGCCTCTCATGGGAGAAATAAAAAAAGAACCCACCGAGAAGTTAGGCTAGCCAGATTTTATGAGTGCAAATATTAACGAAACACAAAACATTGTCATTGAAGATTTTAGTTTTTTTGATGACTGGATGCAGAGATATGAGCAGATCATTGAGATGGGCAAATCTCTTCCCGGATTGTCAGAGACTTTGAAATCTGATGAAAACCGTGTTGTAGGATGTCAATCCAATGTTTGGCTACATTCTGTATTTGAGGATGGATTGATGAAGTATGATGCGGACAGCGACGCAGTCATCACAAAAGGCTTAGTCGCTTTAGTGTTGAAGATTCTTTCTAATCAAACTCCTGAGAACATAATCAAAGCGGATTTGTATGCTCTCGATCAAATTGGTTTAAGAGAACACTTATCTCCAAACCGAAAAAATGGTATGGATGCTATGATTCAAACGATTAAAGAACGCGCAGCAAATTCGCTTTCTCGTTGAGATAAAGGAATTGCAAGCCTACTATTTCCAGCTTACAACGTCTCGGGTTCGATGTTTTTCGACCGCTATCAGTCTGTCAGATTGCTGTTAAATGTTTGTGTGTTCTCAATTCTAAGAAAAGGCTCGTCTTGTCAAAAAATTGGAATCATCAATTAGAAGATCGTAAAAAACTTGGATTGTTTCGACAGTTGCATCCTAGAGTGGATTCTTCGGCTTTAAATCTCGCTGGAAATGATTATTTATTACATTCTAAGAATCCTGAGATTATAGAGGCTGCCTGCCAAGCGGCTCGCGATTGGGGTTGCTCTTCCACGGGCTCACCATTAGTTTCCGGTTACACTGCTATTCACCAAGATTTAGAAAAGCTTCTTTCAGAGTGGTATGGGAACCGACCCGTTCTTGTCTGGAATACCGGTTATGCAATCAACCAGTGTGTTCTGTCTCAGGTTCCAGAGGTCGGAGATTTAATTTTAGCGGATCGATTGATTCATAACAGTATGATTCAAGGTATTTTGAAAAGTTCCGCTAAATTTAAGCGTTACGATCATTTGAACTTAGATCGATTGGAACAGTTGCTAGAACAAAATAGAGAACATTCCGGCCAATTATTTGTTGTAACAGAGTCGGTATTTAGCATGGATGGCGATTATCCAGATTTGAAACGCATCGCCCATTTGAAATCTATTTATGATTTTAAATGGATCTTAGACGAGGCTCATGCTGTTGGTTGGTATGGTAATAATGGATCGGGACTTGCTGAGGAATTGGGCGTTTTAGACCAAGTTGATATTCTCATTGGAACGATGGGTAAAAGTGTTGGCTCCATGGGAGCTTACATGGTTCTACGGGAAGATTGGGAAAGAGATTACTGGATCAATTATGCTGGGGAATTTATTTACTCCACCTACCTATCACCCATGTCCGTAGGAGCCTCTATTCGATCCATACAAATGATTCAAAAAAATAAGATTCGAATGGAAGTTCAAACTCTGTCGAGGAAAATTCGTTCATTATTAGTCTCGATTGGTTGTTCTGAGATTGGACAAGGGGATAGCCCTATCCTGCCAATTTTTATTGGCGATGAACATCGCTGTCTTGAAATCGCAGATCATTTGAAAAAAAATAAAATCTTTGTAGGCGCGATCAGACCTCCGACAGTTCCTAAGGGAACCAGTCGTTTGCGAATCTCTTTGAACAGCCAATTGAAAGAGAATGACATCTCTCGATTTGTATCTATCCTCCAAGAGATCTTGTGAAGCCTAAACATCTATGGATTGGGGGTTGGGCAATTCCAAAAAAAGAAATGGAAAAACTTGCAACTCAGTATGATTCTGATTGCGATCTTACAATTGTAGTTCCGACCCAACAAGCATTGAATCTTTCCTTGCATGAATATGACCAAATTCATGCTTATTCTTTAGGAACTCTTATCTTGTTCAAAATAATTGAAATCCAGGCCACAAAGGCTCCATTAAATTTGTACGCTCCTATTCTATCTTTTTGTCGCGAAGATCAAAATGGAGGAACCGTTTCAAAAACACAATTAAAGCTTCTTCAAAGACAATTAAAAAGTAAACCCATTGAAACTCTGAATGAATTTTATAAATCCGCTCAACTTCCTTATCGAGCCAAACATTTGCCTTACAATCTAGAGGATCTTATTTGGGGTATCGAATATTTGCGCACTCAGTCAGTGAACTTAGAAACTATTCAGCCTCAAATCGGAACTCAATTTAATTTTATAATTGGAGATCAGGACCGTTTACTGGATGGTCAGAAAATAAAAGAAAAAATCCCTCAGATTCAAATTATAGTAAGAGCAACTCACGCACTAGAATCACTTTTAAAGAATATTTAAGAATCCGCCTCCTTTTGAGGCACTTCCTCTTAAGAAACTCCTCTAATTTTGTTGGATCCAAAAATACATTCAGAGCTATTAATCTAGAGCTCTGTGTTGAATCTGCTATTCCATTTGTTGTTATATAATTGTCACCCAAAAAATCTATATCTATTATAAATATTTCTCTCAATATGAAAACTCAAGAAGCAGCCCATTGTCTAGCAGAATTAGGAAATGTAACTCGCTTACAAATCTACCGACTTCTTGTTAAAGCCGGAAAAAATGGATTGAGTGTTGGAGACATCCAATTGGCTCTAAATATTCCTGGTTCCACGCTCTCGCACCACATCCGTCGTTTGGCAAAAGTGAAGCTAATTGAACAAAACAAAGCAGGTAGAACAATCTTCTGCAAATCCCAATACAATAAACTTCAAGAAATTATCGATTTTCTTGTTGATAAATGTTGTGAGGGAGAGGCTTGTTTGGAAAAAACAAAAATTTCCGCTTGCCAATAGAGCTTGTACGAATTATTTATTTCTATATTTTTAGAAATATAGAAATAAATTTTTATGAGTATTAAAGTTGGAATCAATGGATTTGGAAGAATAGGCCGTCTCGTTTTACGGGAGGGATGGGGGGAAGAGGTTGAATTTGTTCACATCAATGAATCGAATGGAGATCCAAGAAGCTCTGCTCATCTCCTTGAGTTTGATTCTGTTCATGGCCATTGGAAATTTCAAGTAGGCCACAATGAACAAAATCTATTTATTGAGGAACAATCTATTAGCCATAGTAGTTGTGAAAATCCTGCAGATGTAGACTGGGCCTCTATGGGAGTGGATATTGTTCTGGAATGTTCGGGTGCTTTTAGGACTCCCGAAACCCTTCAACCTTTCTTTGATAATGGAGTTAAAAAAGTAATCGTTGCTTGCCCAGTCAAAGAAGGCGCTTTAAATGTTGTCTATGGGATCAATGATCACCTATACGATCCTTTGGAGCACAATCTGCTGACAGCCGCATCCTGCACAACCAATTGCCTAGCTCCAGTAGTAAAAGTCATTCACGAAAACCTAGGAATTAAACATGGAGTCATTACTACGATTCACGATATCACTAATACGCAAACGATCGTAGATACCCACCACAAGGACTTGAGAAGAGCAAGAGCTAATAGCCTTTCTCTGATTCCAACCTCCACAGGCTCAGCAACGGCAATCACAATGATCTATCCAGAGCTTAAAGGTCGTCTCAATGGACTTGCAGTTCGGGTTCCTATGCTGAATGCCTCTTTAACAGATTGTGTCTTTGAAATTGAAAAAAAATCCTCTATAAAAGAAGTCAACGAGCTTCTGAAAGAAGCTTCAGAAACCTATCTGAAAGAGATTCTTGGATACGAAGAAAGACCGCTTGTATCCGTTGATTTCAAAAATGACAAACGCTCTTCTATCATTGATGCTCTTTCAACGATGGTCGTTGATGAAACCTGTGTAAAAATACTTGCTTGGTATGACAATGAGATTGGTTATGTAAATCGAATGTTTGAGCTCACTCTGAAGGTTGGTAAAAGCCTGTAGGAATCCCGATAATAATTCTCAATAAAACCAGCAGAGAATAAAGAAGCGTTGATTTGGGTTTAAATCAGGCGACCTTCTAACAATCCTAATGGCAAAGCATCCGGTTGTTCAGGAAGAGAATCGATCTGAACATACTCCCCAAGCTTTGAAGATTTCTCAAAAGCATGCATAACTTCTAGGGCATGATAAGCCAACAAGCCATTAGCTCGGTGCTTGTGTTTGCCTTCAGAGAGAATCGCATAGGCCATATCTGCAGCTCCAATACTTCGCGAATTTTCAACATAAGGATGGCTCAGTGATTGTTCCACCCACTCCTTATTGCTTGCTTTCCATAAATAAACGGGACCCCCAAATGTATTCGGGTCTGGAACTTGTAGAGAACCTTCAGTGCCATACAGCTCTATAGGTTTGTGACTGTGCGCTAAAACATCGAATGAAATGCATAGGTTGATATTGGCACCGGAATGAAACTCTAAGCTGGATGTGTAGTGAGTGGGAACTTCGACAGCCAATCGTTTTCCAAAATTGACCTTCCCAGTCACAACTCTTTCTTCAAATGCTTTGCTAGTGCTCGCAAACAGTCCTTTAACAGGACCCAATAAATTTACCAATGCGGTTATATAATAAGGTCCCAAATCGAACATGGGACCACCGCCTAATTGATAGAAAAACGCAGGATTGGGGTGCCAATTCTCCGGTCCTCTTGACATCATAAAAGCAGTTCCACCAATCACCTCTCCCAACCATCCATCATCGATAAGTTTGCGACAAGTTTGATTTCCAGCTCCCATAAAAGTATCTGGAGCACAGCCTACTAAAAGTCCCTTCTCTTGAGCTAGATCCAGGACCTCTTTTGCGTCTTCCAACTCGACCGATAAGGGTTTTTCGCAATGAACATGCTTCCCAGCATTCAAAGCTGCAAGACTGACTTCGGCATGGACGGCTGGAATCGTTAAATTGATGATTAGCTGAACTTCCGAATTGGCAAGGATCTCCTCCACTGTTTGTGCTTCGCAATGATACTCTTCAGCTTTTGCTTTTGCAGCCTCCATGTTTAAGTCCGCGCAAGCAATCACATCGAGAACCTCCAACTTAAGAGCTCCTTTGAAATAAGCTTGAGAAATATTTCCGCAGCCGATGATTCCAACCTTCACTTTTTCATCAAACATGGATTATTTCCCTCCTCTTGCAATTCCATTCGTTGTAAAATATAGATAACTCTCATGAATCGCTTCCATCATATCTCCCACAAAAGAATCTAACTCAACGACAATGTATTTTGCATAAATTGCAGCTTTACTAGCCGCTTTTAAATCTACATCTCCGGTCCCAGCAGGTAAAAATGGTTTTCCTGGAACCACATCAACAAGAGCTTGTTGCGTTTTTACTTTTTGGGTGGGTCCCTCGAAGTTTAAAATACCATCTTTAAAATGGAAAATCTTTCCTCTATCACCCATCTCATGAATAAAATCTACGGGGTTCAAGCCCACTTTCTGAACCCAGAAAAGATCCACCTCCCAAATAAGATTTTGAGGCGCATGTTCTAGAAAAAACTGATATCTCCACTGATCTCCTATTTTTTCCAAATCCCAATCATGATTGTGATAACCTAATGAGAGACCGTAAGGTTCTAGGTTCAAAGAGGCTTCTTGGTAAAGATCCGCCACATATTTTATATTGTCAAAACTATCAAAATTCTTTTTGGCCTCTGGGGGTCCTCCAGTAATTAAGTATTCCTGCTCCAACAAGAGAGCGTTTTCAATCACTTCATTCTTTTTGTCTCCAAGAGGCAGAGGAACATGACCACTCGGAACCTTCAAGCCCAAATCTTTAAATAAACGGGCTGCTTTCTCGATTGTAGTGCTTGGAAAACCAGCGGTTTCTACACAAGTAAATCCCATCTCTGCTAGAGATCGGACTGTGTTTTCAAAGGCACCCTCGTTGCGAATACTGTATAATTGAACGGATAATTCAGGTATCATAATAATAATAAATTGAGAAAAACGATTAAAATACAATGGTAACAGACTATTTTTCATTTTACTATTGATAAAAACTATTATTTAATGAGAAATTATGGAAACGACCTTAGAGTGGATTGGATTTTATACGAGCCCACCCGGAGGTTCTAAGTCTCCCTACGTAATTCGCAACAAATGCATTGTTTTTGAACTCATCACAGAAGGAGAAGTTTATTGCCCTGAAAATGATACGCTCCATGGGCCAGGAACAATCTTTGCACACACGGCTGGTCAAAAAACAGTCCATCAAGTAGAAGGAAAAAAACATTACTCCTGCATGACTGCAAAATTTAGTTGGGCAACTGCTCCGGATATCCGATGGTTAAGAAATTTTTACTGGAATGATAAAAGCTCATTTTTACAGTTTATTGAAGAAATGATTCAAGCATTTCATCATGAGGATATTGACAAATCCGTGCTCCAAGAGTTGATTTGGGGGCAGTTAAGATTTCGCTTGGAGCAGGAAAAACTAAAACGGGTAGAACGGGCACTTCCAAATAGAATTCATGCTATTTTAAACTATATCGAAAAAAATCATGCCAAAAACCTTGGAATTGAAACGATTGCCAATGAATTTGATCTCAGTGCTTCACACATTCACAACCTTTTTAGAGATCAATTCAACAAGTCCCCGCATCAATATCTGATCGATTATCGAATGCGAACTGCAAAATACAAGTTAGTGACCAGCAATGCCCCAATTAAATCTCTGTCCCAAAAAATTGGTTACCAAAGTCACGAAAACTTTTGTCGAGCCTTTAAGAAACATTTTAAGGTGACTGCTGCAGCCTACCGAAAACAATACAAGCATTTTGACACAAAATTAAAATAACTTTAGGGCTCCTACAAGGAAAGATTTGAGAAAATGCCTTCTTCTATTTTATTTAAGTTTATGGAAAGAAATTCTAAGTTAAAAATATCTAGACAATGCACCAATATTTTACTATTTTGGTGGATTGTCTAGATTTAGGAATCTTCCTGATTCTAGCGATTCATTATAACCATAAAACCATCTAGTCGTGAGGCTGGCATGGAAAATAGAAGTGAGATGATTCGTTCTTTGCAATTTGCAAAGCTACGAATTGTTTCTAAACCAGTAAATATTAACATTCAACCCGTAGCTGGTAACAGTTGTCGGCATAAAAACTATGAGTTCAATCATGGAAGAATTACTCGCTGAGAGTACATTCGAAAAACTACTCGAAGGTTCTATTATTAAGGGAACCATCACTGAGATCAAACAACACGAAGTAATCGTAGACTTTGGCGGAAAAGCAGAAGGTGCTGTTCCAAGTTCAGAGTTCATGGATATCGGAGAATTGCAAGTTGGATCTGAAATTGAAGTCTTTCTTGAAAAATTAGAAGACAAGAATGGCAATCCTATTTTGTCTTATGACAAAGCCGAGCAAAAGAAAAATTGGGAAAATATTCTTAACACTTGCGAAGAGGGATCAATCATTCCTGGTCGTGTTAAATCCAAGGTTAAAGGCGGATTGATTGTCAGCATAGGAGTGGATTCTTTCCTACCTGCTTCTCAGATCGACATCACACCATCCAAAAACTTGGATCAGTATGTGGGTCAAACCTATGACTTTAAAGTTGTCAAAATCAACCAAGACAGAAAAAACATCGTGGTTTCTCGTCGTGAGTTGATTGAAGAACAAAGACAAAACAAGCGTCGCGAACTCCTTGCAGATGTAAAACCTGGAGACAGTCGCAAAGGAGTTGTTAAAAATATCACTGACTATGGTGCCTTCATAGATTTGGACGGCCTAGATGGACTTCTTCACATTACTGATATGAGCTGGGGTCGTATTTCGCATCCTAGCGAAATCCTCAAGCAAGGTGAAGAGATCAATGTTATGATTATTGAGGTAGATAGAGATCGTGAAAGAGTCTCCCTAGGCCTCAAACAATTGGAATCCAACCCTTGGGATCGTATCGACGAGAAATATCCAATTGGCACCAAGATTCATGGCAAAGTGGTCAACTTGGTTCCTTATGGAGCATTTATAGAGCTAGAAGAGGGAGTAGAAGGCTTGGTTCACGTTACCGAGCTCTCATGGACCAAACGAATTTCAAAACCAAGTGAAATGCTCCGCATCGGAGAAGAAGTCGATGCAGTTGTAATTGGTATCCAGAAAGAGGAACAAAAAATATCTTTGGGAATTCGTCAATTGGATGTCAATCCTTGGGATATGGCTCGCCACAACTACCCATCAGGTGCTAGGGTTCGTGGAAAAGTTAGAAATCTCACTTCCTATGGTGCATTTATAGAGCTTGAAGAAGGGATTGATGGAATGGTTCACGTTTCTGACATGAGCTGGACTCGCAAAGTAAATCATCCGAGTGAAGTTCTTAAGAAGAATGACGAAATTGATGCGATCGTTTTGGATGTAGATTCCGACAATCAAAGAATCTCACTGGGTATGAAGCAACTGCTAGAAGATCCATGGGATGACATTGAAGCCTACTTCAAAATTGGAGATGTGGTCACTGGCGAAGTCTCTAAGATCACTTCTTATGGTGCATTCGTTGGACTAAAAAATGACATCGATGGATTGATTCATATTAGCCAGATCAGCGAAAACCGTATCGAAAAGGTCAAAGATGCGATCAATGTAGACCAAGAGGTAGAGGCAAGAGTTATCAAAATAGACCGCGATGATCGTCGTATCGGTCTTTCCATAAAGGCTTGTAGCTACAGTCAAGACCAATTGGCTGCTGAGACCGCTGCTTATGACAGTTTGAATAGTGGGGGTGATTTGACAAGTTTGGGAGATATTCTAGACGAAGCAACTCGCTAAGAGCGAAGATTCAAAAAATATTAAAGTCATACAGAGGGCTGCTCACTTCCACGTGAGCAGCCTTTTTTTGGATTGAATCCCCATTTCTTATCATCAATCACTGCTCCCTTGATTCTATAAGCGATCATAAGGATTTAACCTTTTTTGGACAAAGAAAGAAAACAGGATTGCCACCAATCAACATTTAAGCTACGAAAAGATTCCCTTTAGAAATTCCTTATTCAAACAAGTATTGTAAAGAAAATTCATCCAACTTTTCTCCGAAATTCTAAAAAACCAATCTTAAAATTTTTTAAGGCTTCATAAATAAAGAAAAACATTGAGGACCCTATGAATTTACAAATGGCAGTCAGTCACGCAAACGGATACCGAGAAATCGGTATGTTTTCTGATGCCATAAAAGTTCTTTCCAAACAACCCGAAGCAAATTTGAATCACAAAGCTGTAAAAGCTCAATTTGTTGCTATTTACACGGACACCAAAAACTGGAAGAAACTCCGTATTTATTCCCATCAACTACGGGTAGAATTTCCAACTGAGGTAAGTTGGTGGATCCAAGAAGCTTATGCACTCAGGAGGGAATCCACCAAGGGATTAGCAGCCGCTGAGGCATTGCTACTTGAGGCTCATAGTAATTTGAAAGGTGAAGCCATTGTTCCGTATAATCTAGCTTGCTATCGATGCGTTCAAGGAGACTTCAACGCCGCCTACAAATACATAAAAAAAGCCCTCACTTTAGATATCGAGTATTTAAAAATCGCTTTGAAAGACTCAGATCTACAAGCCATTTGGAGCCTAGTTGAAGGACATAAAGGTAAAAATCAATAGTCGTTTCTTGATTTTTCTAAGATCTTTTTGACTGTTTTAAAAACAGATTCTACAGAGATTTGATCCATTGGAGAACCTCCAGTTGGAGAACAAGCTTCCGGTTGAATAACCACAGGGCTATTAAAAAAAGGAGCCGTACGAATCGGATTGGTAGGGCCGAAAAGACCTATGGTCTTGGTTCCCAGTGAGTTTGCGAGATGCAATCCGCCTGAATCATTAGAAACAACTAGATCAGAACTAGCAAGATGCTTTGAAAATTCTAAAATATTGGTTTTTGCAGTCAAGTTATAGATAGATTCCTGAGGCAATGTCTGCACAATTTCTTTAGACAACTCCACATCACGGGGCATTCCAAATAAATAAATGTTAGGTTTAGGAGAAATCGCTAATAATTTTGCTATTAAATCCGACCAATATGAGGCAGGCCATCTTTTCTCTGGGGAATTGTCACTCCCATACAATAGGCTGATTTTTAAATTATCCAACTGGAGCTGAGAATTTGAAAAAGTATAAAAAGGTTCCTTGGAAATTTCTGCTTGCAAACCAAAATTCTCAATAAATTTTGAATTTAATTCGGACTGATGAGTGGTATTCCAATCAAAATCGGCTGGAACTTTCCAAGAATGGGTGAGCAAGGGTCTTTTCTTTTTATAAACAATTCCAAAACGCTGCTTGGATCTAGTCAAAAAAGCCTCTATATCTCCTCTTTGTGAATTCGTAAATAATAGAAATACATCTATATATTCATGCCGAAGTTTCCAATAAAACAAAAAACGACCCAAACTCTTTTTAGGCAATGCAATTGCATTCATACCTGGAAAGGTTTCTCGAATCCATGAAACATAAGCGAGCGGAGTGATTAGAGTAATCTTAAAATCTGGCCTAGAATTTTGTATCTCACGGATTACAGGCAAAGTCATAACGATATCGCCAAGCCAGTTAGGCAATCGAATCCAGAGCTTTGTTTTCTTGGGAAGCTTCTCAAGATCTCTTAGTTTGCAATCCTCAACAAGCTTATTTTTCTTGTGTTGAACCCTGAAACGAGCCCTAGCTTCATCTTGTGTTTTCCATCGCTTGTGACTCCAAAGCCAATCTGCACATTGGTCTTCATTGTTGCTCAAATAATTTTCTAACCACTGATGGGCATGCACAACAGGCTCAATCGAAGTCTTCCCTCTTTGAATTTTATGGATGGAATATTCGGCGCGCCAGAATCCTACTCGCTTCATATTCGATATATAGGCCTCCGCATTGTATTTATGCATAAAAATACCTGGAAGCTCAGTTGCCGATACAATCCGACCAAACTGGGTAATTAAAGTTCCCACTTTTCCGGCATTTTGATCAAATAAGATACACAGGCATTGTTTGTCTCGAAGAAGTTTTCCGGAACCCAGAATCCCTTCCTTTCGAGATAATAATTTCACCCCAAAGCGACTTCGACTGGATACAATCCATTCGTTTAAACCTTGATTCTTGAAGGGTCTGTATAGAATTCCAATTTCAACACTTGAAAGCTCTGGCAGCGAATTCGGAATAAAGGTGTTGCACTCATTTAAGGTGGTATGACAGCCCAGCATAATCACTGGCTTCTCGCTCTTACTAAGCTCAAGCAGCTCTTCCCTTGCTTGGTCCTGTATATGCAACATTTCTTTACATCTTTGAGCAGAAAACAAAGGAGCTGCCAAAGCCAAAGCACCATATTCCACTAAATTTCTACAATTTTTCCGAGCAATTCGATGGATTTCTCGGTCTGTCTTGTCCGGAAATGCATATTTTAAATTGGATAAAATAGTCCGAGTTCTAGAGTTGGGAATCCAGTAAAAAACATCCCCAACAAAATTACAGAGAAATTCGACTTTAGATTCTTCCAAGCTGGCAAGAACCTTACCAAGGTTTTTAACCAACCAAAGCAGAGCCATCTAGGCAAGTCCCCGAGAACTGTTACGAGCAAAACTGATCACCTCTTTAATGATACGAGAACTGGAACATTCATGCGCTTCCAAAATAGCTAAAGCTTGGCTCTTATTGTGGCCTTCTTTGTAGATGATTTTAAAAACTTTTCGAGCAAGCTCCAATTCTTGAGCTGTAAATCCACTACGCTCCAAACCGATCTTATTGATAGTTCTCACATCCGCCGGTGATCCATCGGCTAGCATAAAAGGAGGAATATCCTGAACGACCTTTGAGCAAGCCGCGATCATACCGAAAGTCCCAATATTACAAAACTGATGAACCCCTACTCCCCAACCAATATTTACTTGATTGCCTACAACCACATGTCCACCACAGGCAGAGTGGCTACTCATCACTAAAGAATCTCCAACAATGCAGTCATGAGCAATATGACTGTACGCTAAAATTGAATTGTGAGAACCGATACGAGTAAAATCACCATCTTCAGTTGCAGGATGAATCGAAGTGTATTCTCGGAAAGTGTTGTGATCCTCGATTAAAAGACCCGTTTTTCCTCCAGTAAATTTTAAATCATGCGTCTTACCACCAATCAAAGCAAAGGGGAAAACCTCATTTTTTTCACCCATGATTGTATAACCTTCTACACTGGCATGATGATGAATGACAGACCCTTTACCAATTTTAACTCCCGGACCAATGTAAGCATAGGCACCGACAGAAACTTCTTCGTCCAATTCGGCTCCTTTTTCGATGATCGCTGTTGAATGATGTAAATTCTTCATACTATCAATCAATATCTGTAGCGTTGGTAATGGTAAACATCAACTCAGCATTCGATGCTCTTTTACCGTCAACCATGCAGCTACACTCGGCAAATGCGATTTTCTCACCACGAGTTTTAGTAATTTTTGCATGAATTTCTAACTGATCCCCAGGGGTTACGGTTCTCCTAAACTTTACTTTATCGCAGCTCATAAAAAAGGCCACTTTCCCCTCGCTTGAAGTTCTTCGAAGCATCAAAATGCCTGCAGCTTGAGCCATAGCCTCAATCTGCAAAACCCCCGGCATAACTGGCCTACCTGGAAAATGACCACTAAAAAATGGTTCGTTAAAAGTTACATTTTTTAAAGCAATCAATTCATCATCGTTTTTGATCTCAAGAACTCGATCAATCATTACAAATGGATAGCGATGGGGAAGAGTGTCTAAAATTCGTCGAATATCCAACTGGGTTTCGTCCGCACTGATTGTCTTAGAGCCTACTTTTGATTGGGTACTTTTAGACTTCTTTTTTCTTTGTTCGTTGATAGCCAGACAAAGCTTGCTGTTTAGAGCATGTCCTGGTCGAACTGCTATAATATGTGCTTTCAAAGGTTTGCCCAAGAGAAGTATATCCCCTATAATATCCAAGATCTTGTGACGGACAAACTCATCTTTAAAACGAAGGGGCTCTTTGGATATAATTTTATCTCCACGAATCACAATCGCGCTGTCTAAACTACCCCCTTGAATTTTACCGAGTTTGAGCAATTCTTCAATTTCCTCATAGATCGTAAAAGTCCGAGCTGGAGCAATTTGCGCGATGAATGTTTCTGGATCAATGTCTACACTCATATGCTGAGTGTGAACGCCTCTGTCATCCGCCGAGGTGCAGGTAATTTTTAAGCCATCGTGAGGAAGTGCTATAATTGAGCGATTGCCTTGGGTGACAGATACCGGTTCTGTGAGTTCAATAAATTCGCGATCTTTATCTTGCTCCAGTGGCTCTGCCTCTTGGATGAGATTTACAAACAATTTTGCTGAACCATCTAAAATTGGTGGCTCGCTTGCATCCATTTCAACAAAAACATTGTCTACCCCCGAACCATGCAAAGCACTTAAAATATGCTCTACGGTGTTTATTTTAGCATTTCCAACGGAAACGGTCGTACTCCGGACCAAATCTGTAATTTGATCCACAGAAGGTTTGATTTCCGGTTTGCCATACAAGTTCACACAGCGGAAAATCACTCCATTGTCAACAGGTGCTGGTTTTAAAGTTAAGCATACTTTTTCTCCAGTATGTAATGATTTTCCCTCAATAGAGACTTCGCGAGTAATCGTTCGTTGTTTCATGTTTTATAGTTCAGTTTACTTTAGCAAAATGGTGAATATTGTAAATCTAAGACTTTGATTATTTGCCAGAACGTTGGAGAACGATCCAGTTTAGATTTGTCTTCATAAAGATGGATTCGGCAAAAGCGATATTATAAAATGATCTCAAAGAAAAAGGTTTAGGAAATTTAAGAAAATCCCTAGTGAATCTTTGATAAATTCCGTATTTCCTTGCAAGTAAAAATAGAAAGGAAAAATTCTCATTCAAAATGGTGCTTAAAACGAATTGTATTTCTAATTTTTAAACTTAAAGCGCTCTTCAAGATCCAAAGTTAAAAAATTTTCACACAGCCTCTATTGCAGATTATACCATTAAAGGGTTGCTCTTTTATACAAGGTTATTAGATTTAAAAAATTCCAATCCTACCTGTTATTTTAACTGAATTTTAGTAAAAAAAAGAATTTAAGTGCATAGACAATAGAAAATCCCCATTTATTGCTTATGAGCTTGCAAATACAGGAAGACTGAGTGAATCACTCAGTCTTCTTTTTTTATTCTTCAAAAATCGTTATTACACACTCTTCCAGATTGTTTTTGGCTTCTTGTTCTCCACATCAATCCTCTGAGTCGTGAGGATAAAGAATCCAATGGATTACTTACTAAAAAACGCTACAAATTGAATCAGCGCTTTGTAGCGATGACTGATGCAATTTTTCTCTTCAGCAGGGATTTGTCCCATGGAGCAATTATAACCAATCGGTTGAAACAAAGGATCATAACCAAAACCTCCCTCCCCATACAGACCATCCAGAATATGACCTTCACATGTGGCTTCGACCGCGAAATTTTCTGAACGATCCCCCCATGCAATCGAACATACATACCTAGCGCTTCTTTCAATATCAGAAATCCCTTCAAGCTCTCTAAGTATTTTGGCATTGTTTTTATGATCGTCACAATTTTTTCCCGCATATCTAGCGGAGTAAATACCAGGCGATCCTCCTAAAGCATCCACACAAATACCACTATCATCTGCGATCGCAAAAGAACCCTCTGGAATTTTTGCAATCAAAGCATTTAGCTTCAGCTTTGCATTGCCCTCAAAAGAATCTGCATCTTCAATCACATCCGGCATCCCGCCAATTTGATTCGCAGAACGAACTTCAATTGGAACTTCCATTTTTTTCAAGATTTGATCGATTTCTTCCGCTTTATGAGCATTGTTAGAGGCTAAATAAAAGATATGCATCTCCAAAACTTAGCAGAATTTATGAAACTAAATAAAGCATAAAACACATTTTTATTTCACTATAAGTTCAAAAACGATTCAATTTTAAATGCTTAATGCCCTCAATTTACAGTCTATACAAGAGATATTTACCCGAAAATAATTTTTTTCTAAACCTTCAAAAATTCCACTTTAATCGAAGCTAAAAATCCAAAAAAAATGTATTTTTTTTAGGGACTGATATCATAGCTAGAACCCATTTAAAAAAATTAAAGCTAAATGAGTTATTAAATCCTAAAATGGAACTTTTTAGTTCCATGAAAGTTTGCAAAAATCATTGCGGCCGAATCTGAGAAGTTAAAAATCCAAGTTCTATTGAAGAATTTGGTTAAAGCTCGCTGCTAAAAAAGATTGGGTTTTATTCCCATTTTGTAAGCCTCCTTTACTTGCAATAGATTCTAAATATTAGGTTGGCATAGCCGGATTCACTTTGTTAAGGTATGGGTATGTTGAGTGTTAAAGATCTAACAAAATCAGTGGGGCCAAGAACCCTTTTTAAAGGGGCCTCGCTCATGATTGGATATGGCGAAAGAGTCGCCCTTGTGGGTCCCAATGGAGCCGGCAAAACAACCCTCTTCTCTATGATTCTCGGAGATTTGGATGCAGATGATGGAGTTGTTCAGAAAGATGAATGGAGTATGATTGGTTTTCTTCCTCAAGAAAGTGAACCGCTCGATAACGAAACCGTGATTGAAGTGGCTACCGGGCGAAGTGGGATTCTTCAAGATTTAGAAAAAACACTGACCGACTTAGAAGCTAAAGGAATTCTCGATTCTCCAGAATATTATGATGCCCAAGCAAAATTTGACGCTTTGAGTGACCCAGAATTCGAAGCAAAAGCCAAAAAAATGCTTATGGGTTTAGGCTACAAGACAACCGACTTCGACCGACCTGTCAAAGAGATGAGTGGCGGTTGGATTATGAGAGCTCACCTCGCCCGACTACTTGTTATGGAACCAGACTTACTCATGTTGGACGAACCCACCAATCATTTAGATCTAGCATCCCTCCTCTGGTTTCAAGAATATTTAAAAAATTACTCTGGCTCCATTCTGATGATTTCTCATGACCGGTCCTTCATGGATGAAGTCGTTGAAAATATTCATGAAATTTGGGAACAAAAAATCATACCCTACAAAGGCAATTATTCGGAATACTTAGTTCAAAAAGAGGACAATTATCAACGCCAATTGACTGCTTATAAAAACCAGCAAAAAGAAGTCAAAGACATCCAAGCTTTTATCAACAAATTTAGATCCATTTCTTCCAAAGCTGCCCAAGCCCAAAGTAGAGAAAAACAGCTTGCTAAAATGACCTTGATCGAGAAGCCAATGTCTCCTCCGAAATTATTCCGATTTCAGTTTCCTCAGCCACATAGGAGTGGTCACAAAGTCATTGAACTGAGTAACATTCATAAATCTTATGGTGATTTAGATATTTACAAAGGTCTCGATCTCCTGATTGAAAAAGGGGAGAGAACCGTTCTTGTAGGGCCCAATGGAGCTGGAAAATCAACCCTGCTTAAAATGCTTGCTGGAAGTTTAGAGGCGGACCAAGGAGACATAACTTTGAGTAAAACTACAAATATTGGTTATTTTTCTCAACACAGATCTGAACTTTTGGATCCAAATAATACCGTTTTAGATGAAGTGCAAAAAAGTGCACCTAGTAATCTTTCAGAGGAGGAAGCACGAGGGATCCTTGGATCATTTAGATTTAGAAAAGAAGAAATTTACAAAAAAACCAGTGTTTTAAGCGGTGGAGAAAAAACGAGGCTGAACCTTATCAAATTTTTAGTAGATCCTCCTAATTTACTACTAATGGATGAACCGACCACTCACTTAGATATTCTTACGGTAGAATCTCTAATTCTTGCGCTTGAGAAGTTTGAAGGAACCATGGTTTTTATTTCCCACGACGTTCACTTTATCAAATCACTAGGAACCAAGGTATTGCATATAAATCAAGGAACCCTAACCCCTTACTATGGCAATTATGATTACTACCTTGAAAAGTCAGGTCAAAAGAATCGAGAACGACAAGCCCTTACGAGTTAAAATTTTGTTGGGAGTTCCACCGAAACTTGCTTGAAATTCAAATTTGAATTTCTAAGTCCGAAGCCTTCATCGATTCAAAAGTCCTTTGAGGTGTTGAATGTATGCGTCCTTTTCAATGCGTAGATAGCCCGTTTTAGCAATGGTGCTTCCACTCGGATCTAAAACAAGGAGAGTTGGATAAATTCGTATCCCATATTTCAATGCTAAATTTTCGTTTTGAGCTCTGATTTCAGGCTTTAAAAAATTTCTACGAGGAAAATCAGCTTTAAAAAGGACTAACTTTGATTTGGCAAAATCGATAAAGTCCTGTTGATTGAAAATCTTTTTTTCGATCATATGACAGGCCCCACACCAATCCGACCCAGTAAAATTTGCTAGAACAAATTTGTTTTCCTTTCTGGCAACCTCTAGGGCAGCCTGATAATTTTGCATCCATCCATTTTCGTCGACATTAAAAGCATCGGGCGAGAGTAGATTTGGAAAATTAAAATCGTCTACGAACGCTGTTCCAAGATCCTCGTCAAGGGAGTATTGAATAGAATCTTTTGTTTGCTTTACAAAGATCCCAACCAACGCAATGATTAACGTTATTGGTATTATAACAAAAATGTAATTCACAAACTTCACATTTATAAAGAGTATTCGAATTTTGAATAATTCCTCAAAACCTTTACCAATTTAAAGATTCATAATCAACGTTTCCTAAACACGCCCAAGCTTTGAAATCTTAAATGAATCTAAAAAAATAATGAGGAAACTGCTGGAAATTATGAGCTCACTTTCCTCGTTGAAAATTTCAATCTTTCGGGATCGATCCCTTCTGTAATTCAAAGATGAGCGGCTCCAATAAAAAATCTGGTTTCGCCTTCATTCTTGTAGCCCTCTCTTTAAGCTTCCTAATGCTTTTATTTGCTTTACTTGCAAAAGTGAACTTTGTTGCTTTGCAAAGAGGCCAAAATACGCTTTGGCAGGAAAAAGCGAAGCAAAACGCATTGTTGGGTCTAAAAGAAGCGATCTCAAAAATTCAAAATCATGCGGGCTCTGACTTTTGCATCTCTCAAACCAATCTCAAAAAGTTTGATCCAAAATATGGATGGCTAGCTGTCTGGAAAAGCGGGGAACCTAATAAAACTTGGATCGTTTCTCAAAATAAAAAAAAGCTAGAAACCCCAAAAGAAATTTTTCATCGAAACCACTACCCTGTCACTGTTCCAGTATCCCATGTCGACGATTACAATCAAAGAAAGTCCTCTTTTTCTTACTGGGTTTCAGGGGAAAATGAGAAAGTTGCCGTTAAAGGGATGCTATCTAAAACCTTTGCTGATTCTAATTTCTTTGAAAAATATGGCACGAATACCCCTTCAATACCGAACGTTTTTGGGATTTCAACCTTGATGCCCAATTTAGACTTTACAAAACCGGAAATAAAAAGCCAATTGAGCCGCATTCTTTCTTTGGGACAACTAAAATATATATCCAACCAAAAAAAGAATTCGCAAGAATTTAGCCAATTCACCCTTGAAAGCTACGGATTGCTCACCTCGAGCAATCCTAAATTTCCAGGTTTTCGACACGACCTATCAAAAGAAACAAACCGCATTGAAATGGACTATCCTGAGATTGGAAAAGGAGTGCAAGATTACCTACAATTTTATGAAAAAACGATCCTCTCTGGCTCAAAAAAATCTCATTTATTGCTTCCTTTGATTGCTCCATCAACCTTAAATCTAAATCAAAGTTATTTAATAAATGCCCCCATACTCACCAATTTCATGCTTGCTTTTAGCCTGACTTCTCCTAGCGCAAAAAAACCGAATTTGTACACTAAAGCTCGTTTTTTTTGTGAATTATGGAATCCATACACGCATGAGATTGATGCTGGATTTAATAATGGAGGTGAATTTTTATTAAAAATATATGGGCTACCCAAGGTAAAAATGATCAACGCTTTGACTGGAAATCGATCCGAAATTGTGGACTTTCAAAAAATTTTTGGTGGCAAGGGGCCTATGCAAATAAAACTTAGCCACAACACAAAAGAAAAGTCCAACCGCTTCCTACCCGGCAGAACAATCAATTATGTAGGCTTCAATATGGAAGATCTATGGACCTTTGAAAAATGGCCTACCAAATCCATGGACTCTAAAAAATGGAATGACAACTCATTTGCAGCTGGAGGAGGGTCTGGAATTCTAACAGAGACCAAAAGGATCCCCGCTTCCAAAATTAGAATTGAGTCTTCCGAGGCAACTTCCCTCTACATCGAAATGTATCACCGATATGCGGAATCTAATGAATCTTTGGTCGCCACTTATGGTCCTTTCAACTACTACCCATTCAACACAAATCCTAATGGATCCTCTCCCAAAAATACCGGAGTGAAATTTGGCTATCATATCCAGCTAAAAGGACCCCATCATAGCAACGTAGATCCAGAAAAATACAGAGGGAGGTGGTTGGTAGATCATGACCCAAGAGATCCCACCATGTTGAAAGATCGTCCCGACTGGAATCTCTATTCCCGCTACACTTCAGTCAATGACGCAGCCACTCCAATTTTCCCAAACCCGAGTGAAGTTCATCACCAATCCATAGGCTCCGTGAAACATGATCGCCTTTTTGATCGAAGTAAGAACAAAGATGGGGAGGGCTATACGAAGCTATATCAGGATGCTCCTGTATTTGAGCTTCCTAGGCGACCTCTTCTAAGTTTGGGAGAATTACAACACTTATATATCCATGGAAAAGCTCCATTCAGTGTTGGTAATAGCTGGGGTTCCAAAGGTGAAACCAATACATCAGACTGGTTTGATCGCTATTACTTTTCAGGAAATTCTCTCACGGATATGGGAAACCATCCAGCTTACTACAAGATCGGTTTGGAGGATGGAGTCCATCACTCGAAAAACCACCTCATTAAAGGGGCTTTTAATATAAATTCTTGCGACCCCTTAGCTTGGAAAGCGTTTTTATCTTCGATCCATAGAGACCCATTTAAATACAATCTAATGGACGAGAATAAAGGTACTCCCTTGGGCACTTTTCAAATAAAAAACACCTCCAATTATTTCAATCGTTATGCTCATTCAGCTCATGAAACCTATTTTTCTCCAAACTCTCCAATCCACAACTATTCGGAAAAGGACCTACCCGAAAGAATCGCTCCTACAAAATGTCATCGCCAAGGATTTACTATTCTCAATGAAGATCAAATCTCCAAACTTTCAGAAAAAATCGCAAATAAAATTGCTCTTCGTGATCGCCCGTTTCAGCACATCTCTGAATTTCTATCTCCACAACCAAACAATCCGAAAAGCCTGTTAGAGGAGTGCCTTGATAAAATTCAAGAGGCCCTTGATATAGATACCTACTCTGCAACCTACCTAACTCAAGCAGATCTTTTAAGCTCTCTAGCGCCCTTCATTACAACTCGTAATGATACTTTTAAAATACTTTCCAAAGGAGAAGTGAAAAATAATCTCACCGGTCAATTGGAAAGCTCCATCCACTGTGAAGCAATCCTTCAAAAGATTCCAGAACTTCAATCCGATCTAAAGACCATTTTTCCAGTGCGAAAATTTAAAATCATTTCTTTTCGTTGGTTTTGATTGAGGAAATAGTATTTTAACCCAAGGGATGCCTCAAAAAATGAAAATCAAAGTTCTCATAAGCGGTTCGACTTAAAAATATCCATTTGACACAAAAGCATCACTCCCAATTGAATAGGGTTTTGGCTAGAAAAAACCCTACCCGAATGAATCTAAAAGTAACAATCGCAAACGATTTATGAGCCTTATAACAAAAATTTTAATCCCCTTGGCGGATGGTGTTGAAGAAATGGAAGCCGTTACGCCAATAGACTTATTGAGACGAGCTGATTTTTCAATCACTACTGCGGCTGTAGGAAAGTCCATTCATATCATCGGTAAAAACGCAATCGGCTTCACTGCAGACAGGATGCTGAAAGATATAAAACCAGAAGAGATGGATGCCATAATTATTCCTGGAGGACCCGCTATTTTTGACCTTCTTGAAGATGAAAATTTGCACCGGTTCATTCACTATTTTCAATCCCAGAAGAGTCCTATTGGAGCCATTTGCGCAGCCCCTTTATTACTCCAAAAACTTGGAATTTTAAAAGATAAAAAGTTTACCGGTCACCGATGTATCGAAGAAACAATGCCTACCCTAGACAAGAGGAAAGCGGTTGTAGTCGATGACAACATTATCACTTCCAGAGGAGCAGGAACCGCAACTCCTTTTGCTTTAACTCTTATAGAACTCTGGAAAGGTAAAAAAATTGCCGATCAAATTGCAGACGATATTCATTGGAACCCCAGTGGTAAATACCGAGAGTAAACAGGACTTATTTCCATCGTTCTGGGTTCAACAGGCTGGGTTCTGGTTCTTCTGTATCCGCAAAATAAACCGCCAATCGAAAAATAGACAAACGATCCTCTAGAGTCTCAGGGCATTTTTTTTTAAGATCTTCAAATAAAGTTTCTGGAGATCTACCTTGCAACTCATAGATTTCATAAAATCCGCTGTCTATGATTGATCGGGCACCCCAGACTGGCATCCCTGGAATTCTCATAAAAGGAGACCGCAGTGCCTCTTGATCTACTTTCTTTTTTTTCTTTGGGATCATAAATTAAATTCCGTCTTTTTCTTATCAATCATAGGCCCAAGCTAAAATCAGAAATCGCTTTTGTAACCCTCGAGACCGATCCAAACAAAATTCATCGGAATCCTTCACTCAATGAAGACCCAAAACATCTTGCATCGAATACAAACCTGGCTTTTGCGAGGTAACCCATTTGGATGCGTCCAGAGAACCGTTGGCAAAAATATTTCGATTGCTAGCTTTGTGAGTCAACTCGATTCTTTCTCCATCCCCAGCAAAAATCACAGTGTGATCTCCAACGACATCCCCTCCGCGCAAGGTATGCATTCCAATCTCTTTTACTGGTCTTGGACCAATAATTCCCTCACGACCGTGCTTCACTTCGTCATCAGAAAGTTTAAAAGACTCTTGGAGAACTTCCAGCAAACGAGCCGCAGTCCCACTGGGAGCATCCACTTTGTGCTTGTGATGCATTTCTATTACTTCGGGATCGTAGCCCTCTTGGAGAACTTCTGCAGTTTTCTGAGTTAAATAGAAAAGTAAATTCACACCCGTAGAATAATTTCCAGCCCAAACAATCGGAATTTTTTGAGTAGCAGCCAGAATCCATTCCCTTTCCTCTTCAGAGTGCCCGGTCGTCCCGATCACAACCGGCTTGCGATATTTTACTGCTAATTCAACGATTTTAGGAGTTATTGAATGGATACTAAAGTCAATGATTGCATCACATCCCGAAATAAAACTTTCTGGGTCTATCCCTTGATCTACTTCCCCATGAACTTCAATCCCCTTGAGGGGAGCGCATTCAATAATAGCTTGCCCCATTCTACCTGCTGAACCATTTACCAATATTTTGTGTGCCATAATGATTTGTTTCTATTTTAAAAAATCGCGGCTTCTTTCCAACACAGCCTCAAGCACAGCCTGATTCGATTGCTCTAAACCGCAAAGAGGCAATCGCACTTCATCCGACGTCAACAATCCGAGCTTTTTCATCAAATACTTGATAGGAACCGGATTCGGTTCAATAAAAAGAGTTTTGAATAATTCGTTGTACTTAAGATGCAAATGAACCGCTCCTTGCAAATCGTTCTTCAGTCCCAACTGAACAAGTTCTGAAACCTGAGCGGGGAAAGCGTTTGAAGCAACACTGATTACACCCTCGGCACCCGCCCCCATAAAAGGAATTGTCAAACCATCATCCCCACTGAGAATTAAATAATCCTCTCCGAGTGAATTCCTCAAGGCTGTCACCTTGTCACAGGAACCCCCAGCCTCTTTTATTCCGGCTACATGCGGATAATTCCGATAGAGCTTTTTACAGACCTCAACCGACACTTCAATATTGCAGCGCCCGGGAATGGAATAAAGCACAATTGGTTTTTCCGTGGACTCGGCAATTTTTGCAAAATGCCGATAAACACCTTCTTGACTTGGCTTGTTATAGTAGGGTGCAACTATCAAAAAAGCATTGGCCCCCAATTTATCTGCTTCGACGGTTAATTGGACTGCCTCACTCGTAGAATTGGCTCCAGTACCTGCAATTACAGGGCCTCGACTGTTTGCATATTCAACCGTTTTTTCGATCACCGCAAGGTGCTCTTTGGTATTTAAAGTTGGAGATTCACCCGTCGTTCCCACAGAGACTAGGCCATCCACACCGTTGTTAAATTGGTAATCAACCAGCTTTTCTAAGCAATTCCAATCCACTTTGTCGTCGAGAAGAGGGGTGACTAAAGCTGTGTGTGTTCCGCGGTAACTTTTAATGTTCATATATAAAAATTGTCTTACTTTTAAGACTTTAATGAAGCAATATTGCAAATGCATTCAGGATCATTCAAGGAAAAGATTGCATTTTATCCAATAAATTAAGTAAATCTTCACTTTTGTATTATCAGATTAAAACAAACCATGATCAGAACTCATCATTGTAGCCAATTAACAATTTTAAATGCCGGAGAAGAGGCAAGCCTATCTGGATGGATTGATTCTGTCCGGGACCACGGAGGAATCCTCTTTATTGATTTGAGAGATCGAGAAGGGATCACCCAGATCAAATTAGATCCTAAAAATGAGGAATTGGCCCAGAAATTTGACCAATTAAAGCCTGAGTCTGTAATTCAAGCTTCAGGTATTGTTGAGGCTCGACCCGAAGAAACCAAAAATAAAAGTCTTTTCACTGGTGAAATAGAAATCGATGTTCATAGTCTAAATGTGCTCAACATTTCCAAGACCCCTCCTTTTACAATTGATGCCAGTTCAGACAAAGTAAACGAAGATTTACGCCTAAAATATCGTTACCTAGATCTACGTCGCCCCACGAATGCAAAAATGCTTCGGACTCGTCACAATACCGCCAAGTCCGTTCGAGACTACTTAGACGAGAACGGATTTTTAGAAGTAGAAACTCCCATGCTGTTTAAAAGCACTCCCGAAGGGGCTCGTGAATTTTTAGTCCCTAGTCGGATGAATGCAGGGGAATTCTATGCACTTCCACAGTCTCCCCAACAATACAAGCAAATGCTAATGGTAGCAGGAGTTGAAAAATACTACCAATTGGCTCGCTGTTTCCGGGATGAAGATTTGCGCTCAGATCGACAACCTGAATTTACTCAAATCGATTTGGAACTTTCATTTATTGATCGCGAAGATATGTATCAATTGATTGAAGGTTTGATGCAAAGAGTCTGGAAAGACGTCTTAGATGTAGAACTCAAAACTCCCTTTCAAAGAATGCCCTACCAAGAGGCGATGGATCAATACGGAGTGGATAAACCAGATCTTCGTTTTGACTTACAAATTGAAGACTTCAGTTCTACCTTCGAGAAGTCTGATTTTAAGGTTTTTGCGGGAGCCGTGCATTCAGGTGGAGTGATCAAAGCCTTCAACGCAAAAGGACTTGCAGATATTACTCAAGGGGAGTTGAAAAACCTAGAGAGCATTGCAAAAACTCTTGGAGCAAAGGGCCTTGCCTTTATTAAGGCTCAAAATGGAGAGTGGAAATCTCCAATACTCAAATTTTTAAGCGATTCAGAAAAGGAAGCACTTAAAAGCCGCCTTCAAATTGAAGATGGAGATCTAATTTTCTTCGCTGCTACCAAATGGGAACAAGCATGTAATATTTTAGGCCGCATTCGCTTAGAATCTAGGGACCTACTTATTGCAAGGGAGAGGATTGAAATCGATCCAAACGATTATCGCTTTCTATGGGTCGTAGACTTCCCGCTCATGTCTTATGAAGAAGAAGAAGGTCGTTATGTTGCCACTCATCATCCATTTACATCTCCCATACTAGAGGATATTGAACTTTTAGATACAGATCCTAAATCTGTAAGAGGCCAGCACTACGATTTAGTTCTCAACGGAGTGGAACTTGGCGGAGGCAGTATTCGTATCCATCAACCAGATCTCCAACAAAAAGTCTTCGAAGAGGTTCTCAAAATCCCGGCAGAAGTTGTAAAAAGCCGATTTGGATATATGCTCCATTCATTTCAGTATGGAGCACCTCCTCATGGAGGGATTGCTTTCGGCCTTGATAGAATGGTTGCTATATTAACAGGTCGTTCCAGTATTCGAGATGTTATTGCTTTTCCAAAAACTCAAAAAGGCCAAGACTTGATGACAGATTCCCCCACCCCAGCTTCCCAAAAACAGTTGAAAGACTTGCATATTAAAACTCTGCCCATCGCCAAAACTCAACAAAACAGCTAATATTATGAAAATTGCAATTGGTTCTGACCATGCTGGATTCAAACACAAAGAAGTCATTGTTGCTTATCTGCGTTCCAAGGGACATGAAGTGATTGATTTTGGAACAAACTCTAATGAATCGTGTGACTACCCAACTTATATCAAACCGACTGCAAAAGCTGTAGCTTCTGGCGATTGTGATAAAGGAATCGTTCTTGGTGGCAGCGGAAATGGAGAACAAATTTCTGCGAATAAAGTGAAGGGGATCCGTTGTGCGCTGTGCTGGAATTTAGATACCGCTAAACTTGCGGCTCAGCACAATGATGCCAATATGATCTCCATTGGAGAAAGACAGACAACCCAAGAAGATGCATTGCATATTGTGGATACTTGGTTGTCAGCCGCTTTTGAAGGAGGTCGCCACCTCCGCCGAATCAATCAACTTGAGATCGATCTCGACTGATTTTAACCCCAGAAAAAAAATTATGCCTAAAAAAGAAGAGGAAAAAAAAGAGAAAAAAGACGACATTCAAATCCAACAAAAGTTTTTAGAAGAAAGAAAAATCTTTTTGTGGGGCGAAGTGAGTGATAAATCTGCCAGAGATGTAACCGAAAAATTATTGTATCTCGAAATGGTCGCTCCAGGTGAGGAGATCACTTTTTATATCAACACTCCAGGTGGATCTATCACGGCCGGTATGGCAGTTTATGACACGATGCAATTGATTAGTTCTCCCATCAAAGTTGTGGTTACAGGGATGGCAGCAAGTATGGGTTCCATTTTACTTTGTGGAGCGACTAAAGGAATGAGGTATATCTACCCCCATGCTCGGGTTTTGATCCACCAACCTCTTATCTCAGGAAGAATGGTTGCACAAGCAGTAGATATCAATATTCAAGCAGAGGAGATGGAAAAACTCAGAGAGGAACTCAATGGGATTCTTGCCGTCTCTTCCGGTCAAGATATGGAAAAGATTCAACAAGATACGGATCGTGACTTTTATCTAAATGCTAAAGAGGCCATTGAATACGGATTAGCAGACGAAATTGTTGAAAAAATTTAAAGCTTATCTTAAATAAAAGATCTGTGAATATTTGTGAAAAAATTACCCTCAATAATTCAAGATCTCCGTGGAAACGATTGAGTTCAAAAAAGATTTATGACAATCCTTGGATTTGTATCGATGAAGATCAAGTAATCAATCCATCCGGCAATCTTGGCATTTACGGGAAAGTCCAGATGAAAAACCTGGCCATTGGGATCATTCCAATAGATCCAGACTCGAACACTTGGTTGGTCGGTCAATACCGTTACATGCTCGATCAGTATTCTTGGGAAATTCCTATGGGAGGATGCCCTCAGGGTGAACTTCCCGAGGAGGCAGCATTGAGAGAGTTGAAAGAGGAAACTGGACTGGTTGCCAATAGACTCACTCGCATTCAGGAAATTCACACATCCAATTCCGTAACAAACGAATTTGGAATCGTATTTTTAGCAGAAAATTTAGAACAAAAAAATGCAGAGCTCGAGGAAACAGAGGATATTACAACCGTAAAAATACCTTTGATAGAAGCGATCCAAATGGCTTACGAAAATAAAATTACCGACTCTATCAGCGTGTCTGGTTTATTGAAAGTAGCCCTTTTGAAAAAGATAGAACTTCCACCAGCAAAAAAATAATGCTAATTTAAATCTCTTTTTAACAAGGGTTTCAATAATTCTATAAATGATTTGCAAAAACTTAGTTTGACCAACCTATTCTCAAAGTATTATCAACATCTAAAAGACAACCACAAACACACTTAATATTTTATGAGTTACAAATTATTTATTCCAGGACCGATTGATATATCGGACAAAACCTATGAAGCTATGAAAACTCCCGTTGTTGGTCACAGAAGTCAGGACTTTGTGGACCTTTACAATGCTGTGCAACCTGCTCTTCAAGAACTCATGTTCACTAAAGATCCAGTTTTTCTAAGCACTAGCAGCGCATGGGGAGTGATGGAAGGTGCTATTCGTAATTTAACTCAAAAGAAAGTTTTAAATTGTATGAACGGTGCCTTTTCAGACAAATGGTATGATGTTGCTACAAGATGTGGCAAAGAGGCCACTGCTTTACAATTTGAATGGGGAACACCGATCGACCCTGAAGCCGTTCGTAAAGAACTCTCGAGCGGAGAATATGATACAATCACAATGGTCCACAACGAAACCTCTACCGGGACAATGTCGGATCTGCCAGCGATTATGAAAGTACTTCAGGAGTTCCCTGATGTAATTTCTGTAGTTGACTCTGTCTCTTCCTTTACTGTGGTTCCAATAAAAAAAGATGAACTCGGGATCGATGTTCTTTTAAGCGGTTCCCAAAAAGCGCTGGCACTTCCACCAGGTATGGCTGTTTTCTCTCCCTCTAAAAGGGCATTTGCTCGGGCTGAAAAATTAAAGGATCGTGGTTATTATTTTGACTTTTTAGAATTTCTGAAAAACCACGAAAAAGGAATGACTCCTTCTACTCCCGTGATTCCTCTTATCAATGCCCTAAAATCTAAATTAGAGGATATACAAGCCGAAGGGATTCAAGCAAGATATGAACGGCACGCAAAACTCAATCACCTCGTTCACACATGGGTGGAAAACAATGGCTTTGAACTCCTTCCTGAAAAGCAATATGCCTCCAAGTCTTTAACTTGTGTTAAAAACAACCGTAATTTGGAGATTGCTGGATTAAACAAGGCCCTCAAGGAAAGATTTCATTGCGTAATTGATGGGGGTTACGGAAAACTTAAAGGAAAAACATTCCGCATTTCTAATATGGGGGATGAAACGGAAGAAACGATCTCAGAACTCCTACAAAACCTAGATACACTTCTTCCTGAATTTCTTTAATGAAAACTCTGATTATTGCAGAAAAACCAAGCGTAGCTGGAGATCTATCCAAGGTATTGGCTAAAAACTTAGGAAGCTTTAACAAAAAAGGAAAGTCTCGAGATTCTCAATATTATGAGAGTGATCAAGCAATCATTACTTCAGCCGTTGGCCACTTAGTAGAGCTAAAAATGCCCACAACTACGGAAGGTAAAAATCTTCCTTGGAAGTTTGACGTTCTTCCTGCGATTCCCAAAGCTTTCGAACTTCAGCCAATTGAAACCACGAAAGCAAGACTCAAGCATGTTTTATCCCTTGCCAAAAAGAGAGAGGTGTCCCTGATCGTAAACGCTTGTGATGCAGGGCGAGAAGGAGAGTTGATCTTTCAATACATCATGGAAGTTGGGGCAATCAAAAAAACCACGAAAAGACTCTGGATGCGTTCGATGACCCCTTCAGCGATTTTGGATGCATGGGGTCAACTCCGTGAGGGCAATGATATGAATCCCCTGCGAGATGCTGCAAAGTGTCGCTCTGAATCGGATTGGTTGGTCGGACTTAATTCTACTCGAGCTTTAACCTGCTATCGCTCAAGGCACGGTAGTTTTAACATGACCGCTGCGGGTCGGGTCCAAACTCCAACATTGGCTATTTTAGCCAAGAGAGAACGAGAAATCATGGCCTTTAAGTCTAAACCTTATTATGAGGTGCAAGCAGACTTTTCAGTTGCCGCTGGAAGCTACCTTGGAAACTGGGTGGATCTTCTTTGGAAAAAAAACCCCCAAGACCCCCATTCAAGACCCGAACGAATCTGGGAGGAAGCAAAAGCGACGAAAATTAAAGATCGCTGCCAAGGGAAAACAGGCACCGTTACTGAAAAAACGAAGCCCCAAAAACAAGTTTCACCTCAACTCTACGATTTAACAACCCTCCAAAGAGAAGCCCCATTTACCGCAAAACAAACACTCAATATAGCCCAAGCTCTTTATGAAAAACACAAGATGCTTACTTATCCCAGAACGGACTCTCGCTATTTACCGGAAGATTATGTTTCAAAAGTAGTCCAAACCACAAAAGAATTTGCTAACTCTGACCACCCACTTGCTAAATATGCCAAGGAGTCGATCCAAAAAAACCAGATCCGATTTAACAAGAGGATTTTTAACAACGCAAAAGTATCCGACCACTTTGCGATCATACCCACAGGACGCAGAGTCAAATTGAACGATGCTGAGGCTAAAGTCTATGACATGGTGCTCAAACGATTTTTAGCAGTGTTTTTTCCTGCAGCAGAATTTGAACTAACAACTCGACTGACAACGATTGACCACCAATCAGAAGTAGATACTTTCCGAACCACTGGTAAAGTTCTGGTCAATCCTGGATGGTTGAGCGTTTATGGTCGAGAAAAAGGAGTCGCAGCTTCCAAGGACGAATTGGTTCCCGTAACTCAAAATGAAGAGGCAACTGTTGAGAATTTAGAACAACTTTCAAAGCAAACCAATCCACCCGCTCGCTACACCGAGTCCACTTTGTTATCGGCGATGGAGGGGGCTGGAAAACTTGTAGACGATGACGAGCTCAGAGAAGCTATGTCCGAGAGAGGCTTAGGAACACCGGCGACACGAGCCGCAACGATTGAAGGATTGATTTCTCAAAAATACATCGCTCGCGATGGAAGAGATTTAAATGTAAGTGGAAAAGGCCTCAGCCTGATCGAGCTTTTAGAGGAAATGGACATACAACCCCTAACCTCCCCCTCCATGACTGGAGATTGGGAAGCTAAATTGCGACATATGGAAAAAGGGAAATTAGATCGCAAAACATTCATGACGGAGATCATAACCTTCACTGAAGAAGTGGTCACCAAAGCCAAAAAGCATTTAATTTCCATAACGGATAAGAAATACCCGAACATACCTGCTCGCTGCCCCGAGTGTGAGCAAACGCATTTAAAACAAACCGATGGGACCTACGAATGCGAACAATCAGAGTGCACTTTTAAAATAAATAAGCACATAGCTGGTCGAGGTTTCTCGGACTCAGAAGCCGTTGAATTCATAAACAACAAAAAACTTGAGACGCGCGACGGCTTTATGTCACGGTTCAACAAACCTTTTGAGGCTGGATTAGAGCTCATACGTCCGGTCAGTAAAACTGGAAAACTCGGAAAGTGGAAAACAAACTTTGTCTTCGAAAACGATGAAAACGAAGATGCTGACTCTATTGACTTCACAGAAGATATGAAGGTGGGCGAGTGTAAATTGAATGGTCAAAAACTAGTCAAAATCTACCAAACTGAGAAAGCTTACTTTGTCCCATCCATGGAAGTAAAAGGAGAAGACAACGGGCTTAGAATGGGCAAAATGATTCTTCAGCAACCCTTGGCTCCTCAAGATATTTTAGAGCTTATTGAAAAAGGTAAAACAAAAGTTTTGGATAAGTTTATATCGAAGAGAACCAAACGCGCATTCAGTGCTCATTTAACAATGAACTTTACTACTGGCAAAATAGGCTTTGAATTCCCACCTCGTCCAGCTAAAAAAGCAAAGAAAAAGAAAGCAAGCGATTAGGTCATATTTCTAGTAGGATTTTTTCAAATTAAAAAAATTCTGATTAGAGACCTTTTTTTCTACTCATTTTTATCCATTTTAATAGAAAAATTCATTTTGTATTGTGAGAAAGCCTACAATCATAATATTTCCTTTTCTAGATAGATTCACTTCATAAGTTCAATTGCTTTAAGCAACTGAAAATCTTTATTAGGATTGTTTTCATGGATTTCTTGGAACGATTTTACCATCCGTGAAATCTCAGTTTCTCCCTCCCTCGTGACAAAGTTTGTTACTTCATAGTCGGGTTCTAATCCGACCCCATTAATATTGAATCCATCAGCGAGCAAATACCTAGCAGCTGTAAGCTTCAGAGCAGTCGAACGATTCAGTTGAAAAATATTTTGTATGCTTGCTTTGCCAAAGCTTTTCTCGCCAACCAGTTGAGCCCCTATTTTTAAGCGCAAGACCCCTGCTAATAGTTCTGCAGAACTTGAAGTGTTGCCATTGATAAGGATGACCATAGGCAGAGTACTTTTCAAAGTTTTATCAGAGGACTCAATCGCTGTATTTTCAGAGGGAATCCGAGACTGTAGGACAAGAATGGTTTCTTTAGGAGGAAAAAACAAATCCGCTAACTCTATGGCTTGTTGCAGTAAACCTCCCGGATTGTCTCTAAGATCAACAATGATACCTTTAGGACTATAATTTCTGACAAGATCCTCATACTTCTGCCGAAAATGATTGGGAGTCGTACTGGTGAATTGAGAAATTTTTAAGTATCCTATAGAACCGGACTCATAAGTCGAACTTAGGATACTTTCAACCCAAACCTCTTTCTTTTTAATTTCAACCAAAAATTCTTTTTTGTTTTCCAAAGGAGACTGTCGTTCAACATTCAAATCAATGGCTGAATTTACCTCCCCTCGAATCATTGCAACCAATTGATTTTCATTCAATTCACTGATTTTCTTGCTATTAATATGTGTGATCGTGTCCTCGAGTTTTAGACCCGCTTGATCCGCTGGGGAATCAGGGACTACCTCTTTAATGATGGCTACATCCCCCATTTTTTTGATTTCAATCCCAATTCCGTTGTAAACTCCGTAATTTTCCTTAGCAAATTCATTGAACTCCTCTGGAACCACATACTCAGAGTACCTGTCTAATTTATAGGTCATAGCTCGAATTGCAGTATCCGCTAACTCATCATAAGTGACGTTTTCCGAATCAAGATAGTACTCATTGATAATTCTTAAGCTACTCTCTAATTTCTTAACATTTTTCCAATAATCTATTTCAAAAAAAGGAGAATTCAATGGATTTCTTAGAAAGTGGATCCCCATAACTACACTTGCAGTCAATAAACAGGACAAAATGATTGAGTATAGTTTCACGTAGTTAAATTTAACACTGAACCCTAACTTATCCAATAATCAGAAAAAATAAAGCCAAACGAATCAATCCACCCATCATTTATAAGATTCTAACTATTATTACGGAAAAGAATCCAAGGAACAAACCTCCCGTTTGAATGAATTCAGTGAATTTAAAAATCCTAATTTGTTTTTTGAGAGATTTTTAGGATTCTAAAAACTAAACTACTCATTGAGCAATCCTCTCTTAATGTGGAATTTGAGAGGCAATCCTAGCATCCAAAATGCTAAATCCCACGATTTGCAGTTTTTCCTTCTCCCAAAAAACCAGCAAATGCAAGGTTAGGATAGACGATAGACCCTTTTGCTAAAATGGTTCCAGGATTCAAGGTAGAATTGCATCCGACTTGAGAACCCTCTCCTAAAATCCCACCAATTTTTCTCATTCCAGTATTTACATAACCTTCAGGAGTTTTGATACAAATATTTTTTTTGTCTAATCGTAAATTAGATAAGATAGCTCCAGCTCCTAAATGGGATTTTGTACCTAGAATAGAATCTCCTACATAATTGTAATGAGGAGACTCTACTTGATCAAAGAGGAGACAGTTCTTATATTCGCAGGAATTGCCCAATACACAATTTTTACCAGTAATTACATTTCCTCGTATATATACTCCAGGCCTCAATTGACAGCCATCCCCTATGTAAGCAGGACCCTCAATCGATCCGAAAGCAGGTAAAAGAACCCCTTTGCCAATGTAAACCTCTTTGCCGATATAGAGAGAAGGCGGAGTCTCCAATTTTTGGCCGTTCCATTCCGAGAAATTTGCTAAAGCCTCTTTAATTTTTGGCAACCACTCCCAAGGGTAAGATTCGAGACTAAAGAAGTCTCTGAAAGCAAAATCTGCAGGGATTGAGTATAAATCGGAAGCTTTAAGCATAGAAATTAAAATAATTCATCCTTCCAATGAGTCGACCCAATTATTGAAACAAGAATCTATAAATATTCGTTGAAAAACAAAAACAAATCGATTTGAAAATGGTGGAGACGATCGGGTTCGAACCGACGACCCTCACGCTGCCAGCGTGATGCTCTTCCAACTGAGCTACGTCCCCATAGGCTGTTACTATTCATAGAAGCAATCTACGATAGAAATGTAAAGATTATTTTAACAATCCTAAATGGGGAAATCTTTAAAAGATTGAAGCAAATTCCTCTCGAATGAATAGTTTTTAATTGAAATCTTCATAAGAATATTTCTAATTCAAATCCTTTTTTGTAATATTCGTAAGCTGCCTTCTGGAAAGAGTTTTCTTGGTTGAATTTAAACGAACCGCTTGCTTGCGAACCGCTTTTTCAAAAAGATTTCGAACATATCGACCATTCCCAAAACCATTTTCTTTCTTACTAAGATCCTCTTTCATTTGAGCTGATAGAATCTCTCTTGCGCCTGCTGTCAAAGTATAATCATTGGACTGACTCAATAGATCGAAAATGGCCAGCAACTCCTCAAGCTTATAATCGGGAAAATCGATAAAGGTGTTGAAACGAGACTTTAATCCAGGGTTCGCTGTAATAAAAGTGTCCATCTCTTCCTTATAACCCGCAACAATAACGATGAGGCGATCTCGATCGTCTTCAATTCTTTTGACCAGTGCATCGATCGCCTCTTTTCCAAAATCAGATCCCGAGGATTCCCGAAATAAAGCATAGGCCTCATCGATAAACAAAATGCCATCCAAGGCTTCATCCACTACCTGATTTGTCTTTACCTCTGTATGACCAATATGTTGACCTACCAGACCAGATCGATCGGTTTCAATCAAGTGTCCCTTTTTTAAAATCCCCATTGCCTTGAGAGTTTTTGAGAAAATACGAGCTACAGTCGTCTTCCCTGTTCCAGGATTTCCAGTAAAGACCATGTGCAAAGACATTTCAGGACTTTGCATTTTATGAGATTTTCGATGATTTTGAATTTCAATTAAATGGATCAGCTCTTGAACCTGCTTTTTTACAGAATCCAATCCAATGAGTTCTTCCAGTTCCGCCTGATGTTCTTGAAGAGTTTTTTCGGGCTCCTTGTTTTCTTTTTTACTCTTTTTTTGATGAAGTTCTTTTTTATTTGTTTTGAGTTTTTTCAGATTAGGAGTCTCCTCCAAAACAATTTGTGAAAACTGCTCAAACATATGAGTTGCATTTTCAGAACCCTCCAATTCGAGCATGATCAAAAAAAGTTCTTTTAATAATTCAGCAAAAGTTGGTTCTTTCCTCGCTAACTTAAAATCATAAAAACTGAACTCTGGAAGACGCGCCACACGATCTTCTAACATTTTAGCATAACTTTTAGACCAATCCAAGGAACGGAATGCAGCTTCTAAAAATTTCAATTGTGTGGTTGTAATTTTTCCATCAGAACGAGTTCCGATAAAAAGAGCGTAACAAATTTCAAACTCAAGTTCAAAAACTGAAGCTTGTTTTTTACCAACCAATTCCTTCTTTATTGCAGGGAAAGATTCTAAACAAACGCTCAGTCTAGCATGTGGAATCGAAGTCAACCCCAATGCTCAATTAAGAGTTTTGATTTTCTACTGGCGAACTCTCTGGTGATTCTAAATCTTTAATGGGAGAGGATTGGTCAAGAGATCGTTGAGAATCAAGCTCTGCTTTCTCCTCTGAATCCAAAGGAACTTCAATCGATTCAGCCACAGAATCAGAAATTTCTGTATCAATTACAGGAGGAAGCTCAGATTTTGTTTCATCTAAATCTGGATTTAAATTTTTAGATTCAAGCCCGCTCTCAATAGAAGGATCAGATTCGGTGGGAGTTGTTTCTAAAGATTGATTAGAAGGCTCGGGTGTGGATTCTTCGACTGGTTTATGAGACTTTTCAGTCTCCTTTGATTTCTTGGGCTTGGCAGGCTCTTGGATTTTAATAGCGACCAATTCCCCATTGGCGAATTCAGTCACATATCCTTCGGATACCAACCAATACAAATCAATTTTAAGTTGTTTCAACCTCCCTTGATCTTCAACTGAAAGAATCGGCTCTTCAGAAGCTTCAGTGGCATCAGAATTTTCGCTAGGTTGGGTAGGTTTGATATTTTTAGGCAATTTAATGCCAAGGTACTTTTCTGAAATATCAGAGTTTTTAATTTCTTCGTTCTTGAGTATGAAATCAAGCAAAGCTTGTATAGTGGGAGAGAATCCACTTTCAGGATGCGATTGTTTTCTTTTCACCGAACAGACAAAAGATATATTTTTTGCACTTTTCTTAAAAATACTAAAGTTCATCTTCCTCAAACGAACTCGCAATCCAGTTGCTGTATCAAGAGGGAAACGAGCTTGAGAATCCAAATAAACTTTGATTGATTTTTTTAGATCGTTGTTCGGTAGCTTGTCGTAGTGAACTCCTGAAATTTTTGCCCGAGAACCTCTTTTAAAGATTTTGTTGGCTCTTGTTTTAACTAGGAAGTTTTTAGCCGATTCGAGAGAAGAAAAATTCTGGGGCTCGTCTGCTTTTCTATCTTTTAGAATATAGACTTTCTGCTTGGTCATTTTTTCAACCCAAGTTTGGATCAAATCAGGTTCACTGACAGATTCTATTTTACCTTCAACACGCCCAATCGTTAATCCACTCACTGAACAATGCTCAGTTAAAATCTCATTGTATTTGTGGTAATTTGGTGGAGCAAGTAATTCCCCTGAGATTCCACATCGATTGACTACAGAGAAACTTCCACTTGGCGCTTCTTTTTCTATTTCTTGAATGTCAAAAAACGCTTCAATGTTATTTTTAACTACATAAGAAATCGCTTCTGCCTCAGAAGCAAATGGAACATTGGAGGGCTGAGTGATATAAAAAGGCTCTCTCGGATCCTCTTTTTTACCATCCAAGGGCTCTATATTTAAGATGTAACGCTCTGGTTTCTCTAGAATAATTTTAGCAATGTCAAACAACTCATAAGTTCTGCAGGAACTTCGCATGACCTTGATGAGTTTTCGAAATGGCAATTCCTCAGGAGTGATATAAACTTTAACCGTCGGTTTAAAAAACTCTTCAGAACGTTTGTTGCCTGACTTACGATTGAATTTTCCACCTCTGGTGTCTCGAGCTTTACTTCCGCCCCCCTCTTTGGTGAAACGTCGATCTCTTGGTTTCTTGTTAGAAGGCCTTTTTCTAGCTTCGGGTTTCCCTTGACCTGCTGAAACTGGTTGATTGTCCCAAGCAGTATTGAAGCTGAGCCCTTGCAGTGCGCTTAGGTCAACAGGTTGGTTCGTAGTGTCTTTGTCTTTCGACTCAGGATTATCAGTCATAATCAAGGCTTTTGTATTTATAATCTAAAATCTCTATTTAACAAAAGAAATAAGAAAGAATCGAACCAATTCTTCGATTGGAAACAATTTGTAAGAAATTTATTCAGCATCCATCCATTTTTTATGTTCTTTGATCAAATCAATCAAGCGATCTAAAGCCTCTTTCTCGGGAATATGATATTGAACACATTCTTTTCCTACATATAAATTTACTTTGCTAGGAGCTCCGCCAACATAGCCAAAATCTGCATCTGCCATTTCTCCAGGTCCATTAACAATACATCCCATAACTGCAATCGTTACTCCCTTTAAATGACCGGTTCGAGATTTAATTTTCTGGGTCGTACTCTGCAGGTCAAATAAAGTTCTTCCACAACTTGGACAGGCTACAAATTCTGTTTTAGTTATTCGAGTCCGACTGCCTTGTAAGATCGCGTAGGCCAATTGGGTTCCTTTTTGAATCAAAGATTCTGACTCAATAGAAATCGCATCCCCAAATCCATCACACAGCAAAGCTCCACTGAGCATGCTCGATTCCAGCAATCGATCTGAAAAATAATCCTTCCCATTGACTTGCGATTTCTCGGTATTTCTAATCCAAATAGGGGATTTTATTTTCTCATCCTCTAATCTTTGAATAAACCACCGATGCGTTCCCAAAGAGTGCATAGACCCTTCTTTAGAATTTGAGTAAAATAACAATCGATCTTGAAGGGTTCTGAGTTTTTCCAATAAGTCTAAGGATAAATCCCAAGCAAACACTTCTCCATCAAGACCGAGATCGATTCCAATGTTTGCCTCTAAATAGGTAAGAAAATCTTCTAAATGAGCTGTATTTTCTAATTTTGGGACCAAAACCGTCGGGATATTACAGTTGACATCATGATTGCCTATCTTGGGGAGACCTCCCTCCCACTCAATCAAGCGAAATTTGAAAACACTTTGCCAATCGAAATCTAAAGACTGCAAAATAGACCAATCATTGGATTGTAAGGATATCAGCGCACCCTCAAGAACGGCTTCTTTTTGGGAATCTTGAAATAATTTCCAATTTTGCAAGGCCTCTTTTTTCTGCAAAGAATGCAAACTGACCGGTAAGATCACTCTAGGAGCCGAATCTTTACCCAGGGGACAAATTGTCTCCTGAGAACTCTTTAAAACAAGTGATTTTCTCTTATTGTAAACGTATGGATTTGTAGTCTCCTCAATGGGGAGATCATAAACTTTCCCATGCCACAATGCCATTGCTTTTGAAGCCAAATCCCTAGCGACAGGGACTTCATATACTGGATCTTCTGTCAATGAAACTCGAATTGTATCTCCTAAACCATCATAGAGAAGGCTGCCAATCCCAATGGCACTTTTTACTCGTGCGTCCTCTCCCTCTCCTGCTTCAGTGACTCCTAAGTGTAGAGGATAGTTCATTCCCTCTTCGTTCATTTTTGCAACCACCAAACGGTACGCTTCAATCATTACTTTAGGATTACTCGACTTCATCGACAGCAAAATGGAGTGAAAGCTATGAGATTCTGCGATCCGAATGAACTCCAAAGCAGACTCAACCATCCCCATAGGTGAATCTCCATATCGGTTCATAATTCGATCCGACAAAGAGCCATGGTTGGTTCCAATTCTCAAACACCGACCCAATTCTTTGGCTCTTTTTACTAGGGGAGAAAAACCATCGTAGATACGATCTAGTTCCTCGTTGTACTGCTGATCTGTATATTCACGAATATTGAACTTCTTACTATCTGCATAATTGCCCGGGTTCACCCTTACTTTTTCAACGTGCTCAATTGCTTCCATCGCCGCCCGAGGCAAAAAATGAATATCTGCGACAAGGGGATTGCTGAATCCAGCCGCACTGAATTTTTTGCGTATGGAATCCAACGCTTTAGCAGCTTTTAAGTTAGGAGCGGTGATTCGTATTATTTCACACCCAACTTCAGCCAATGCAATCGACTGTTTCACAGTTGCATCGATGTCTTTTGTATCCGTCGTGGTCATCGACTGAACCCGAATCGGATGGTCACCCCCTACCCCAATACTGCCAATCATGACTTCTCTCGTTTTTCTACGAATTGTAGAAAAACGAGATTCACAATAGGAATCCAAATCTTTAGCCTCAGCGCTCATCTGTTTTAAAACTCCAAATATTTAAGTCGTTCCAACAAATGTAACTAATATTCAAAATTCATAATTTTTCAAAGAAACCTTTTTGTTGTTTAAATAAACAGATTCATTGGATAATTAGAGTTCGATCCTTACATCCACAAACTCTTTCGTAGAAATCTTGAGACTTGGAATGAGGATTTCTCCACTCGCATTGGCATCGATTGCTTCAAAATCAAACTGAGAGGTTTCTCCCACAGTTTCTCCCGTTGCTGGATTTGCGATTGCCTGGAATTGTATGGGAGTCTTCAATCCTCCATCCACCCAAAAAGCATCGATTTGTGGGCTTTTTATTCGAACAAAATTTTCAGCATGAGCGTCCAAAATATACAGGCTCCATACGCCGTTTTCTTTTTTAAGGAATTCAATATTAAACGCATGATCTCCAATTTCAATCAAAGTCCCTCCCATTAGAGAGGAATGAACATGGTGATGAGACTCCTCCTCTGGATGATCATGAGCTTGATGCTTCGACTTAGAACAGGAGTTCATCCAAAATGCAGTCAAAGTAATTAATGAGAGAGATATAATTTTCATGTGGTTTATGGTCTACAAATCCTTGAGGAAATCAACGGAAATTGGTTTTTACTTTAAATTAGATCCTGCAAAAATTGAAAATCTTCAGTTCATGAAATGTTTCTTCTCAATTTTCTTACTTCTTAGAGCGATCATTAATGAATTGATGTTTTTTCTTTAGCCCTTAATTATAAGGGGATGGGTAGTATTTTTGGAAAATATTTTAGAATCAGTACATGGGGTGAAAGTCACGGTGGTGGAATTGGAGTCGTAATTGATGGATGCCCCCCTCAAGTGCCGATTACAATTGAGGAAATTCAAGCGGAATTGGATCGAAGAAAACCAGGACAAAGTGATATCAGTACGCCTAGAAAAGAAGCAGATCAAGCAAGGTTTGTTTCAGGAGTATTTGAAGGGAAAACCATTGGAACGCCGATTGCAATTTGTGTGGACAACAAAGATGCTCGTCCCTCAGCTTATGATGAAATGAAGGTGAAATTTCGTCCCTCGCATGCAGATTTTACTTATCAAACGAAATACGGTCACAGAAACCATGAGGGAGGGGGACGTTCCTCTGCGCGGGAGACCATTGGCCGGGTAGCTGCAGGAGCCATCGCCAAAAAAATTCTTAAAGCCGTAAGTGGAATTGAAATCCGAGCCTTTGTAACTCGGATCCACAATATTGAAGCCCCCTTTTTTGAAGGGGTGCCCACCCTCCATCAAGTAGAGGCGAACAGTGTTCGATGCCCAGATCCTGAGACAGCCACAAAAATGATTGCCCGTATTAAAGATTACCGCTCCAAAGGGGATTCGGTGGGGGGACTCATACAATGCAAAGTAAAAGGGGTCCCAGTAGGACTTGGGGATCCAGTATTTGATAGGCTCGAAGCCAACTTAGCGAAGGCAATGCTTTCTCTACCGGCAACAAAAGGCTTTGAAATTGGCAGTGGTTTCGAAGGAACGAAACTTTGTGGAAGTGAGCACAACGACACTTTTGATAATATAAATGGCGAAGTTAAAACGCGCTCTAATCGCTCTGGAGGCGTTCAGGGAGGAATCAGTAATGGAGAGGAAATCTATTTCAATGTTGCTTTCAAACCGACTGCTACCATTTTACAAAAACAAAAAACAGTCGACCTTGAAGGCAACGACACTCAATTAATAGGCCGAGGTAGACATGACCCATGCGTTCTCCCAAGAGCCGTTCCAATTGTTGAGGCAATGACAGCCTTGGTCCTTTTAGATCACTGGATGGCGGATCAGTCCCAATGTAAAAGTGTAGATCCAGCAATCTTTTCTTAAATAATCGAGAATCAAATTATGGATGAATTGGATTTATTTCTATTCTTGGGAATTGAGGGATCTGGACGAAAGACCTCCGTACTTGATATTATAGAAGGCTACTATTCTAAAGAGAAAAAGGTCTCGATTCTGTTGCACGAGAGTGAATCCTTTAAAATGGATGAGCACGATCGTATCGAGGTGATTTTGTACCGGATGAGCCCTGGAAAGATTCTCTTTCCAAACGGAATTCCTTCTAACAATCTCATTTTTATCTTAGGTCCTGGGAGAGGCAGTTGTATAGAATTTTTGGAAAATGTCCGAGATTGGACTGTCAGCAAAAAAATCAAGGTCTCCAAGATCATCACAATGGCTCACATGGAAAAAATCTTGGCGCATAATAAAGTGGCCCGTTGGTATGACGCAGCGATTCACTTCTCTGATATTATTTTCTTAAACAATCGAGAACCAAAAAAGGACAAAGAAATTAGAAAGTTCATTGAGAGGTATACCCAAGATCTCTCCATGCCTTGTCTCTTTGAATTTGTCAAAAAAGACCGTATCAAAAATCCTGCACTGGCAATTGAAGGAAGCCCTAGAAGAACTTCTCAGGCCTTTGACGAACAAGAGTTCGACATGGATTTAAGCGATGTAATCATAACAGATGAAAATGATGAAAACTTAGGAGACGATGAAGCATTCCTGAGCGAATTCCAAAATGCTGCAGAACCTTATTTTGAAAAGTTACCAAATGGGCGTCGCATAAAAGAAATTCCGGATATCACTGAATTTCTTTCTTAAATTATCGAACCTTTATAAATATCGATTATGGCCAAAAAACCAAAAAACGCAATTTCCCCTCTCCGATCTGAGGATTACCCTGAGTGGTACCAACAAGTAATTCGAGCTGCAGACCTTGCAGAAACCTCTCCCGTTCGTGGTTGCATGGTCATCAAACCTTGGGGATATGCAATTTGGGAGAATATTCAAAAGGTATTGGATAAAAGATTCAAGGAAACGGGTCATAAAAATGCATACTTCCCTTTATTTATTCCAACTAGCTTTATCCAGAAAGAAAGTGAACACGTCGAGGGTTTTGCCAAAGAATGTGCGGTCGTTACTCATTCTCGCTTGGAGGCAGATGAGAATGGGAAATTGGTTCCAGCAGGAGAACTGGAGGAGCCCCTTATTGTTCGTCCAACTTCTGAAACCATCATTGGCGAAATGTTTTCCAAGTGGGTTCAATCCTACCGCGATCTCCCTCTTCTTATCAATCAATGGGCAAATGTAGTTCGCTGGGAAATGAGGACTCGCCTTTTTTTAAGAACGAGTGAATTCCTTTGGCAAGAAGGGCATACTGCTCACGAGACAAAAGAAGAAGCCATTGAAGAAACCGAGAAGATGCTTGCAGTCTACAAAGAGTTTGCCGAGGAATACATGGCAATGCCCGTCCTAACGGGAGAAAAGACAGAAGGCGAACGCTTTCCCGGAGCAAACATCACCTACTGCATAGAAGCTTTCATGCAAGACGGAAAAGCTTTACAAGCTGGGACTTCCCACTTTTTAGGTCAAAACTTTGCAAAATCTTGTGATATCAAATTCCAAAGTGAAGAGGGTAAGGAAGAGCATGCATGGACCACCTCTTGGGGGGTTTCTACTCGCCTTGTTGGCGGTATGATTATGACCCACTCCGACGACGACGGTCTAGTGCTTCCTCCTCGATTAGCTCCTGCTCATGTGGTGATTCTGCCAGTGATTCCAAAGGAAATAAACCGAGCAGCGGTCATTGATTATTGCAAACAGCTGAAAGCAGATCTTGAAGCTCAGCATTATGAAGGCGAATCCGTCCGGGTCGAACTGGATGAGCGAGACCTTAGAGGGGGAGAAAAAATGTGGAGTTGGATCAAACAAGGAATCCCAGTCTACATGGAGGTCGGACCTAGAGATATCGAAAACAATGCAGTCTTCCTAGGAACTAGAGATAAATCCCCTAAAGAGCGCCAAAATTTAAGCAAAGAGGATGCGATTTCATCGATCTCTGAGATTTTAGATGGAATCCAAAAGAACCTCTTCCATCGTGCCCGGACATTGAGGGACGATCATACTTTTGAGTTTGAAACGGCAAAAGAAATTTACAAATTTTTTGACAAAGAAAAAAGTTCGAATGGATTCACAAAAGCTGGTTTCGTATCCACTTATTGGGCTGGAACCCTAGAAACCGAAAACAACCTCAAATCTAGGCATAAAGTTACTGTTCGTTGTATCCCTTTAAATCAAAACAATAAAGAAGGAGTTTGCCCGTTTACTGGTGTAAAAACAAAAACCAAAGCAATCATCGGAAAATCTTATTGAATAAGATGGAGGCACGGGTCGGAATTGAACCGACGAATAGAGCTTTTGCAGAGCCCGGCCTTACCACTTGGCTACCGTGCCGATAACTGATAAAAATGAATAATTATAAATGCATAAACTTTTGTCAAACCCCATTCTTATAAAATTCTATGAGAACTAAGACCTATTTAGTTACAGGAGCTGCTGGTTTTATAGCAGCTAAAACCGCCCAATTTTTGTTAGAAAATGGGCATCAAGTAATTGGAATTGATAATTTAAACGACTATTATGATATTCGATTGAAACAATATCGGTTGGAAGAGCTGAATAAATTTTCTAATTTTAAATCTTTCATAGGAGACTTAGAGGACAAAGAAACCCTTTCGTCGATATTCCAAGAAAATTCTATAGAAGTCGTTATGAATTTAGCTGCCCGAGCCGGAGTTCGATACAGTTTAGAAAATCCTTATGTCTACCTTTCGACCAATACGGAAGGAACTCTAAATTTACTAGAGTGTATGAGAAAGTCAGAAGTAAAAAAGTTTATCATGGCATCTACATCCAGTCTATATGCAGGACAGAAAATGCCTTTTGTGGAGACTTTACCTGTCAACACTCCTTTATCTCCGTACGCAGCCTCCAAGAAAGGAGCGGAAAGTATGTCTTATTCTTATCACCATTTGTATGGGATCGATGTTAGCATTCTCCGTTATTTTACAGTTTATGGCCCAGCAGGTCGTCCTGATATGTCCCCTTTTCGCTTTATTAAATGGATTCATGAGGGGACCCCCATTACCCTCTTCGGGGATGGAACTCAAAGCAGAGACTTTACTTATGTAGAAGACATCGCTCATGCCACCATCGCCGCTGAAAAGGAGGTGGGCTATGAAATCATTAATGCGGGCGGCGGAAACAATCCAATCCCTCTCAATCGGATGATTGAGATCATTGAAAAATTACTTGGTAAAAAAGCGATCATTCATCAAAAACCTTTCCACAAAGCCGACATGATGACCACTTGGGCGGATATTAAAAAAGCAAAAAACCTCTTAGGATGGGAACCTAAAATAGAACTCGAAGAGGGATTAGAAAAAACAGTCCAATGGTATTTAGACCATTTAAGTTGGACGAAAGATTTACATACCTAGAGATCGGTCTCAGTTTTATTGGTTCATTATAACCAATAAAAAAATTACAATCATTCCAATCACAATGACTCGTTTTAACAAATAATGAAACAATCAAAAAATAAAATAATACCGATCCTATGGGTATTGTGTGCCGTACTTTTTTGTGGTTCCTGTGGCCAAGAAGAAAACCTAAAGCAAAGCTCTACAGGGGATCCTAGAGTCAAATGGAGGCTTGCATCCAGCTATCCTCATTCTTTAGATACGATCTTTGGCGCCGCCAAAGTTCTTTCAGCGCGTGTGGAATCCTTGTCGGGTGGACAATTCACAATCCGAGTTTATCCAGCAGGTGAACTCGTTCCCGGACTTGAAGTCATGGATGCCGTTCAGCAAGGAACTGTTCCAATCGGGCACACTGCCTCCTACTATTACATAGGAAAACATCCAGCGCTTGTTTTTGACACCTCAGTTCCCTTTGGATTGACTGCGAGGGAACAGACTGCGTGGATGTATAAAGGGGGAGGAATTGAAGCCTTAAAGCCCATTTTTGCTCAATTTGGGATTCTTGCATTGCCTGGTGGCAACACAGGAGCTCAAATGGGCGGATGGTTTCGCAAAGAGATCCATTCGATGCAGGATATCGTTGGACTCAAAATGAGAATTCCAGGCCTCGGAGGTAAAATTATGGACCGACTTGGAGCCAACGTCCAAGTGCTCTCTGGAGGAGACATTTATCCAGCTTTAGATCGTGGAGCGATTGATGCAACCGAGTGGGTCGGTCCTCATGACGATGTAAAACTGGGGTTTCATCAAGTTGCCAAGAACTACTACTACCCAGGCTGGTGGGAACCAGGGCCCCAACTTTCTTTTATGATCAACCAAGTCGCATGGGATAAACTCCCTGCTAAATATCAATCGATACTGGAAGTAGCTAGTAAAGAAGCGCATCTGCAGATGCTTGTTGACTATGATACGAAAAACCCAAAGGCCCTCAAAGAACTAAAAAGCACAGAGATTAATATTGCAGCTTTTCCAACAGATTTTTTGAAGCAAGCGGAGGTGGAAACCAAAAAATTCTTAGCAGAACAATCCGCTCAGAATTCAGACTTTAAAAAAGTCCTAGAAAGCTGGATTCGATTTAAAGAATCCTCGAATGAATGGCAAAAACTGAGTGAATATCACTACCGTAAGTATCTATTTGATGATTAAGAAGAGAGTCGATTGAAAGATCCATACTTTTTTTCTATTTCTTTGTTTCAACTACGGATATTCATCAAATGAGCTTCCGATATACGAATGGACTTCCAAAACTAATACAAAGCTAAAAGCGATATATGCTGGAACATTTAAAGATAAAATTTGGCTAGTAGATGCAAATAGGAGGATTTTCAAAAGCCCCTAAAATTCTTAAATCAAGAAAACCCAAAAAGTAATATCTTGATAAGACAGATCAAGAAAAGCCTAAAAAAACAAAGAAATAGGGTATCAGCCAAGTAATTATAAAAGATGAAATTTGCCTTTGCTGAATTACTGAATACCAGCAATGAGTTCGGCTGCTATTCTTACAATCAATAAAAGAGGAATCATTACGATCCCTCAAGATATACGAAACCGTTTAGATTTATCTGCCTTAGAAAATCCAATTTTAATTGCTAATGAAGTGAATGGTTCACTTATTTTAGAACCAGCATCAGCAATACCCGTAAGAGATATAAGCAAAAAAATATGGAAGCTTGGATTTCCGAGGATGAAAGCTCTCTGAAATCATTTTTAAAAAAGTGAAACTATTCTTTGATAGTAGCGTAATTATTGCTGCTAGTGGTTCTGCAACAGTTGCAAGCAGATATATTCTTGAATCACTTAATTCGATGAAATTAAAATACTTAATTTCTCATTATTGCCGAGATGAGTCTATCAACCTAAATTCCTCAGTTGACTCGCTGATTTATCATCAATCTTATAAACTGCAAT
>CAJWYM010000016.1 GCA_913049555.1 uncultured Opitutia bacterium
ACCGTGTCTCAGTTCCAGTGTGGCTGATCATCCTCTCAGACCAGCTACCCGTCTTTGCCTTGGTGAGCCTTTACCTCACCAACAAGCTGATAGGCCGCGAACCTCTCCTCTAGCGCCATTACAAGCTTTAAACTTACAACCATGCAGCTGTAGTTCACATCCGGTATTAATTCAACTTTCGCTGAGCTATCCCAAACTAAAGGGCAAGTTGTTCACGTGTTACGCACCCGTTTGCCGCTCTCTAATTACTATATCAACCGAAGCTTCTATAACAACTATACCGCTCGACTTGCATGTCTTAACCACGCCGCCAGCGTTCACTCTGAGCCAGGATCAAACTCTCCATTAGAAGAGCCTAATAATCCTGCGATTCTTAGACTAAGTACATCTATTTAAATAGACGTATTTATAATTTTTTATTTCAAAGGTTTTGACGATTTATTATTGAAATCGCACAAAGTAGTTTTTCAAAGAACGTCGCTTATACAAGCGAAAGATTATTAGAACATCACTTTAAAAGAATCTCGTCAAACTATTTGTAAATTATTTTTACACATTATTTAAATTATTATTGATAAGTTACTTGTTAATTATAACAGCAACTTAAGAGCTTAATTGAAATTCCGTTTTTTTATTTTTAGCTTAAAAAAAGAATCAGTTTTTAACTTCTCGTAAAAGTTTTAGCTTTTTGAGAGCGAGTTTATCTCCTCCTTCGATTGCTTTATTAAACCATTTTTCGGCAATCTTGTAATCTTGAGGAACTCCTTTACCGATCATAAATAAAACTCCCAAAAACCTTTGAGCAATCGCATCCCCACTAACTGCTGCACGCTCATACCATTTAGCCGATTCTTTATAGTTTTGATCCATAATAGAATAACGACTCGCGATACTTTTCATGGCCTCAATATCTCCTGATTCCGCCTCTTTCAATAATCTCTCTGCAAAAGTCAAAACAGGTTCCTCGTCTTCGAAGTCAATCCTAGCTAAGGATGCATCTCCTAAAATTAGACTTTTAGGTGGACTGACATTCGAAATGTTGGCTGATTCAATTGAGTTGGATGGGATTGAATCGCGCTTTTTTAATAAGGCTTGTTGGGCTTGTTGGTATTCAGGCTTGTCTAACAGATTACTCAATGCTTTTTCAGCTTCTGCAAAATTTTGTGCAGCTGACAAGCGAAGAAAGGTGAGAGATTTTTGAAAATCTTGATTCACAAAATCACCTCGATGATAACACATCCCCATATAAAATTGACTTTGTGCATACCCGCCATCAGCAGATTTTTGCATCCAATAAATCGTTTTTTGCTCGTCGACTTCAACTCCAATGCCTTGACGATACGCAATCCCCATGCTAAAAGCTGCAATTGGAGAACCGTTATTTCCAGCTTCTCTTAGCAAACGAATGCCGTTGGAGCGGTTTACCTCCAATCCAATTCCAAATAAATGCATAGCACCCAGTAAACCTTTGGAAGTTTGATGATTCGCTTGAATCGCTCTTTTGTAATACATTGATGCAGATTGATAGTCTTTAGGAACTAGACTTGTAAAAAGTTCTGCCATGCAATAATTGGCAATCGGATCCCCACTATTTGCTAAATTTTTTAAATTATTATCAATTGCTTTTTTAAAATGCTTCTTTGCTAATGAAGGAAAATTTGATTGCATTGCTAAGATCCCTTGATTAGCGAAACCAATCGGATGCATTTGAGCCGAAGATTTTAATGTCCAATTTTCAGCTAAGGGTTTTGAGATAACCGGAACCATCTCTCCAGTTCTATATAAAACTCCCAATACTCCCTGATAGTAAGCATCTCCTTGCTCTGCCTTGGATTGAATGTCATGCAAGGACTCAGACAATACATTTGAAATTTCTTGAATTGAAAAAAGAGAATTGAAGAGGGATAGAAGGGATACAAAAAGGGTAAATAATCTTTTCATTATTTGTTCATAAATGAGAGGTCTGGAATTTCAAAATAAATCTTTAATTTTGGTCAGAGTCGGTTGATAATTTTGTGAGCAATAGTCTCTGGAGACAAATCGAACTTCTCTCTTAATTGACTGACATTGCTTCCATGCGGAATGAATTCATCGGGCCATCCAATCATTAAAGTTGACTGTTGTAAATCTGCTTGTTGATAAAATTCAACTACCCCTGAACCAAAACCCCCACTCATTACATGATCTTCTAAAGTAACAATCAGTTGGTGTTGTTCAGAATGAGCTCTTAATAATTGCTCATCTAGTGGTTTGGCAAATCGAGCATTTACCAAGGAAGTTGAAATTCCTTCATTTTCCAAAATTACAGCCACCTTTTCAGCGAGTTCCAACATAACCCCAAGTCCCCACAATGAAACCTTATCTCCTTGTTTGAGTTGACAAGCCTTGCCCAATTCTATGGGTTCTGGCTCTTCTTTAATTTGAATTCCATTACCGCTACCGCGAGGATATCTAACAAATGAAGGACCATCATGATCAAGACCGGTTTTTATCATATCAGCGAGTTCATCTTCATTAGAGGGGGCCATAATTACAGAACGGGGTAGACATCTGAGGTAGGAAATATCAAATAAACCATGATGAGTAGCCCCATCATTTGGAGACAAACCAGCTCGGTCCATACAGAAAAGAACTGGAAGATTTTGGAGATTGACATCATGCATTATAGGATCAAAAGCACGCTGTAAGAAAGTGGAATAAATCCCACATACGGGCTTCAATCCACGGGAAGCTAACCCAGCTGCAAACAAAACGGCATGCTCCTCGGCAATCCCAACATCATAAAAACGATCTGGGATTTCCTTAGCGAACAAATTCAACCCAGTTCCACTAGGCATTGCAGCAGTTATTCCAACTATACGTTTGTCTTTTTTGGCTAATAGACTGAGTGTTTTTCCAAATACATCTTGATATTTTGGAGCTTTACTTCCTCCCCCAGTGGAATCTCCTGTTTTTACATCATAAGGGCTAGCGCCATGAAATTTTTCAGGGTTTTTAATCGCAATTTCGTATCCATTTCCTTTCGTTGTTTTTACATGTAAAACAACAGGTTCATTCGATTCTTTAGCAAATTGCAAATAACTTTCTAATTGTTTCTGATCATGACCATCAATTGGGCCGATATACCTCACTCCAAATTGTTCAAATAGACTGGAAGAAACTAAGAAGTCTTTTGCCTCTTTCTTTGCTTTAGATCCAATCCTGACCAAAGATTCTCCTCCTGGTAATTTATTTAAAAACTGTTCTACATCATCATTTATTTTATTATAGATTGGGTTTGTTATAATATCATTTAAATATTTGGAGATTGCTCCAACATTTTTGGCAATAGACCACTCGTTGTCGTTAAGAATTACAATCAATCTTTTAGTAGAAGATTTAATGTTATTCAATGCCTCCAATGTAATGCCACAAGTAAAAGCGGCGTCTCCACAAACAGCAACTATATGCTCTTGACCATTTAAAATATCTCGAGCAGTTGCCATACCTAATGCAGCAGAGAGACAAGTTCCAGCATGACCTGCTCCATAACAATCGTATTCACTTTCATCCCTAGAGAGGAAACCACTCAATCCATCCTCTGTCCGGATTCCGTCAAAACGTTTGTCATTTCTTCCAGTGAGTAACTTATGAACATACCCCTGATGTGCGACGTCGAATACAAAACGATCTTTGGGGCAATCAAAAACACGGTGCATTGCCATTGTGAGCTCAATCACCCCTAAATTAGGTCCTACATGCCCCCCATTTTTAGAAGTAACTGAAATGATTTTGTCACGAATTTCGTCACTTAGAACCTGAAGTTCTGGAAGACTAAGTTTCTTAACATCTTTTGGGCTTCTAATTGTCGATAATATACTCATCTGTCTGAATCTAAACAAACAACAGTAGACACCTTGATCGAGACCATCAAGATTAATAAAAATTAGAATTTCAAAAATTTAACAAAGAACCCGTAGCGATCAATAATTTCAAAAAGTAGTCTTCAACTAATTTCCAGGATTTATAGTAATACGGGGTAAAAAATCAGTTCTGTAAGAATACAAGTTTTCAGCTCCCTCAAGAAAACCACTAAAGCTGCTTTTTAAATCATCTGAAATATTCAAAGCTCCTGCTTGGATGTTACTTTGAATTGCCAAAACATCATTATCAAATTCATTATTCATATTAGATCATTGTAGATTCATTTATAGATTTGTAAAAATACAATCCTATAGGGTGTAGAAGAAGTCAAATTACTCAATTAGAACAAATAAATGGATCATAAAAAAAAATCAATTAATAGGGGAATAAGTAATTTGTATACTACTAATAAACAATAAAAAGTGGAAACTTAAAATTAATATATAAATCAATAAAGTATATAAAGATTAGTAATTAATCTGATTCTCCTAAAGTTTTATCTTTTATATCCTGAGATACTATTTGTCCGGATTTAAACTCTTTAATAAAATGTTTTTTCATCAATTCGGCATCAAAATCAAGAAAAGTTCCACCAGATTCAAAATGCGTAATAAATACCCTACCAACAGCATAAGTAGAAGCACCAGCAATTACAGGTAAAGTCAACATTCCGCTTAAAGATCCGACTACCGGAAATACTTTTATTATGCTGGCAATCGGCCCTCCAACAAATGCAGTCGTACCAACACTTCCAGCAAGGGAAGCAATCAAACTTTTAGCTCTATTTTCAGAAAATTTGAGGCCATATACGTATGACATCTCGCTCAACATTTTTATCTGAACAGCTGCTACACCAGCAACGTCTACAAAAGGAACCGGTAAAAATGCAGATCCTATAGCCCATAACATATTGGACTTCACAACTTTGTTGGCTTGAATAATTTTAGGTTCGTCAGATCGAACAACTTTTCGGGCACTCATTTACTGTAGGTAAAATGGAAAGGGTTGTAATTTGACTTGACAATATTGACAAACAACACAAATACAACTATATTTTTTTTACCCTACTCCCTTATGTCTAAAAACTCCACATCCCCACTTATACACCCGAATGCAACCACCTCTACAGCGATCCGATTTGCTATACAATCAGCTCCTAAAGAGATAACGAACAGCGAACTTGCAAGAAGGTTTGATGTAAGTCCGACAACAATTTCTAGATGGCGAAGAAGAGAATCTATACAAGATAGAAGTTGTGCTCCAAAAAATCATGGACGTAGAAAACTCACTGATAAAAATATCAAACAAATTGTTCGGACTCGTAAAAGTAAAAAGTTGGGTTTAGATCCACTCAATCATTATATTAAAGAAAAATTTGAAATAGACATTTCTAGGGCTCGACTAGCTCAAATTTTAAAGGAGTTCTGCAAATAATTTTAAAATTCAAGCAGCCTCCTTTTTATTAAAAAATCCTCCGTTTAAAATTTTACTAAAAAGGATTTTTTGATTACTTACAAATTTTCTACCTGTGTTTTTGTTCGAGGGATTGGAATTTTGTACAGTATTGCTTTTATAAGTTTGTGGTCTCAGTGCGATGGATTGTTTTTGCAAAATGGAATCTATCCAATCCAAGAATATTTAAAAGAAATTCTAGTTTACAAGGAACAAAATTTAGAAAATTTTCATACTTGGCAATTAGCTCCTTCGGTATTTTGGTTTGAAGACTCGGATACCATGGTTCAAGTCGTTTTGCTCTTAGGACTCATCTCTTCAGTATTTCTGATTATAGGAATTACTCCAAAGATAAGTGCAATTCTGTCATGGGTGTCTTACCTTTCATTTTGCACGGGCGCTCCTGTATTTCTAAATTTCCAATGGGACAATTTACTTCTTGAAGCAGGATTTCTCACAATCTTTGTGTGTCCTACAACCCTTTTTTATAAGAACAAAAATCCATCCCCGATTTGGAGATGGCTTGTCTATTTTCTTGTATTTCGACTATTGATAGAATCTAGTATTTTGAAACTTGTCAGTTCAGACGCATATGGAATAAATAATTGGAAGAACTTTACCGCTCTAAATTATCATTTTTTTACTCAACCAATACCCCATATCGGAAGTTGGTATGCTCACCATCTTCCTGAATGGATTAAAAAAGTGAGCATTTTCATGATGTTTATTATACAAGGAATTCTTCCATTCTTTCAATTTACCACACCCTTTCTTAAAAAAGTGGCATTTTTTGGAATTACTACATTCATGATTTTAATCCTTTTAACTGGAAATTACGGATTTTTCAATTTAACAACCATCATTTTATGCTTTCCATTAATAGACGATCCCTTCATTGAAAAATTTTACCTTTTTTTTAAAAGAAAAAACAAAAATCAGATAAAGAACTATGACAAATCAGATCCTTTCAAGAAAAATAGATTCACTTCCCAAGTCGTACTCTTTATTTTCGCAGGATTTTTGATTTTTAAAAGCTCTTTTGATTTTTTTGACTGTGTAGGATTGCCTATTCAAAAGCCAAATTGGTTTTTTAAAATTGATAATTTTCGAATTATTAATAGCTATGGACTTTTTAGGGTAGTCACAACAGAAAGACCTGAGATTCTAATTGAGGGAAGTAAGGATGGGAAAAAATGGGAGAAATTTTATTTTAAATATAAAACTAGCTCAGAAAAAGAAATCAGCAACTTTTTGTTCCCTCACATGCCGCGGCTAGATTGGCAGATGTGGTTTGCAGCAATCCAATATCAGTCCAGCAAACAATTGCCTCATTGGTTCATACGTTTCACGAACAAAATATCTATAGGTGAACAAGACGTATTGAATTTGCTTGAGAAATATCCAGAACCCATTGATAAAATTAAATATCTAAGGATCACTCTTGAAAAATTTACATTTTCAGACAGCTTCGACAAATCTCATTTGAGGTGGTGGTGGAGAAAAAACAAACTTCATGAGTATACAATCCACATGAAGTTGAATAATTAATCCTCACAAATAAGCGCTTTTGTTACAGACAATAGTAGTAAAAGAATCATAAAAAAAATCACTCTCCTTGAGGAAATGCTAATTTTTAATAGTCAACACCCATAAAATAGACTGATATGAAATTAAGATTCATCTATTTTATCCGCTTTTTTCATTGAATTCAAATTTCTTTCGGAACCCTTTCCACGAAAGTTCTTAACTTCAGAAAACATTTTTCGAAAAGTAAGAATCACTGCAGGCTCCTTTCCAAGCCAACGCATAATGAAATAAGTCGGTATTAAAAAGCAGAGCAAAACAAAAAACAAACCCCCAGAGAAAATTATTAAAGCTAAAATGAAAAAACAAAAAAGCAGTTGCAAAATTGTCCTCATAAATCAGAAAAACTAACCTAAGTAGGTCAATGCCTTGGATACAGGTATAACATAAAAACAAACTTCTGAAATGTTAGAGTCAACCGCTCTCTTTTTGATAGCATCTTTGATAAAGTCTACTTTATCTGGCGCAATCGCTAAATGAATAAAACCCCATTCCTTATTTACCTGATTTCTATCCGCACCTTTTTCTGACTCAGCATCCTTGATAGAACCAAAACCAACACTTGCAGCTGGAGCCCCTGCCTCAAGTGCAGCCTCAATAAGAGCATCACTTTGGTCTCTTGGGGTAATACAAGTAAGACTCACTAAATTTTCCAAAAAAACAGGCTCATTTTTCTTGTCTTTAGAATCAAACTCCTCATTTTCTCTCTTTCTCCAATCACGATTTCCCTTAAGTTCATCCATCGCCGCGATTAATTGCTGCATACTGGCAGTGTGAGTTGTCTCCTCCTTAACACCTGGAAGGTTTATATAAGCTTTATTGACTGGAGTTGTGTATAAAAATCCACGTCCTGGATCCGTTATGCGACCCGCTTTTGCCATTTGAGAAAACACCAGATCTAGGTCCGTATCATCTACCACCACTTGCACAAACTCTTTTTCAGCAGTCTTAGTAAGTCTGAGCAATGGAATCTTGTCCCGCACTCCTCTACCCTCAGCAAATGTAACTACTGGTCCATGAGCACCGCTGTGGATTGCTCCTTTTGCCATTAGGTCAGCGCCCCCACGTTCAATAATACACATGATACTACTTAAATTGTTAGAATGATCCGAATTGGATAAATTAATAGAATTCTCCTCTTCACTAGCAGTCCAAACAGGATAGTTGTTAGAATGATCAATTTCATCGCAAGGAATACTATAAATGAGTCCTTGTCCAGCAGCGTTCATCTTGGAAACCTCAATTACTTTTTCAAAGAAATGATTGATATGACAATCAGGAACTAGAATTTGCATGGACTCCAACTCTGGTGAAGGTGCAGGGAAAATTTTAGTAAACCAAGCTCCCTCTTGCACCTGAGAACCTCGAGCAGTGATTCGAACCACATTCCGGGCCCCTAAACTGTTAATCAACTTAACAACAGAGGTCCTCATGTGCTTTGGAACGATAACAAAAACTAGAGAAATCTTATTTTTTTGTGTGAACGAGCTCATTATGCTGCCTCCTTTACATCGGTTTCACTAGAAACAATATCTGTAGCATCTACATTAGGTTTTTTCTTTACAAGTAATCCTACACACAAAACTGTAATAATAGGTCCTACAGATGCCATAGCCAAAATTCCAAAACCGTCGATCGCATTTGTTTTAGTTCCAATTCCTAGACCCATCGCTAAAACTAAAGGAACGGTGATAGGTCCTGTAGTTACCCCTGCACTGTCCCAACCAAAATTCACAAACTCCTCGGAAGAAATCAAAGTAATGGGGATTAATAACATATAAGGAGGAATTAAAAGATACCACAATTCAAGACCATAGGCGATTTTAGCAACACCAGTCGCAATTCCACAAGCCACACCAATAGCTACAGACTGCATCAACAAGTTTTTCTTGAACGCACCAACAGTAATCTGTTCCACTGTTGATCCCAAAGCATTTAATGCAGGCTCAGCTAGAGTAGCTCCGTAACCAAGTATAAAGGCGAAGATAATTGCAACCGCTTTTCCGGTGTTCTCGTTGAATAAAGGCTGGACCATGCCATTCATTTCCCAAGGGATAATCGCATTGAATGCACCTACAATGTTAGCACCCAATTGATCCCCTAGAGGAGTTAGTCCCAAGCCGATCCCTAGATTAAATAGAGTCATCCCTGCGATTGCACAGGCAATACCTACAAATAGATCCCCTAAATATTTAGGTTTTTGGCGCAAACCTAAAATTAAAACTAACAACAAGATAGTACATAGAGGTATAATTGCCCATAATGCACCCTCTAAAGCACCATTTGTAACGTCATCATAGAAGACTTCGAATTTTAGACCATTCGTAAATAGTTCACCTATATCCGTACCCGGCTTCCAAATTTCATCAGGGGCAGTGGCCCCTTCTGGTTGTCTAAGATAAACGATCTCAGCATCTTTGAGATGCAACTTTCCTTCTATAATCTCTGGGCTTCCTCCCTTAATTTGAGTTACAAAACTATCCGGTAAAATTTCGCCATTTTTATAGGAGGCCAAATCCTCTTGGGTAACAGGAATAAAATCAGAGGATTGTGCAGCAGCAGATTCTTTGGCAGCTTTTACTTCCAATACTTTAATTTTAGCAATTTCTAAGTTTTCAGCAGAAAAATTATTTCCGGTGTAGTAATCCCCTTTAGAATGTAAGACTAAACTTAAGGTTAGTACAGCTAAAATCGGAAATATAGAGGCTAGAGTTACCACTCCAAAACCCATATTGTTTGAATCGCCGCTTGAAACAGACCTACAAACACCAATCCCGAGTGAAAGAACCAATGGAACCGTCACAGGTCCTGTAGTAACTGCCCCGCAATCCCAAGCAAGGCCTAAAACAACTTTTAGAACTTCAGCATGCGGGCCTAATTGAAAATAAAGAGTCAATGCAGTGAGTAAGGAAACTCCAACAACAATAAAAGGCTTTAAAGACCAGCCTTTGTAAAACCTCAAAACTCCTAATAAAACAGCTAGACCGACTCCGATACCTACACTATTTACAAGCGTGCTTGAGTGGGTATTTAGAAGAGTCCATAGTAGGGGTGCACGTGTTGGGTCCACACCAGCTCCAGCTTGTTTTAAAACCCCAATAGCAGGTTCAGCAAAAGTTGCGAAAGCCCCGAGCACAAAAGCAAAAATCAAACTGGATACAATGCATGGCAGTCCCAGTATTTTTTTTCGAGGCAATGTAGAGCCTAGAACATCACCGAGAGGCATGAGCCCCAGTCTCAGTCCCTCCATAAAAAAAGCTAAGCCAAGTATGACAATGAAAATACCAATTGCTATGGTTAATGAATAAACAATCGGAAGTCCAATAATGAAAACCTGAAAGAAAATCATATATGCAATTACAAACCAGACACACTGTAATTGTTCTACAACCTTGTCTCTCATGTAGGGCCACAAAATTCCAAGTGTTTCTCCGAAACTAAGTTTGAGTTTATTTTTATCGTAGTTTTGCTCAGCAGACATACTAACTCTTTGGGTAGACGATTATTATTTGGGGTTAAAGATACTTTTTTACAATGCGTTTGACATTGTAGCAACCTAAAAATGGTTTAAATTGCTAAAAGTTAGAGCTACAAACTCCAGAGGGCATTTTCTCCATTCAAAAACACCGAATCCATTTGTTTTGTGACCGTGATTGGGAAAGACCAGACAACGCCTATTTGTCCCAATGGAGCGGCACCAATGATAAAATAATCACCAGTTAAAACTTCGGAAAAGTTTGCTTTTCCTTGAATGTTCGAACTTGCCCAAGCAACACTAGAAAGCGAAACAGCTCTACGAATTTGATTTGCTACATCTGGATATTCATAAGGGTTTTTAATTGATCGAGCCCAAAGTTCACCGATACTGGAAACGTTGTGAGTTTCCAGTAAATTACCATCCATGGAAGCAATTAATTCATCGATCGGTTGGGCAGAGATGTAAAAAGTAGTAAAAAAAGCCATACTTTTTTTACCATTTAAATAGTTCACTTCCGCTACAGAGGAGAAGTCCACTGGAATCGGAATTTCATATTTTGGGACTGGTATAATTCTTACAGGTTTTATTTCAACGGGTTTAGTTAACACTTTGGACCCTTTAAGAACTGGAGCTTTCAAACCGAGCCTTTTTTCCAATTCTAATAACCTAAGCTTCAAATCAGAATTCTCTTTAATAAGCGCCTGCATTTGAGAGGTTGAATTAGTTTGAGCGACCAATTCTTTTTGATTAGAGAGTTGATTTATTTCTAAATTTTCCTCTAGTTTCTTTTCTAGTTGATTGTTAGATTTATAAATAACCCCTTCCTCTTGATTTTCAATATCTGATAAAATATCAATAGCGCTACCAGAAGTTGTAGAACCTTTGGAGTGACCGCTGGGTATAAAATTATCCTCTTTATTGAGAGGCGATCGGTCAACAGAATCAGAAACTGAAATGGATGGAGAATCAATGGTTGTATCATCCAAGAAGAAATCATCTAAAGAAAAATCTTCTTCAATAGAATTAGATTTCAACAAATTGTCTTGATTGGAGAATGACTCTGCATCTGCTGCGAATAGATCTGCTTCAAAGTTGAATTCTTCATCAATAAATTCCTCACTATCTCCAAAACAACTAACAATGAATAAAGTGGAGAAAATAGAAACAAAATTGCATAAATAGTGTTTAAAATGTTTGTTTGTATTTTTAAATTTCAAAATAAAAATCTATTAGGTAGTTTAGTAACAAATCAAAAACCTACTATAATCAGAAATTTAAGGATTTCGGCAAGCCAATAAACAATACCACTTGTAAATTCAGTAAATATCTGATCTTATGAAATTCTATTATTATATTTTGAATATTATGAGCGACCATCACTCCGAAAACGACGAAGAATCCTCAAATTGGGTGGATCTCGAATCAACCAACGAAAATGCATCCCTACCACTCGGTGCAGTTCCCTACATTCTTTTAGGTATTGTTGTCCTTTTTATTGTTTGCATACGTCTTTACATCGTCTCTTCGAATGCATCTCACTAAAAAATTTTTCCAAGTCTTACCTTAAATCATTAAAACCTAGTCTCGAGGTTTTATTTTCGCAGTTTGAAAGTGCTTTGAAAAGTTCGCCTATTAGATAGATTGAGCCTGTAAACAGAATGGGTTTGTCTTGAGTATAATTGTCGATGAATTCCCCATCACTAAATAAGTTGTTGATTTCATGATGGTAGACCTTTCCTTTAAAATTTAGTGGTAAAGACTCTTTAAGATTTGCATATCCACATGCATTCGGTTGGTCAGGAACTAGAAAGTGAAAAGATTCTGCATATTTTGCAAGCATCGGAACTAGTATTTTAGATCGATCCTCCCCAACTACTCCCAGAAATATATCTAATTTCTCTCCTTTCAATTCCAAATCAACAAGCAATGCCAGTTCTTGTGTAAGAAAATGAGCTCCTGCCTGATTATGAGTAGCATCAAAAATCAATCGAACTCGATTTTTATAACTTATTTTTTGCCATCTTGCAGCCCATTCTACATTTAAGAGGGCATGTTTACGGTTCTTTTCATTGAAAGGGATAGAATTAGAAAGAACTTCAGTTACTAGGATAGCGAGACCAGTGTTTAAACGCTGACACTTTCCATCCAAGGAACAAAGTGGAATTTCCTCTGGATCAGTCCAACGATCCGTATAAGTGAACATTCGACTGCTTAAAAATACTGCCTTCTCTGAAAAGACCTTTAAAAGATTCGTTTGCATAAAGCCAACAATGACGGGAACGTTTGCTTTAATGATTCCGGCTTTTTCTTTCGCTATTAGATCCTCGGTGTTCCCTAAAATATCACAGTGATCTAACCCGATAGAGGTAATGACTGAAGCAATAGGATTTAAAATATTTGTAGAATCGAGCCTACCCCCTAATCCAGTCTCAATAATTGCTAAATCCACTTGTTCTCTTTTGAAATAAAGAAATGCTAATGCAGTTATAAATTCAAAAAATGTAGGATAATCTTCAGACCCTACTCCAATGATCGGATCAATAATGGATCTAATTTGCTCCACCATCTCAATCAAATCTTCAACTGGAATAGGAACACGATTGGTCTGTACTCGTTCTCCTAAATAAATCAGATGAGGCGATGTAAACAGGCCCACTTTCAATCCCTGAAATCGATACATAGATTCTAAAATAGCAGCGGTAGAACCTTTACCATTAGTCCCGGCTATATGAATAGATTTGAATGATTTTTCAGGGTTGCCCAATAATTTTGAAAGCAACCGCATTCGATCTAAACCATACTTGGAACCTCGATTTCTGAGTTGAAATAAGAAATTACAAGTTCTCTCGTAAGGTTTCAAAGAGGAAATCTTTAAGATTGAATCGCTTTAGTAGATTTTGAATGACTTGAAGTAAACGCTTTTATAAAATGAGAAATCCGACTTTTCATCTGATGCCTATGAACAATTTGGTCTAGAAGTCCTCTCTCTAATAAAAATTCAGAAGTTTGAAATCCATCAGGTAAATCTTGATTGGTTGTTTCTTTAATCACACGTGCTCCTGCAAATCCTATTAAGGCCCCAGGCTCTGCAAGAATCACATCCCCAAGGGATGCATAACTTGCCATAACACCCGCCATAGTAGGATTGGTCAAAATAGAAATGTAAGGCAATCCAGCGTTGGATAATTGAGCCAAGGCTGCAGAAGTCTTACCCATTTGCATGAGGCTCAAAATCCCCTCTTGCATTCTGGCTCCACCAGATGCGGAAACAACAATAACGGGAGTTTTATTCTCAATCCCTCTTTCAATAGCCCGAGTTATTTTTTCTCCTGCTACAGAGCCCATACTTGCTCCTTGAAACCTGAAATCCATAACCGCTATACTAACAGGGTCTCCATTCACTTTTCCAATTCCAGAAAAAACACTGTCTCTTAAACCGGTCTTTTCTTGATAAGCTTTAATTTTTTCCAAATAAGAAGCTTTGCTGTTCCCTTTGAATCTTAATGGATCTACGGAGGTCAAATCCCCATCCATTTCATCAAAAGTCCCCTCATCAAGAAGTAAATCCATTCGCTTTTGAGCGGGTAATTGAAAATGATACTCGCTTCCAGGAACGACCATCCAGTTTTCCTCAAGCTCCTTAATATAGATAATCTTATTGGTTTTAGGGCATTTAGTCCACAAACCTTTAGGTATATCCTTTTTCTTTACTTGAACAGTTGAATATTTTGGTTTTCCAAATAGTGCCATAACTTATCCGTGTCCTAAAGTTGCTACATATAAATTGTTATTATTGTACTTCTGTAGAATATCGCAGCAAGACCCCACAGTTGCACCTGTTGTAAATACATCATCAAAGACAATCCACTTACGATCAAAATCTAAAACAAAATTATCCACAATAGCAAAAGCATTTTTTACATTCCTGATTCGCTCGGATCGATTTAATTTAGTTTGAGTCTGAGTTTTCCTAGTTCTAATTAAAACATCGGCAACCTCGCAACTAGAAATTTCTTCACTGATCCATTTACAAACCAACAAGCTCTGATTGTATCCTCTCTCTTTATAACTGGAACGAAACAATGGAACTGGTATCAAAGTTGATTCTTCAAGATAATCATAAAAGGAAAGATTGGATCTGAGTAATTTTAAAAAGTCCTCTTTTAAATAAGAGCCCTTTTTGTACTTGAGTTGGTGGATAAATTCTCGCTCTAAGGATCTCATTAAAAATAAAGATCTTGCACCTCGATAAGAAAATTTTCCAGCCTCACATTCAGAACAAACTGCAGACTCGATCGTATTCCCATGAAAGGGACGGCCACAAACTTTACAAAAAGATTCATTGATTGTGTGGAATCCATTTAAGCATTCATCACAATGATGGCGATTCGAATGGCACAGCATCGGTGCGTCACAAATTTGACAACTTCTAGGATATATAAAATCCAAACAATAATTAAATACGGACTTCATTTTGTTTTTTATAAGCAACAAAACAGTAAAAATACAAATTTAAAACCACCAACAAAATTCCACAAGCGAGGCCATCAGTTATTTTACCACTTCCCCAAAACCAAGATTGTCCATGGTCCTGCAAAATCCACAACCTTTTAAAAAACAACATACCGAAAACTAATCCAGCATGAAGCCCTATAGAACGGATGATAGAATTTTCTTTTAATACGAAATAATTAAGTAATAAGCTTAGTAAGCCTAAATTTAAAAACAGGATCCATTCGAAATTTTTGAAAATCCCTAAAAGAGTCCACAAACCCACATAGAATCCACTCACGATAGAAACGGGTTGCGATTCGTCCCATAGGAAATCCGGGAATTTGAAATGACAATAAGAAAAAAAGATAGCAGCCAAAAAGATTGCATAAAAAGGACTGAACATTGTATAAAAAATTCGAAAAACCAAACCCCTGAAAACAATTTCCTCTAAAAATCCGATGAGGGCACCACTAATAAAAGACAGTGATATCACTTCAATAATCCTTATAAATGTTATCTCATTTCTCTCAATAATTGAAAAAGAGGTAATTTGTCCAATAAACAGTATTCCCACCAACAAAACCCCAATTACCCATCCTTTAAAAAAGATGAATTTGCTTTTTTTATTCCTTAAATCTAATCCTAAAACCAATAACATTCGAAATACTTCCAAGGACAGGATTTGAAAATACTGGAACAAGCATTTCAATCGATTCCGTTTGAGAGGATTTTTTAGATTATGGAACAATGAATCGTAGGAGAGTAATTTACACTTTGTTAATAACCACGGAAAAAACAGAATAATTGGCAACCACCGAATCCTATCAAAATAATCCGCATAACTTTTACCAGATAAGTAACTAAAAACTTTTGCAAACCATCCTTGAAATCCAGCGAGGTCGGAATCAATTGGAGGGAAAAAGCTGTAAATTATTAAAACTCCATGATAAACAAAAGGTGAAATAAGAGCAGACAGAAAGATGGCTCCAATATAAAAAATAAACAACAAACGAATCCCTTCGCTTGAAAATTCCTGTTTATTCAAACCAAATAAAATAAAACTACGATTTCTCTTCTTATTTTTAAGAAACACCATCTTATTGGCCAACTGAAAACCTACAAACGTCCTTCATCTACATCAATCATGTCAGCGAATGAAATTAGATCTTTTCGATCCGATATCCCCATGGTCATTTTTACCTCCTCTAATTTCTCGCGCCCCATTTCACTCATTCCCATCTGAACTAATTTGCGATTCCAAATAGCAATATTCAAATTTTCGGGAAAAAGATCCTTCAAGCGTTTGTCTAACTCCGTATTATCTTTACTCGTTTTTACAATCTCCACAACATCCGCAGACTCAATTCCTAAATGCAAGCAAAGGAAGCCATCAAAACCTTTAGTATAATTTCTCTGGTAACTTTTGGGCAACGCTCCGCTCAAGGATTTTCTAATTTTGGCAATAAACCTTGGTAAATGAAGCAAACCACTTGAATGCGGTATATAGGGAGAAGGTAAATCTTTTAGAATTTCTCCTGTCGGTCCTAAATTCTCTGTGCTCATAAATTTCTATTAATCTTTTTTATCTTCTTGTTTTCAATTTCTAGAACTTCATTCTAGTAACAATGCAAATCATTTGGCGAGTCGCTTCTTATCTTTTTAAATACCAAACCCTATTTGTATTTACTTTGGTAATCGCAATTTTCATGACAACATTAGGGCTTCTTATTCCCGAAATTATCCAAAGAGTCTTAGATAGTTCAAGAGAAACAGGCAGCATCAAAGCACTTGTCATAGGAACTTTAACGATCACCGTTGTCTTTCTCGGTAGAGAACTCTGTAATTGTTTTCGCATTCGAGTAAACAATACCCTGGAGCAAAAAGTGCTCATCGACATTCGACGCGATTTACACAAAAAACTCCTAAAACTACCAATCAGCTTTTTTGATAAAAAGAAAAGTGGGGATATTGCTTCTCGGGTAATAGAGGATGTTACAAATGTGGAACGTGTCATTTTAGATGGAACCGAACAAGGGACTATCGCAATCCTGACAATACTAGGAATCACCGGTCTGATGTTTGTAAAAGAACCTATTTTGGCTACTTTTGTATTCCTACCGCTACCGATACTAATTGTTTTAGGAAAAATATATGGAAAACTGGTTAGTTATTACTGGAAGAGGGTTAGAGACACATCCGGTGAGCTAAGCAACATTCTCATTGAAGACATTCAAGGCAACCGTCTGATCCATTCCTTTGCTCTCAGGATGAGAGAGGAAAAACGGTTCTTGGAAAAAAGTGAAGATCTTCAAAAAAAGACTCTAGAAGCTATGTTCCGATGGTCTATTTACAGCCCAGGCACAACCTTTGTTACAAATTTAGGGGTCGTAGCTGTAATCGGCGTTGGAGGATATTTATTGATCGAAAGTCCTGAAACCTTTTCATTTGGAGAATTTTCTGCATTTTTAATTTATACCTCTATGTTTTATGAGCCAATTCGAACCCTTAATGGTTTGAATCATATGATAAATACAGGAAAAGCTTCAGGTGAAAGAGTCTTTGAAATTTTAGATTATCCAATCGACATTCAATCCCCAAAAAATCCTCAACCATTTCCATCTGGTATTGTTACAATCTCTTTTAAAAAAGTAAAATTTGGATATGAAAATCGTGATAAAATAATTCCCGAATTAAATTTAACTTTACCTGCGGGTAAGATGACTGCTCTAGTAGGACACACAGGGGCAGGGAAAAGTACCATCGCAAATCTACTTCTCCGCTACTATGATGTTATTTCAGGAGATATATTAATCAATACTACTCCCATAGATCAATTAGAACTCGAAGAATTAAGAAGCCAGATAGGCATTGTTTCTCAAGATCCGTTTTTGTTTGATACAGATTTACGCGAAAATATGAAAATCGCCAAATACGACGCAAATGATGAAGAAATCTGGAATGCACTAAAAATGGCAAGTATTGATACTTTCGTAAAAGAATTGCCAGATCAACTAGACACAATGATCGGGGAAAAAGGGATTCGTCTGAGCATGGGAGAAAAACAGCGAATTACAATCGCTCGCGTTTTACTTAAAGACCCTCCTATTGTTATTTTAGATGAAGCCACTTCAGCGGTTGATACTTTAACCGAAAGAAAAATTCAACAAGGGCTCAATCGATTGATGAAAAATAGAACTGTCCTAGTTATTGCACATAGGCTGTCGACAGTAAAAAATGCTAATAAAATTGTAGTTCTAAACAAAGGTGAGATTATTGAAACAGGCAACCATCAAGAATTACTTAAAAAAGAAAAAAGTCATTATGCTTCCTTATGGAATCAACAAGTTCATATATGAAAACAATAGAACAAATCATTCGAAATCGAGCTACCACTAAAATTCTCGGCAATCCTGAAAAAATCTTAAAATCGGCAGATACTAAAAAAATGGATAGAATGCTACATTCCATGACATCCATTGCTGGACAAGCTCCCTTCCACTATCCTGCCGACACAGAACATCTCAATTCTGAAAAAGACTCCATCGTTCCATGGAGGTTTTATACAATTGCCTCAGATGAAAAAAATCGGTTGTTACAAAAACTGTCGGAAAAACAAGATAAAGCCTTAGATCCAAAATGGAAAAAAGCATGGAATTCAAAAATTCCGAGACTTATTGCAGGAGCAGATGCAATAATTCTAGTAACATGGTTACCGGACAGCCATAAAGACTTTGAAAAAAAGATTGCAAGAGATCTGGAACATGTTGCGGCTGCGTCTTCAGCATGCCAGAATCTACTATTATTAGCGGAGTCAAATGACTTATTTTCATATTGGTCTAGTGGCGGAATTTTTAAAGATCCCGAGTGCCTAAGCATGCTCTCCATATCAACAAAACAAAAACTTCTAGCTGCTATATTTCTCTCAGAGAAAACTAAAATTGGAGTTACAAAAAACGAAGGCGCATGGAGAGAAAAAAGAGGAACCGCGAATTGTTGGACTCAAGAGATTAAAATTTGAAACCCAACCATTGCCAGGATTAGACATAAAATAACGTCCACCGCTATTTTTAAAATTCAACTCAGGATTCAAATACAATACATCGGTAGAATCGCTCCAACTCCCTCAGCATATCTACATTTGGGCCATGCACAAACGTTCAAAATTGCAGAGGCAAGAGCCAGAGACAGAGATGGTAAATTAATCTTTCGATTAGAGGACTTAGATCCGAATCGCTGCAAACAAAAATTTAAAAATGCAGCAATAGAAGATCTGAAAAGTATTGGAATACAATGGGACTTGAGACCTGAACAAAAAAATCCACTCAAACCCTATGAACAAAGCAAAAGGTATCCTCTTTATCAAAAAACTTTTAACCAGTTTAAAAAAAAGAACCTTATCTACCCATGCACGCTTTCAAGAAAGCAAATAGACCAATTAAAAATAAGAAAAAATAAATTCGGTGAGTCGATAATAAACAGAGAAATTTCAAAAAAATATTTTAATAAAAATACAATTCCAAATTGGAGATTTAGCACGACTCCAGAAAGAGAGGTCAGGTTTAAAGATATCAGACTAGGAATAAAAAGCGCAAAAACTCATAGAGATTTTGGTGACTTTGTCATTTGGAATCGAGATAATATACCCGCTTATGAATTTGCAGTAGTCGTAGATGATATTGATATGAATATTACCGAAGTGGTTCGTGGAGAAGATTTGTTGGATTCCACTTTTCGCCAACTTCTAATCTACAAAGCCCTTTTTGTTGAACCTCCAGACTTTTATCACTGTCCACTAGTTGTGAATGAATCTGGAAAAAAACTAGCTAAAAGTGAAAATGCTATTAGCATAAGAAAGAGTCCAGAAAAAACTAGAAATCATCTGAAACAATTAAACTTAAATACATTCTTATAACGATTGTTCTTAGAGAATGTAAACGTCTCTGTTAAAGATTGCTAATAAAACAGCTTCCCTTTCAAACAAAGTAGTTAGTAGAATTTCCAAAACTATTGATGGAGATTTGTTTTACTTTATCGTACCCACTTATAAAAACAATTTAAAGTGTGATGCACACGTATCAGTTTGGATTTAAGAAAAAGAGTCTTCTCTAAAAATATCTAAACAAATAAATAAAACCCACTTTAAGAGCTTGGTTTTATTTGTTTCAACTTATTAAAGATTGAAATTATTTACTCTTTATCTCCCTTAGCCAAAATAGAACCCACATTCACATGTACTTTTTCAAGAATTGAAGCTCTTAATTCATTTTTGAAATCAGGATTTTCTTTCAAATACTTTTTAGCAGCTTCTCTTCCTTGACCAACAAGCTCGCCTTTGTAAGAAATCCAAGCCCCCTTTTTATCTAGAAGCTTTTGTTCAACCCCTAAATCAACCAAAGATCCAGACTCAGAAATTCCTTCATTGTACATAATATCAAACTCACATTCTGTAAATGGGGGTGCAACCTTGTTTTTAACGACTTTTACACGGGTTCTATTACCAGTAACTTTTCCACTGGATTCTTTTATTTGACCGATCCTTCTAATATCTAAACGCTGAGATGCGAAAAACTTCAACGCTCTCCCCCCAGGTGTAGTTTCTGGACTCCCAAACATAACCCCAATTTTTTCACGAATTTGGTTGGTAAACAAACAAATGCACTGAGTCCGATTAATTGCGGAGGTCAATCTTCTCATTGCTTGACTCATCATTCGAGCTTGCAAACCGACCGTAGTATCTCCCATTTCTCCATCCAATTCTGTTTTTGATACCAATGCGGCAACTGAGTCTAAAACAACAATATCTACAGCTCCAGACCTTATGAGAGTTTCTATAATATTCAGAGCATCTTCACCGCTCTCGGGTTGAGAAATCATTAAATTATCTATATCTACCCCGAGCACCTTTGCATATCGAGGGTCTAAAGCATGCTCCACATCTACAAATACAGCTGTGCCCCCTTGCCTTTGAACTTCAGCAACCGCGCTCAAACAAAGGGTTGTTTTACCAGAAGATTCAGGACCATAAACCTCAATCATCCTACCCTTAGGAAACCCCCCTACTCCTAAAGCCAAATCCACAGCAATGGATCCAGTAGAAATAAAAGAAACTTCCATTTTTTTGGAATCCCCGAGTCTCATAAGAGCTCCATCCCCAAATTTTTTATTAATACTTGAAACCGCTAACTTGAGAGCCTCAGTATTTGCTAATTGTGCTTTTGTTTCAGATTTTGTTTTTTGTGCCATGATTTTATCCGTTTATCTATAGGTATACATAATTACACTTTTTGTAAAGTAAGTTTTATTCTTTTACGAAAAAAGCGACTTTCAGAGTCGCTTTTAAAGAAGATTCAATCCTATGATTATGAAAAAATATTAGGGAGTTACTTCTACTGGAACAACAACCTCATCGAATCCGGGCACGTTCACATATAAATTTCCGCGGGATGGCACTCCACCTTTAACAGGGATACTTATTGTACTAGCTCCTTGTGGGATGACCACCTCTTCCATTATAACTCCGGCGGGAACATCAGTGGTCACCTCAACTTTCAAACCACCAACAGGAGCTTCAAAGTCAACCTTAAACAAGAGTCTCTGCACTTGACCGGATCCAATTTGAATTGCTGCAGGAACAACATTGATTGTGGATTTGTCTATTCTAAAATTATCTATAAACAAATTTCCATCAGCTCCAGCAAGCTCAACTGCATAAGTTCTACCAGCAGGCAAAGGTGGGACAACAAATACCAACTGATTGCCTGAAAGGAATTGGGTGTCCACCTCGACATTGCCTAAAATTATTTTATCATAACGAGTGAAACCTCTACCAAGAAGTGGAATTCTGGTTCCTATTGGAGCCCGATTGCTCTCTAAACCAACTGGGTATCGATCCGTTAAATTGAAAGTATAAACGTTGTTACCACTGTTTATCGTGCGCACTTTACTGTCTGCAGACTTCATTTTATACTCTACAACATAATAATACTTGGCTAAATCTCGGCCTTGTGGCAACTTGAAGTCAAAATCGAAAATATTTTTTCCAACGTCTGAGCGAGTCATTGGATGAACTTCACCATCAATGACAATAGAGGCGGTCATACTTTCAGAATCAACCATAGCATTCTTAATACGAGCTTCCATGCTCATAGTGTAAATACCAGAAGGATTCTGAGGTATACTGTTAGAGGTTAAGTTTGCTACCGTTAAATCACAAGCAGTGAAGGTAAGGGTAAACAAGCAGAACAATGCTGAGATGAATTTACTTTTTGATTTCATGGATAAAATAGTATCTTATTTCTATATTTAAAAATGCATGAACAGACTGCAAGAAAAAGAAAATACTTTTGTAAATAACTTTCAAACTTCATTAGATTGGAAGCCATTTGGACTCTATATCCATGTTCCATTTTGCGCTTCCACCTGCTCTTATTGTAATTTTTATCAAAAAAAACCAAAAAAGAGCGATATTCAACTTTATCTCAAAAGCATCCGCAAAGAGTTTGAGCAATTTCCGCCTCCTAGAGAAGCAGACACTGTCTTTTTTGGAGGAGGCACCCCTGGAATTCTAAAAGAGGAGGACTTAAAAGAGCTTTGTCAGATCGTGAAACCTTTTTTAGCAAAAGAATATGAATGGTCTCTAGAAATGGCCCCCTCAGCGGTTAAACCCAATAAGATGAGAATGTTAAAAGAGTTGGGAATCAATCGGATTTCTATGGGAATCCAATCTTTCAACCCCAATTACTTAGACAAGCTAGGTCGTCTTCACTCGGCCGACAAAGCGAGAGCGGCTTTTCACATCATTCGGAATGAAGGTTTTAAGAATGTAAATATTGATTTTATCTTTGCAGTTCCAGGCCAAACGGAAGAAGACTGGACCCGAGAACTCGATCAAGCATTTGCTTTAGATCCTGAACATATCTCCACCTACTGTCTCATTTTTGAGGAAGATGCGGCTTTGTATTTAAAATTCAGTCAAGGAATTTTAAAAAAAGATGAGAATTTAGAAGCCAAACTTTTTGAAAGCACTTGGGCTTGGATGAGAAATCATGGCTACAAACAGTATGAAATAGCAAACTATGCCAAACCTGGATTCTCATGCAAACACAATCTCAATACATGGAGAATGCATGAATGGAGGGGTTATGGTCCTGCCGCAGCTTCTCAACAAAACAATCAGCGTTTCTCCAATATTCCATCGCTCTCTGAATGGGCTCATGGGATTCAAAATAAAAAACCTCATTATTTTGAATTTGAGAAACTGTCAGAACAAAAATTATTTGAGGATTGTATTTTATTTGGTTTACGAATGAACGAAGGGGTAGATCTATGGTCTCTAAGATCTAGGTTTCCAAATGCCGAACACGAAAAGGCTAAAGAATTATTCCATGAGTTGGAATCCCATCAATTGATTCACCCTTTATTGGATGAATCCAGTCATTTGCGATTGACTAATACCGGTCGTTTGCTTGCAGATCAAATTGGAGTTCAACTACTTGAAAGAATGGCTTGAATCAATAACTTGACCTAACGCTAAAATAAAAGAGAATCATTTTTCTATTATATGGAAACACAACTTAAGAGCGAATCAAAAGCATCTACACTTAAAAATATACTAGCCAATGATCATTTAGATTTTTTACCTCTTCGCAAAACGACCCAAGGATACAATCTTGAATTTGCCCGAGGAGATTTAAGGGCAGCTTTCAATGTTGCTCTACTTGCTTTTCCTCAAGGAATGGCGTACGCAATCATCGCCGGCTTACCGATTCAATACGGTATATTCGGTTCTATCATTGCCTCACTTATAGGGATGTATTTTGCCGGATCGCCTTTTATAGTGCTTGGACCCACAAATGCTACCTCAGTAATATTGATGACTTCTTTCATTCAATTAGGAGTATCAGATTCTGAAAAACTGTTGTTGGTTCCACTTCTCCTTGTTATGGTCGGTCTATTCCTAATTATTGGAGCCTACTTTAAAGTGGCCTCTTTAATTCAATATATTTCCCGAACAGTTGTAACCGGTTATATCACCGCTGCGGCTTGTCTTATAATCGCAAACCAGTTCAAAAATGCATTGGGATTCAATTTTTCTGAAGAAGATAAACCCAATACATTTTACGAAATTATCTTCCGCACCATTGAGTATATCCCAAAATCAGACCTACCCTCTGTGATCCTAAGTATTGCCACTTTTATTCTATATTGGTTACTGAGTAAAAAATGCAAAGGACTCCCCCATGTGGCAATTTGCTTGATAATAATGTCATTTATCGCTTTTGGGATGTCCTATTATGGCTTCCCTGTCAATACATTGGATGCGATCAGCACCACTAATTGGACTCTGACTTTACCATCACTGGATCCCAAGGATATGGAATTATTATCAGGAGCTGCGTTTGCAATCGCACTTCTATGTGTTCTAGAGGGAACCTCGATTGGTAAATCTTTGGCAGCAAGAACCGGTTCCAGAATTGACCCCAATCAAGAGATGATGAGTATTGGCATGGCGAATATAGGATGCGGGCTTTTTTCTGGAATGGCAGCTTCTGGATCTCTTACAAGATCCGTCCTAAATGCAAATAGTGGTGCCAAAACTCCAATGTCCAGTTTCTACGCTGGAATCATTTGTGTCATAGGTGCTTTTTTATTTGGACCTCTGATCAAATTTGTTCCTTTATGTGCACTTTCGGTCCTAGTTATTTTCATCGGCATCTCGCTCATAAATAAAAATCAAATTAGGATTGTTACAAAATCGACCCAATCCGATGCGATTGTATTTTATATAACTGTGGGCTGTGGAATGATTTTCTCACTAACGACCGCTATTTACGCCGGAGTGGTTGTTTCGATCATTTTGTTCCTCAGAAAAGTATCCACTCCAGAGCTTGTTGAATATCAATTCGATCAAAAAGGAGGATTGGCTCAACTAGATCATAATAAAAAGCGTTCCGAAACTGAAATATCGATCGTTCATGTTGAAGGAGAACTTTTTTTCGCTGCAGCAGAACTATTCAATGAGCAAATTAGGAGAGTCTGTGAAGATGAAAACCTGAAAATACTGGTTCTCAAGATGAGAAATGCCTACAATTTAGATGCTACTAGTGTGATGGCATTTCAAGAACTCATTCAATATATGAACGAGAAAGATCGAATCGTTATTGTCAGTGAAGTTCGACCGGATACCATGCGCATTTTCAATAACTCCGGTCTGATCGATACTTTGAACCCCCTGAATGTTTTTCAAGAGGAAGGAACCAATCCGACTCTATCCACTGCAAAAGCACTAAAGCGAGCCAAAGAAATACTTGGAAGTTCGGATGTTAAAGTTACGATCTTTGCAGACGAGGTGAAAAAGAACTGATACACATAATTCAAGTTTGACATAAAATCTTTAAAATTTGATTATATTTAATCTTATGCTGGATTAGCTCAATTGGTAGAGCAGCTGACTCTTAATCAGTTGGTTCGGGGTTCAAGTCCCCGATCCAGTACCAACCCAAAATTATTGTTTGTTTTTCAGTGATTTCTTTCTATAAATTCGGAGAATCAAGAGAAGTAGCAAACCAGAACAGGTGGCATAGGTACTCGGTTCTGGGACGGCTCTATACTGCAACCATAAAGCATTGTCATGATGTGCAATGTCCCAATTATACCACCAAGAACCAATCGCATCGTTGAAACCGGAACTGTCCAATTCAAAAAAGGATTTATTGAAACCAATGATGTTATTCGCTTGGATAATTTTCACTTCATTCCATTGCATAAAGCTACTGTTATAACCAGGGAAATTACTGTTGCTTTTAATTTGAATTTTAATGGAATTTCCACTTGCACCTGAAAAATCCAAAGATCCCGTAAAGCTTATCAAATCCCAGTCAAAGCCTGAAGTTCCAGAAGCTTCATTGATCGAATCCCCTCCCCCATTTGATGAATTGCTTCCACTTCCAGCTAATCCGCTAGAGACATTCCATACATAAGTTCCCTCTGTCCAACTAGCTGAGTCTGAAGTAGCATCTCCAAACTTAATTTGCCCTGCACCGTTTCCCTCTCCTGGAGAGACTTTAGCATTCAATAGATTTATATCTCCAGTGCTTACAGCATTGGTTCCATTACCGCCGGCTATCATACCTCCATAATCAACATCTATGTTTCCCAATACTTGACCCGTTAATGTTAGAGTTCCATTGTTTAAAAAAGTATTTCCGCTGTAGGTATTATTAGCAGTTAATTTTACATTCCCTGACCCATTTAAATGAACCGCCTGAGATCCAGAAATAACCCCAGATAATAGTAGTGTTCCTGAGGAATCATTGATTACATTCAGCGAATCGCTCAAGGAAAGATTGGATGCAATCGTGGATGCATTGCTTCCAGTTGAACTAATCACAGCATTTCCGGAGGATACATCCATAATGATTGTAGCCCCCGTTAAAGTGTAGTCATTTCCAGAACCACCTCCAGTAATTTGTAAATTTCCAATGGTTTTGTTGCTTCCGAGAGTAATGGTCCGGCCTGCAGTCAAAGATTTATCTAGTAGAACCACTTCTCCGGCACCATCTGGAGGAGAAGCTGGATTCCAATTACTGGAAGTCTCCCAGGATCCATTGGCATCTACGTTCCATGAGGTGATCGTAATGTCAGGAATAATTTCATAAAAGCCTCCCCCTAAATCTCCAGTAATTGCAGCAGTTGCATTTCCCCAATCGGCGAATTGAATGTTTCCAAGCCCAATATTGGAAGTTCCACTAGATTTAATGATCATTTGGTTCCCAAAACGTCCTGAAGTCGTATTTGCAAGATTTCCATTCCAATTTTTAATAGTCAAAATTCCACCGGTTCGAGAATCGGTATTAAAAGTAAGAATACTAGTTCCACCTCCCAAATCAATTGTAGAGCTTTGCAACAAATTCAAAGTGCCAATCCCGATAGAGGAGGCGCTCCCCTCACTGTATCCATTCAGATTAAAACTTCCCCCATCCAAATAAAGAATTTTATCATCTTTAATTTGATTGGATAATCCAAGGTCTAATGAAGCGTTCGCTTTGATTTTAATATCTCCTTGGAGGGTCTTATTAGAAGCGCGAGAATTAGACAGAGTCAAAGAACTATTTCCAGATGCAGCCCCGTCTCTTTGCACAATCGTTAAGCCAGTCAATGAATTAGACCTTGATAGAGTCACCGTTCCGTTCCCGTCTTTTATAAGAGCTCCAGTCCCAGAAATCTCCTCACTTAAATTACCATTTTTATCCTGGTTTAAAATAAAAGTTCCATTATTCACAAAAGCAGTATTGTTGGCTAGAGAAGTGGTAGATCCTTCTAAAGTTGCACCAGAGTTTATAGATATTTTCCCTAATCCTGAAGGCGAATATCTTTTAATATATAAATCTGCAGTCGTTCCAGATCCGTTGTTTCGGTCATCTCTAAGAGTAATTTGTGAACTGTTATCCACCGATTGGATATAACTAATACTATGGATGAGATCACCAGAAACTGGGTCTCCCACTGACAGACCTGATGTAGAGGGAATGTTAGTGATCACAGCATCACCAGACACTCCAATTGTGTTCAAATAAGAAGTTTCCGTGAGGTTGGATTGAGTCCCATTGACGATAAGCTTCCCAGCGGCAACCGTTGTATCTCCATATAAATTCTTACCTGCCAAAGTCCAAGTTCCGGATCCAGATTTTGTCAACATGGCTCCTTCTCCAAGCAAAATATTGTTGTTCATGACCCCATTCCCAGTTCCGGAAAGAATCAAGTTGGAACCCGCGAACATTGAATTGTCATCACTGACAATGTAACCATTGAGCGTGAGATTCCCAGATCCAGAAGCATCGATTGTAGAATTGCCCAAAATTTCAAAGGTTCGATCCGTGCTGTGCCCTGAACCGGTGTACTTTGCAGTTGCATTGTGACCCAGTTGAATCTCACCTTCAAAAAGATCGGAAGGATTTCCAAGAGCTGAGACCCCTCCATTGATGTTTCCGATTGATGAAAAGGATAGCGTACCCCCATGTATAATTGTCCTACCGGTGTAATCGTTTGCGCTATTGCTCAAAATGACGTCTCCCTCACCTGCTTTTACAAAGTCCATTGCTGAGTTGTTCAACTTGCTCGCAATGGTTAAACTGCCAGATGGATTGTGTTGATGAACGACTACTTGTCCAGACGCACCGGTTCTCAAACGACCGTCTCCATTGATTGTGATATCATTGGAACCCACATTCGGAGTCACCAAAATACCAGAATTAGAAATTTTAAGACTTCTTCCAGAATTGATTGTGATTGTTCGAGATGCGTTGTCATGAAATCGCAATGTAGAAATGTCTCTATTGGTAGAAAAAGTATAATCTCCATCGACCGTGAAATGCTTTTGCCAATTAAAATTTTCATCACTTACGTTTTCGAAATCAACATCACTCAATCCTGTTATAGCTCCATCGGAACCATTGGTGGAATTTACAGCCCAAGTATTTTTACCATAGGTAATGCGACCGTCCAAAATTCCGTTGTTGGAGTTGTTATTCCTATCTGTTGTTACAGATGCAGATCCAGATCCAGAATTTGTCAATTGTATGTCTAGGGTAGAAAGACCGGTGATAGCCAAGCTGTTTAAGGCAAAGGTGGTGTTCTGATTGGTTCCCGATTGAACTTCTAAATAATTGGATCCTCTCTCAAAATCCAACTCATTGATGGTTTGAGTCGTGCTAGATGAATTGTTACCAATCAATTTCAAAGAACTGTCATTCATTTGCAATCTATACTTAAGTGGTGAATTGACTGAGACTTTGTCAGTGTTGTTGGATGTGTAGTCCCAAACGATAGCTCCTCTAGCATGCCCAATAGTTTGAGCATTGCTTGATCCTGTATTATCATTGTTGTTCGTTCCTTTAAACGTAAAAGTTCCTCCTCCAATGATATCTAATTCTCTTCCCGAGTTGTTATTTCTCGTTGAAATATCTCCCTCAAAAATGATGTCCCCATCTCCACCAATTTCAGCATCCCAATCAAGGATTAAGTTAGAGGAAACTGTGGAGGTGCTGGAACCTTTATTGACAATCACTCCGGAATCATAAAGCCCATCTCCAGAAATATTAAGTGCAGTTGCATTGGTGTCGTATCCATTTAAATCCAAAGTCGCATTGTTAAAATCAATCGAGCTTTGTGAGCTGTTAATCGCATTGTCAATGCCCATAATCAAAGCACCTTTATTAAAATCAGCATCTCCATCAAAAGTGGAAACTTTGCTCAAATATATACTGCCATTGCCCAAAAAATCCAATCCACGATTGCTTCCGCCATCTTTACCTAAAGCCTCCGTCAAAGTGAGGGTTCTAAATTCTTCAATGTTAAAATCTACGTTTCCATTTCCTAAAAGGATGGGAAGACCGAAGGATTGATCTCTGGCACTCAAGGACAAGCCATAATTGGTAGTGCTGCGATCAAACTCGATAGAACCAGAACCAGAAAAATCATAGGCTTCGAGCGCTGTGCTATCAAAAATCAATGAGTCCAAAATCTTGTCTGCAGATAAAGTGACCGAAAAATCATTGCCAGCGGTTCCTGTAAAAAGAGCAAAATCTGCATGATTAGGAACTGTGCCATTACTCCAATTGGCTGCCGCATTGTAGTTGTTGTTGGAAGATCCAGTCCAAGTGTCCGTAGCGCCCCAAGAGGAATTTGAAAGAAACAAAAACAGAAAGATCCACCAAACTCGTAAAAAATTAAAATATGAGAAAAATGAAACTAAAGCGGACATGAATCTAAAAATATAAATTTGTCATAAAAAATCAAATACAAACATTCATCAACAATAACTTATACAATACTCTATCTTTAATATAGAACTTTTTTTGGCTTTTTGATTAAAAGAACTCTAATCAATTGGATTTATAAACCCTTTTTTTATTGTTTTTTCAAGAACGAGAAACAATCGCCATATGTAATGAAAAACGATTTAGAGACTTTATAAATATCGCGTGTAATCCAAGAAATTGAGAAGTATTTTATCTCGATCGATTCAATAAAAAATAGGAATACTACCCAGTTGTTTCTTGAAAAATAGATTGGAATAAATTATTAAATACCCCTCTATAACAGACAATGCCCATTCTTCAAAAACATTCAGAACTTTCAGTAAAACAGTATGCACAACTTATTGTAAAAACTTGAAATTTTAGATTCAGAACTGCCGAAAAGAAAAAGCCGCATTTTAAAATGCGGCTTTTAAAGAATCTACGTTTGTTATACCGCGGTGTAAGGCTCCAATTTCCTTCGGGCTTTCTTCATGGAAAGCTTCACAAAATTAGGGACTCCAAACTCAAAAGGTACCTCGACTTCCCCTTGAATCAAAGGTTGGGCGTATTTGATAAATTGCAAGTTCATACTAATTCCATCTTCACTGATCCAGTTCTCTGGGATTTTCTTTTCACCATTTGCAATCTCTTCGAGAGCCACTAAAGAGGTTTCACAAGAATAAGGATCGTTTTCTCCACGCACTAGGATTACACATTTGTCCGTTTCACCATTCATAGCAGCCTCAACAGCAGACACTCCAGACTGATAAGACTCATCGTTGTCCACTTGAGATGAATTAGTAGCACAAGCCCTTTGGCTAATTCCCAACTTACAAGATCTTGCAGAAATTCCTAATGCATCTTCAACAAGACTTCTTAAAAATTCACCGGCCCCTCCAAGAGCAGGATGACCAAAAGAATCCGTTTTGTCATTGGATTTGGCTACATAATTTCCATCTTCATCTACAATTCCCTCTGAAGCAACAATCATGCAGAAACGGTTTTTTTTCAGGACTTGCTGAACATCTTGTAAAAATTTATCTTCGTTAAAAGCCACCTCGGGTAAAAGAATAATGTGAGGAGCATCTTGATTGCTTCCCTTATTTTTGGCCAATGAAGAACCCGCTGCTATCCAACCACTATTCCTACCCATAACTTCTACAATAGAAACATAATCGTGCATACCCATAGATTGATGATCACAAGAAAGTTCGCGAACCAGTGAGGATAAGTGTTTGATTGCGGACCCATATCCAGGGCAATGGTCTGTAAGAACAAGATCGTTGTCTATGGTTTTGGGAACCCCAATAACCCGAAGCTCGTATCCTTTTTGTTGGGCCAATTTAGAGATTTTGTTAGCGGTATCCTGAGAATCATTCCCCCCGATGTAAAAGAAATAACGAATATTATGAGCTTCGAAAACCTCCAGAACTCGGTCAAAATCTGGTTGTTTTTTAAGTTTGTATCGACAAGAGCCTAGTGCGGATGCGGGAGTATAACGAAGACCGCGTATGTTTTGCTGACTCTCCGCTGCTAAATCTATGAACTCCTCGTTCAAAATTCCCAATACGCCATTCAATGCACCATAAATTTCTTCTATACATTCGTAATTTAGAGCCTCGCTAACAATACCTGCCAAGCTAGAATTAATAACGGATGTGGGACCTCCAGATTGGGCAATTAAACAATTTCCTTCAAGTTCTTTAGACATAGTTTTCCTTTGATTTGTCAAAGGGGTGATCGTCTATATTTTAGTATTAAATAGCAATCCTAAATATAAAATTTTGAAAAAAACCTTTGTCCTTATTGAGTAACTTCTATCCTACACGACCTCAACCAGAGAATCTTGAAAACCAGCCAATCCTAAAGCAGAACCGTTGAAGATAAACAATGCAGGTTTTGTCAGGGTGGAATCCTTCAAATCTTGTTGCATGGTCATAAAATGCTTCACTGAGTAAACTGGATCCATTAACAGTCCCTCCTTTTTAGCTATCTGACAACAAGCATTCAATAAGCTTTGATTACAAGAACCAAACTTTGGGGAAATAGTCGGCTTCAAAAATCTAAAACCTAAATGAGCCGGGGGATTAAAATTATAGTTTCTCATTAAAATCCTCATCGTCTCCAACTTTTCCAAAAACTTAGATTCTCGCTCCGCGATTAATGTGATCACAACTTCTGGTGATTTCAAAGAACGATCTAAAAGATATTCAAGTCCTAAGATTAAAGCGATTGCACTTAAACCAGATCCACAATCAATATAAATCCTTCCAAATTCCAAATTACTTTCTCTCTGATTTCGAATAACATCGGAAGCTAATGTCAACGCACCAAGCAATGATTCAGCACCAAAACATCCCTCTTTTAATACCCAATTCAAATCTTTGGGAAAATTTAAATCCATATATTCTTTTGCAATTGCTTCTACCTTTTCCCAATCTTGGCGAGGTATCAATTGGACTTCATCTTCAAGCGTTAACATACTCAAGAATAAAGAATTCCCTTGCAACTTTGGATTGCCAGCTTCTCTAATGAATACAATCGGCTTGATGGAACATTCACGAAGCATTTGAATGAGTCCTATCACATTATTAGAACTGGACCCACCAATAATTCCAACTTGCTTAATTTTCTTAGACTTAAGAATAGGGATCAAGCTCGCGTATTTTCTTAGTTTTGAACCTGCAATCGCACCACTCAGTTCATCCTCTCTTTTGATCCACAAATTCCCATCAGTTCGGGAAATTAATGGGTGAATACGAGTAGGTTTCGCCAATTCAAAATCTAAGGATTTCTCTATATTTTCTGGAAATGAATCACGACTCATTTCAAACTTTCATACTTGTTTAATAGAGGTTGGATATTTACGCCCTCCGATTGGATCTCCAAAATACGTTGTTTCAGAGTTTTCTTGAATCGCCGATAAGATTGAGTATCCGTATGATTTGGATTGTGGGATAAGCCAGCATGTATTTTTTCCACCTCCAGACTTTTTTTGGCAACGGACTCCTCAAAATAATTTTCTAAAAAGATTTCCCAGATATATTGCACCGCTTCTTTAGAAGGATGAGAAAGATCCTCTTTGTAATATCTATAATCTCGGAGTTCATCGAGAAGGATTTCGTAAGAAGGGAAATAAGAGAGATTTGTAACCAACCTCTCTAACTCGTTAATTGCCAATAAAAGACTGGATTTACTCAATTGATTCTCATGCAGCCCATCTCTCAAATGTCTGACAGGGCTCACTGTAAAACAAACTTTTAGAGAAGGATTGAATGTTTTCATACCTTCTAGTGCTCTATGCAGAGATTCAACAATCTCTGATACAGACAATAGCCTTTTAATAAAAATTTGAAGAGGTAATTTATGATTATGACCAACAATGCGACCTGTATCTTTTCTTTCGTATACAAAAGCAGATCCTAGAGTGAGAATCAAAAAATCAGATTCTTTTATAGAATTTCTTAGTTTCATCAGCATTCTGTTACCATTCTCTAAACTGGAATTGAGATCTGTGGAAGCGAGATGACTTTGTATAAGAGCATGCTTCCAAAGATCTTGGTGTAGAAAAAATTCATCCTTACTAAAAAAACTTTCCTCCACAGCTTTTTCAATTAACTGAACTAAAGAAATCGGATTGAATAGAATGCCCAATGGATTTGTTTCACAATTCAACAACACTGCTTTCATTTTCGAACCGATCTCATTCGCGAAACAAGAACCTAATGAGCAAAATCGATTGGAGTAATTGAACAATGATTTTGCTTTATTAACCTTAACTGAAGTCTGCCATTTCATAAATAATCTTCACACTACACATCCGAGTTTAACTGACAACAAACTTCCTATAAATAATAAAAATGTTCCAAGACAAGATGTCTCATTTTGTGATATTTCGACTCAATAAACCCAATCTAAATTGGACTGTAAACTTATATAAATAACTTTAAATACTAATAATGAATTACTTATAATTTTTAATTTTTAAAAATAAATGGCAACTTAAATGCAATAATCTTTATAAATCGAACCGCAAACCGAATCGGTTTGATTCAAAAATTATAAAGAAAGGAAACAATGAGATTAAAAAAATACAATTATTACTGGAACAACACCTACGAGGACGACTTCAATTCATGGCTCCATTCATGGATTTCTCTTAGTCCTCAATCTTTTGAACCTCAACAGGCAATCCATGCATTTAAAATAAATGTATATTCAGATGGGAGGTCTAGAAAAATCTATGCAGAGTTGCCTGGGTTTTTAAAAGATGAAATCGATGTTTCAACCAAAAACCAATTGCTAGAGATCTCTGCTAAGAATGAAAAAAATGGGGTTTTTCAAAGAGAACTTAGAGTAGGAGATGTGAATGAGAAAGAAATCACCGCTCAATACACAAATGGTATACTAACAATTGATTTGCCAAATAAAGAAATTCCAAAATCAAAACAAATATCCATAAAATAATTCAATGACAAAAATTAAAATATTATGAATACCAATTGTTCCGTTATAAATAAACCTGAAAACAATCAAAAATTAAAACCAAAATACACGTTTTCAAAAAATAAAACTGAAATTCATCTTGAAATTGAATTGCCTGGGGTTCCTAAGGAAAACACAGAGATTTCAATCCATGGAAAAGAAGTATGGATCTCAGGAAGAAGAAGTCCTATGCCAGATCAAAAATGGAATCCAATATGGAAAGAAATGAATGATACAGACTACTTCCTGCATCTTAAACTCCAAGAATCTGTAAACGAAAACGAAATCCATGCTAAAAGTCAAAATGGGGTATTAAAAGTTCGTCTTCCATTCAAAGAAGAAACAAAAGCAAAGAAAATAGAAATCAAATGATTTCTGAAACATACAGTCTATCTTGTTTATAAAACAAGATAGACTTGTAAAATTGGGAAGAATATTAGAGCTCTTTGGTTAAAATTTTGGAATTTCTAGCATTCTCTTTATAAATTTTTAGCCGATCTTTAGGCAAAACACTGCTCTCTATTCTAGAATAACCACATTTAGATTCAAAAAAGCCAAATGCTTGAGTAGAAAGGGAGATGATCCGCTTAAAACCTTTCTTTTTTGCCTCTAATTCAGCAAATTCAACCATTTTCTGTCCCACACCCTTTCCGTTATAAAAGGGCTGCACTCTAAGGGACGCCAATTCAACAATCCCCTCAAGAGGGTATTCAATCAAACGACCACAAGCGATCAATGAACTGTCAATTTCATAAACAAAAAAATCCCCCAAACAGTCATCCAAGGAATCTTTATCTATTTCCATCAAAGCATCAGTCTTACTTCCAGATTTCATTATACCTAGGATCGATCCGAAATCATCGCTGGTTGAAAATCGGATTTGTTGATAGTCATTGGAGTGAATCATAGTTCCAATCCCAACATTATCAAAGATCTCACTCAGTAATGCCCCGAATATTCGCCCATCAATGATATGGGCTCTAGCAGTCGATCCAGTGAGAGCCTTTAAAATATATTTCGCTTTAGGCAGCAACTCTTCCTCTAAATCTTCAGGACAAGTCTCAATGTATTTTTCTAACATTTCTGCTGGGATGTTACGAGCAATGTGTCCTTGAACTCCCAAACCAGAATGCCTAGTTAAAAAAATTAGCTTTGAAGCATTTAAACCAATAGAAAGATCCGAAGCCAATAAATCCGAAGTCAACCTCAATGGATTGCCATCTCTATCAAATTGAATCGGAGGCACAATAGGAATAATGTTCAGGGAGAGCAAATGGTGGATTGTGTCTATATCCATTTTATCAACTACCCCAGTATGCTCAAAATCAACTCCTTTAAAGACCCCGCTTTTTTTTGCTCGAATCGTATTAGTTAGAGCAGTTTTAAGCTTTGACTGCGAAAAACCCTGCATTAATTTGTGGCCGATTTCGTTGCTAGCTTGAATCGCAATTTTGAGAGTTTCCTCATCCGTAGGCCCCTCTCCTCTTACATCAGATACGGAGATGGAAGAAAGCTTGCCTAGAGATTCAACCTGAAAACCGATTCCATAGACAAATACGATATCAACACTCAAACTTCGGAGGACAGCAATGTCCAATAAAAGATTGGAGAAATTTTCGTGCTCGATGATACTCCCATCGACAGCCACTACAAAAATATGGTCTCGAAACAGGGGCACATACTTTAAAATGCCCCTTAAATCAATGGGACTCAAATCCTTGAGGTCCGTGTTATCCATACTTTTTCACCAACTGATTGAACTGTGAGAAAACTGGATGATCCGCAGAACCCAGTAAACTGTAAAATATAGTTTCACTCGGCAATAAATGGCACCCAGTATTCCTGAGAGTTTGGAAAATAGGGGCCGCGTCTTCTTGTCTTCTACAAGAGATACAATCTGAAAGCACAGTAACTTCCCAGTCTTGTGCCAAGGCATCCAAAACAGTTTGATAAATACAAATCGGAGTTTCTAGGCCGGCAACTAATAAATGCTTGGTCTCCGTTTTTTTAATTTGCACAGATAAGCCTGGAGCTTGTAGGGCCGAAAAGGAATCTTTAGAGAAAATTTGTTCTGGATCAATCCAAGCATGGATCGAGGGAAAAGTAGGACCCAACTTTTCCGGCGTTTGCTCGGTAACAGAAATTCCAATCTTAAATAATTTACAAGCTTCCATGGCAAAGGAAACGCGACGAATCAAATTTTCTGGGTTGTGGATAGAGTCTAAAAAAGGTTTCTGCATATCAACCACTAACAAACGAAGCGATCGGGTCATCTCAGATAGGGCAACCATACTAAACCTTTTTCTTCAATTCAAAACGCTTGATCGTTTCTTTTGTCAAGTCTCTGTAAGCTTTACTACCTCTTCCCTTAGGGTCATAAGCTAAAATGGGCTTTCCGAAGCTGGGAGCCTCAGACAATCGAACCGCTCGAGGAATAATCGTCTTAAATATCTGATCTTTAAAATGGTACTTGACCTCATCCACCACTTGTTGGGAAAGTTTTGTCCTTGCATCAAACATTGTCATAATGACCCCCCCAACTTCTAAATTGGTATTGACTTCGGCTTCTTTGAGTTGGTCTACAACCTGTAAAATCTGACCCAATCCTTCCATTGCCAAATATTCGCACTGCAAAGTGATGAGTAAATAATCCGCAGCAGCAAGACTGTTCATGGATAACAACCCTAGAGCTGGAGGACAATCCATTATAATGACATCAAAATCCCCAGATTCGACTAGAGGCTTTATGCACTCACGAATTTGAATTAAATAATCCTGTTTCTGACTCAACTCCACTTCAATTGCGGCTAGATCCACCTCCGCTGGGATTATAAATAAATTTGTATATCGAGTCTCTTGAACTAAATCCAAAACAGCTTTTTCGTTGTGAAGTGCTGCATACAGGCTTGTTCCTTCTTTTTTTGGTTGCCCTACCCCGCTTGTTGCATTTGCTTGTGGGTCTAAGTCAATCAATAAGGTCTTGACCTTTTTTGCTGCCAGACCCGCGCATAAATTGATTGCAGTAGTAGTCTTTCCTACTCCACCCTTCTGATTTGCAATTGTAAAGACTTTTGTTGACATAGGTCTAATAAATAGCAGCCGAGTTACAAGTCTAGCCTAATGTTCTAGGATCTTGTATTTTCGCAATCGGATCCTCTCAAACAATTCCCTCAATAAATAATAACATTTTTACCTTAAACAATTTTCAATAGTGACTTATGTAATAAAATAAAGATTCTTTAACGACTTGTATAATTTCTCTTAATCACAGTTTTAAAATTCATTTTAATAAGTTGAAATTTTGGAAGGTTTTTTGCGTTTAAAATTTTCCGATTCCATTCATTTTTATCTTAAAAAAAGATGCGAGTCTTTAAGGAATCGAGAATTAAAATTATAAGATCGATTGCATTATAGCATTGATTCATTGATCTTAATTATTAGAAATAAGTCCACCCGTGAACGCACCCTTTTTTGATCCCCAAAACCCCTACATTAAAATTCTTGAACAAATCAGTGACCTCGCACTCTACATTGATAAAGATTTGAAGTGTCAGGCCTTCAGTCGTTCATTTCTAAAATCATTCAATTACGAAAGGAATGAAATAGCTGGCAAAAGTCTCAACGAGATTAGGGATCCATTCAGCGACGAAAGAAGTTCTTATTTTATAAATGAAGCATTAAAAGGAAACTCTCATTCTCAGAAGTGTTGGGTTGAATTTCCTTCGATCCAAAATCGTTTTATGGATGTCAATTATAAGGCTTGCACAAATGCAGAAGGAAAAACGGAGGGAGTCGTTATTCTTGCCAAAGATTACTCACAATTTAAAAAAGAAAAGGATAAAATTGAAAAAAATGAAGAACAATTCCAAAAAGCTTTTCAATTAGCCCCTTACCCTATAATGATGCACAAAGAAGATGGAGAAGTGCTGATTATCAATGAAACTTGGCTTGAAATAACTGGATTTAAAAGAAAAGAAATAAAAAATTTAGAAAACTGGCTGGAACTCGCATTTGGATCTTGGAAAGTACAAATGGCCAATCGATATCATGACTTTTGGAAGAAAAATCGAGCAATCGAATCCGAAGAATATATTGTCCAAACCAAAGATAAAAAATTCAGAATTTGGAGTTTTCGATGCGCACTCCTTGGTACCAATGAAGAAGATGAAAAGATTGCGATTACTACTGCTTTAGACTTAACAGAATCCAAAGAATATGAAGAGAAATTAAAATATCTCAATGAAACACTGGAAGAACGGGTCTTGAAAAAAGAAAAAGACTTAAAACAAAGCGAACAAGAATTCCGTAGTGCTTTTGAAACCGCAAGTCACGGAATGGCTATAGTGAGTGTGGATGGTATTTGGATCAGAGCCAATCATTCAATGTGCAGCTTAGTCGGGTACTCAAAAGAAGAATTAGCAGAAAAAAGAATCAAAAATTTAACGGATGAAAAAACTTACAAAATCGAAATGGATAAAATTCAATCGGTATTGAAAGGAATGCGTAATTCTTACTCACTAGAAAAACAGCTGATTCGAAAAGACAATCAAAAAGTTTGGACCCTGACCTCATCTTCATTGGTAAGAGATGAACACAATACCCCACTTCACTTCATCACGCAGATTATTGATATCAATGATAGAAAACTTTTTGAAAAAAATCTGCTGCTTGCTAAACAGCAAGCGGAACTAGCCAATAAGCATAAAAGTGAATTTCTGGCAACAATCTCGCATGAAATTAGAACCCCCTTGAATTCAATCATTGGATTCAGTGAGTTGCTACACGATTCCCTAAAAGGTTCTGCTAGGGAGATTGAATATATAAATACAATTTCAAACAGTGGGTCCACTTTACTCAATTTGATTAATGACATCTTAGATCTTTCCTCAATTGATGCAGGACAACTTGAAATTGTGAACTCCAAGGTAAATCTAAAAGAGTTGCTGAATGAAATAATCAAAGTTTTTGAATACCAATCGAACAAAAAAGGAATTAAGATCGGGGTTACTTTTTTAAAAGGCACTCCTATGAACATTTCAATGGATGAAAAAAGACTCAAACAAATCCTGTTAAACCTTCTAGGAAATGCGATCAAGTTTACAGACAAGGGCAAAATTGGTGTTGCCATCTCTGGATCTAATTTCCGGGAAAATTCATTTTCCCTTCATATAAAGGTTTCTGATTCGGGGATTGGAATCCACCCAACAGCAACAGAGGAAATTTTTGAAGCCTTTCGTCAACAATCCGGACAAGACAGTAGGAAATTTGGAGGAACTGGTTTGGGCTTATCCATAACAAAAAAACTGGTGCATGCAATGAACGGAAATATTAAAGTTCAAAGTATAGAAAATAAGGGGTCTACATTTTTTCTTTGCTTTGATAAAATCGAAATTGAATCTTTAGAGTTCTCCAAATCAAAAACCCCGCTCGGTGTATCCACCCCCAAATTTCAATACAAGAATTTAAAAGCAAATACTCAAATTTCCAACAAGCCCAAAAGAGAGAAAGCAATCAAGCTAATCAATGAGAAATTACCTGTCCTTATTAACAAAGCCTGCCAATCTGGAATCTTAAGTGAATACGAACAAATTTTACAAATTTTGCGCGAAATAGAGCAAAAAGCTGGGGATCTGCAGATTACAGAATTTTTGGAAATTGCCTGTTCTCAATTCGAACAATTTGAATTTGAAGAATTAAACATTCACCTCAATAAAATTTTTGACTTAAATAACAATTGCAACAAACAATTAGGAATGAGCGATGATTAATAAACCCTTAATATTAGTGGTCGATGACGAACCCAAAAATATCCGTCTAGTTTCAGAAATCCTTAAAGACTTAGAGGCCAATGTTTCCGTTGCATTGGATGCATCGAGAGCTAGGAAAATATTAGACACAATTGTGCCAGACCTTATTTTGTTAGACATAATGATGCCTACAGTCACTGGCTTTGAACTTTGTGAGGAGATTAAGAAAAACGAGAAGCTTTCGCGAATACCCATTGTTTTTTTAACTGCAAAAGCTAGTCTAGCCGATACTAGAAAAGGATTTGAATTAGGCGCTGTTGATTACATTCTTAAACCTTTTCGAAAAGAAGAATTGATTGCACGTCTTAAAATTCACTTAAAACTTTATAGAACCCAAGAAGAACTAAGAAATAGGCTAAGAGAAAAAAATGAAATTGTTGGTATGGTCGCTCATGATTTGAAAAGTCCTATTTTTGCGATCACTGCATTTACAAACGCACTTGAGGAAGATCTTCAAGAAAATGAAGAGCAGAAAGAGACACTGGATCTTATTAAACAAGCAACCGCCCATATGCAAGGTATAGTGAAACGCATCCTCACTCTTGAGGAATTAGAACAGAGGAACGATTTATCCAAACAAGAATTTTATGACATTTCCAAAATCCTAGAGGCAACCATCGCATTGAATGAACCTCATGCCAAAGAAAAAAAGATTTCATTGGATGTTGAAATTATGGATTCATGTTTCGTTCAGGGAAACGAATTCAGAGTCAAAGAAATGATGGATAATTTTATCAGCAATGCGGTAAAATACTCACAGTTTAATTCAAAAGTCACAATCCAATTAAAAAAAGACAAAGAAAACAAAACATCTTTTGTCATTCAAGATGAAGGTCCTGGTTTTACTGAGAAAGATAAGACTAAAATCTTTGGGAAATTCCAAAAACTCTCAGCAAAGCCAACTGGAGGCGAACACTCGACAGGTTTAGGACTCTATATTGCCAGAAAACTAATCTCAGAAATGAACGGATCTATTGAACTAGAAAGTCCAATCAAAGAGACCAAAGGCTCTAGATTTACAATTACAATTCCAAGCCTCAACCCAAAATTGTAATTTAAATCCGAATTTCGCATTGAACGATCTGAATGGTCCCAGCACGAATTCCAACCACTCCATATAACCCAAAAAAATCAACGCCATTCATGCTTTGGATAGCGTCCTTTCAAATCTTTTTTTATCTGAGGATAGGATGTTTCCCAGAATTCAGAAAGTTTGTTGGTTGTTTGAATTGTTCTGTAATTTGGGGCTAACACGTCAATCACAAGTTCATATTGACCCTCCAGAATTGATAATTCGGAGACATGAACGTCGTACAACTCTTGGACCTTAGCCGAAATTCTAGCACAATTTTCTTGGTAACAAATCTCAAAAGGCTTGCCTCTCGAAGACAATTTCAAATAGGTCGGAAGATAGTAATCCAAAGCCCCTATTTGATCTTTGGAAAACCAAGATACAAAAGAATCAAAAATCTCTAATTTTTTAATTTCTTTGTAAGATGTGCAGCCCTCAAAAGCCATTGTCAGAATAGCTAGGTAATCCTCCTCACTGATCTTTTCAATCTGAAGCTCAGGCATTTTAGAAGCAATAAATGCAACTCGATTGCGAAATTGATCCACACGCTCGTCCATGCACTTTATCTTGAGCCTACCTTCCATTACCTCAAGAGCAAGAATTCCGGCAGCAGTCTCACTACAAGACCCTACCTCCTCTTTCTCATCTAGTAGCCAATTTCGGAAATAAGATCTACGAACAGTTACTACTCTTTTCTCTTTTTGCCGATAGACTACATCCACTGTTTGATGCCAATCATTGGAAAACTGTTTTTTTAGAGCAGAACGGTCAATAGGAATCGCCATACCCAAAACAACGGAAACTCCTCGGCCTTTGGGTTGATCCAATTCCATGCGGTCACAGCTGATGATAATCTCTGATTTTCTAGCTAAACTCTGAGGTCTCAATTCAGCAAACTTCCCATCATTCATAGCAAATCTTAGGGTTCCTCGATTAAAACGAACCGCTAAATAATCTGAAAACGAAGCCAGCAAACATTGGATAAATAGATCCTCATCGCTCTCAGCATCTCTGAATTCTTTGATCCGAACAATGGAAAGAATTTGCTCCTGAATTCTCTTTATTTGAACACAAGTATTTCGATGAACCCCCAAAAAATTACAATATGAAACGTCAAAATTACGGCTTTTTACTGCAAGGAAAACTAAAAATCTAGCCAAAAAGTCAGAGTCTGAACTCCCATAGATATCTTGTCTGGATCGCTCCATCTTTTTATCAGTCGTAGATAAAAAGAAATCTCGTTCCTGTATCAAAGCACAAAAAAAAGAAACCATCTCACAGCAGCCTAAGTCTACTGCATCTAAAAGCATCCTGGACAATCGAGGATGTAAGGGCAACAACCTCATTTTTAGACCCATCGGGGTGATTATACCCTTAGAATCTAAAGCCCCTAAATCCTTCAGAAGTGCCTCTGATTTTTGGATTGAAATTACAAAAGGCTTTTCAAACCAAGTAAAAGAAAGGATATCTACATAATTCAAGCTCTTTAAACTCAATACGGTTGAACTCAACTCGACTCTCCCAATCTCAGGAAGTGTAAATGATGGGAGACTCTCTTGATCTTTCTCACTCCATAAGCGAATGCAAATTCCCTCACGAACTCGACCTGCTCTACCCATCCTTTGTTTTGCTGATGCTTGACTGACTCGTTCCGTTAACAGTGTATTCATTCCCCGACCCGAATCAAAAGAAGCCAATTTCACCAAGCCACTGTCAACAACTGTAGTCACCTCTGGAATCGTAATTGAAGTTTCTGCAACATTTGTGGATACAATCATTTTTCTTTTCAAACCAGATGAGGAAACTGCATGGTCCTGCTTTTGAGCTGACAAACTACTATACAAAGGACACAGTTCATAATACCGACCCCATCCTTTATCCTCCAAAACCCGAATTGTTCGGTGAATTTCAAAAACTCCCGGCATAAAAATAAGTATACTTCCCTCCTCGGGAATTTTGTCCGCAAACCTTTGAAGAGCAGAAACCGCATGATCCCAAACAGCGACCTTTTTTCCCCGATCCATTGGAGCTCGACCCGCAAAATGAAGCGCCACAGGATACATAGATCCTGTGGCCTCAATCAGAACCGGATCCCTCAAAAAGCTAAGAAGAGATTCTTGATCTAAAGTAGCGGACATGACTAAAAGCTTTAAATCCATTCGGACTTTTTGAATTTCTTGAATCAATCCCAAAGATACATCCGCATCCAAAGATCTCTCATGAAACTCATCCAATACAACCGCTCCAATCCCTTGCAAAGGATCTTTATGACTCAACATCCTGATTAAGATCCCTTGGGTAATAAATAGAATTTTTGTTTCTGGGCCGTCACAACGATCGAATCGAACTTGGTAACCAACCGTCTTTCCCAAGGGTTCTCCCAGCAAATAAGAGACTCTTCTGGCAAGCAATTTTGTTGCAAGTTGTCTGGGTTGAACGACAAGAACCAAACCCTGGACCAAACCGGATTCAACAATCACTTTAGGAACGATCGTAGATTTACCAGATCCAGTTGGCGCAGACAAAACGATTTGACTTTTACATTCAATCGCTTTTAGAAGCGCATCTTTTTTATCTAAAACCGGAAAAGAAGAATCAATCATTTTTGATTATTCAGATTTTAACAGCCGAATCCCCTTATCTTCTAAAGAGATAAGTTTTTGTTTTTTTAAAAGCCCGACCGCTTTTTTATAATTTTTTTTACTCATCTTGTAGATCTTATAAATGACCTCAGGATTTGTGTAATCGGTGGTAGGAATCCAACCGGCCTCATTTTTTAACTTTTCCAAGATACGATTGGCTAAAAGATCCATTTTTTGGTACCCGATCGGCTCCAAAGCCAAGTCAATTTTATCATCCTCGCGTTTTCGCCTAATAAAACCAGTCATTTTTTGACCCAGACGAATCTCTTTAAAAATATCATTGAAATGCAGAAGTCCCCAATAAGAGTTGTTAACGATTGCATTGTAACCCAAATCCGTTTTGTTAGCAATTAACAGATCCACCTCCTGGCCCGCTTGGATATAAACTCCCTTTTGCTTTACGAATCGGTTCAATCTTGAAGATGCTACAATCCGTTCAGTGACTGGATCCAAATAGACAAATACCAAATAACTTTCTCCCTCAATCATTTTCTCAGCTTGTTCCCTAAAAGGGACCAGCAAATCTTTTTCAAGACCTAAATCCATGAAAGCACCGATAGAGCTCGTAGAAACCACTTTTAAATAAGCGAAATCCCCTACAAATGCATGCGGCTCAAGAGTGGTTGCAACCAGACGATCCTCTGAATCCGTGTACAAAAATACTTCGATTTCATCTCCAATCTTATAATTCTTCAAAATAAATTTTTTAGGAAGTAGTATCTCATCCAAATCGCCGCCATCCAAATACAGGCCGAAATGCACATGGCGAAGAACGCGCAACTTGTTCTTTTTACCAATATGAGGATATTCAATGCTTTCCATATTCATATCAACCTATTTTAGTCTGAACTTTCGAGAAGAGCAAAATGAATTTAAACCTACATTTAAGAAACTCATGGAAAAAAAAATAAGATTGCTAAGTAACGAACCATCCAAATTCAATGACTTTCATTTTTTTCAATAAACCTTTATTTACACGGCTCTTTTAGCTCGGATAATGCAATAGCAAATTAGGAATCAAACAAAAGATATTCGAGCGAAATGAGTTACTTAATTTTGAAATAGAACCTTTTGGTTCCGATAAGTTTTTCTAAAATCATTGCAGCCGAATCTTTTAAAGCTTCAAACCCTAGTTCTAATGATAAATTCGGGTTCAAAAATAATTTCATCGCCTCGAATCAGATTAAAGAATCTAGGGACGAGCCTATTTTATTACTATCCCTATAATTATGGGCTCTATTTTAAAGACTAAAAACAGAAGTTTATTTTAAATTTTAGTTCCAGAAAAGAAATCACTTAAAATCAGCGAAATAACTCTAATTGAGGATCCTTGATCAAGTCGTAAATCTTTAAAATGCGCAGAGTTTCGAGAAGACTGTCTTTTGGAAATTGTTTATTAAAATCCACTTTTTTAAGGAGGTTTTCAACAATTGTCCTGTAAGAAAGAATCGCTTGAACTCCTACCCCCTTAAGGAAATTTTCGAGTTCTTCCCGATAAACTGAATCTGAGGGTAAACTGGGCACAACTAGAATTTTCAAAGAAGATTCCTCTTGCTCTGAAAATAAGGGTGTATTCCCATATTTTTGGATGTCTTTTTTTAAAAGATCTCTTAGTTTTTTACTATTTTTAAAGGTTTTAGGATATGTTTTTTCAGGATGATAATTTCGCACTAAAACCTCTGCAAAATTTACTTTGACAAGATCCCCTACAAATATCTGAAATCCTGTAAGCTTCTCACGATCTGCATAATCATTATTTTTAATCTTAATTAAAGAACCCTCTCCAATTTTTTTAGGGAGTCCACTCGATCCTTGATTCTGTTGAAGCACATAAAATTGATTCACTTCAAAAAATAAACGAACTAATGAAGCCTCAAAAATCATAACCGCTCCGTTTTATTTTGCCCCCCCAGCTCTCCAAATTTCCTCAATCATTTTTTCATCAATTCCCTCTTTTGTAATCGCATCCCCAATATTTCTCAAAAGAACAAATCTCAATTTGCCATTGCGTGTTTTTTTATCACTAAACATCGATTTCATCAAGCTCTCCAAAGGCAAGGGCTCTTTTAAACTTAGAGGTAGTTGATACAATTGGAGCAGATTTACCAGAGATTCAGACAGACCCTCTAAAGAATAACCGCATCTTATAGAAAGATTCTTTGCCATTACGAGACCAATTGCAACAGCCTCTCCATGCAAATACGCACCGTAACCTGTGACATTCTCTATAGCATGCCCAAAAGTGTGCCCAAGATTGAGCAATGCACGTCCTCCAGAATGAGCCATCTCTCTTTCATCCTCTGAGACAACCGTAGACTTTAAAACACAACATGCGGTGATGACCGAGACTAAATCAGGATGTTTATCAGAAAGCTTCCCCATAAGGACCAACTTATCAAACAATTCTTTATTCCCAAGTAATCCAGTCTTAACGACTTCTGCCATTCCAGCCGAAAACTCTCTGGGTGGAAGAGTCGATAAAAGATCCGTATCAATAAAAACAGCTTCGGGTTGATAAAAAGCCCCAACAAGATTTTTGCCACCTGAAATATTAATTCCAGTTTTTCCACCTACTGAACTATCTACCATTGATAAAAGGGTAGTAGGGACTTGATAGAAATCAATCCCTCTCAAATATGAAGCCGCCGCGTAACCGGTCAAATCTCCGATCACTCCTCCCCCGAAGGCAATCAGCACAGAATTCCTGCCCAATCCTTGATCACAGAAAAAATCAAAGGTTTTGCCTAAATAATGCATAGACTTTGTGGTTTCACCCGCTGGCAAAACGCAAATACTACAACCGTCAAAGCATTGATTGATAAAAGAAGCTTGTGATACCTTCAAATTCTCGTCGGTAACTACGCACACTTTCCTACCAGAATCCAAAATCTTTTGAATCACGCTTCGGACTTTTAATCCTAAACTTGAACCGAGGTGGATCGGGTACGCTTTGCCTTTTATACCAACTTCTAAAGTTTTGGATAGAATTTCCATATTTATTGGTCCTCCTCTTGAGAGGAAAATACTGCATCCACATATTCTTGAATTGAAAAAGGTCTCAAATCGTTTTCTGATTCTCCAAGCCCAACAAAATAAATTGGAATTTTCAATGCCCTGAAAATTCCAACAACAGCTCCTCCTCGACTTGTGCCATCGAGTTTTGTAACAATCAAACCATTGATATCAAAGTGCTCGTGAAAAACCTTTGCTTGTTCGATTGAATTAGATCCTAAACTACCATCAACAACAAGCCATCTATAATGGGGAGATTCTCCATTTTGTTTTGCCAAAACGCGCTTCATTTTAGACAACTCCTCCATAAGATTGGTTTTTGTATGCAGTCGTCCTGCTGTATCCAAAAGAAGACAATTCATCTCCTTTTTGACAGCAGTGTTATAAGAATCAAATGCCACAGCAGCAGCATCCGCACCGTGTGAGCTGCTCACAATCTCCAAACCTAGGCGATCTGTCCAACTCATCAACTGTTCATTGGCAGCAGCTCGAAAAGTATCACAAGCCCCAATTAAAACTTTTTTTCCATCCTTTTTTAGTTGAAACCCAAGTTTTGCAGTTGTGGTCGTTTTTCCAGCACCATTGATTCCTATCAAACAAATCACAGATGGTTGTGCATCCAATTTCAAAACGCCTTCAGAACCCTCTAGAGCATCCGTAAGAACTTTTGCTCCTAACTTTGCGATATCAAGAGGTGCTGACTTTCCATTAGACTGAAAAGCCTTTTGAGCAAGACTGATCATTTCTTCAGTAGTCTCCACCCCAAAATCAGCTTCATACAAGGATTCTTCCAATGCCTCTATGGAGGATAAATCCAAATATTTATCTCTGAAAATTTTCTTGTAAGCTCTTTGGAATGTGGGGGTCTCCCTGATAAATCCCTCTTTAAGTTTATTGAATATACCTGACATTATTCTCTTTTTTTATGTATAGTTAGTCTGATTGCAAAATTTATAATTATTTATTTGTTCCATTTGACATATTTCTATTTTGACAACATTGTAAAATTATGAAAAACAAAAATTTAATAACTCTTATTCTATTTATTTTTTTCTTAGCTTCTACCTTTCTAAAGGCTGAACCAGTTAAAGCAACTGTTCAATCCGTAAAAGGAAGTGTCAAATTTGCTATGCCTGGTTCTATATTTTTCAAAAAGCTCAAAAGCGGAGCCACTTTATCCTCGGGTACTATTATTAAAACGGGTGTTGGTTCAGAGGCTATCATTTCAGTCACACCTGGTGCTGCAATGAGAATAGATGAGAATACGACTGTTGCTATAAGCGATATGGAGTTTTCTAAGAAAGATGGCAAGGTTACTAGAAGAGCGGCTAACATCCAACTCAGCGAGGGAACTTTAAGTAGTTTGTTGGACAGTAAAAACCCAGAGGCTACAGACTTCAGAGTTAAAACACCTCAAGGAACGGCTGCTGCAAGAGGGACATTTTATGGTGTGAGCGTTGTGGATGGTCAAACCTTTGTAAAAGTAGAAGAAGGCAAAGTTGGATTTCAAAAAAATCCAGAACCCGAAATCGAATAACTCAATCCATGTTAAGCATATTTAAGCCAACTGAATGTAGTTGGCTTTTTTTTTGCTGTGTAACTCTGTGCAACCATTTGTAGATTCAAAATTGTTCAGCAAGTATCAAGAAATCCTAGTCCTACAATCCTCCTGTATAAGAGCACTTCCTACAGGACAGGACTGGTATCTAAAGGTAATCCATATGCCTAAGAATTATGCAGAAACGATCTGGGACATCTCCTTTGTAAAGAATCAAGCGCAATTACAATTGACCCGATATTTAAGCTCGTTATGGACCGCATTGAACAATTCCTCCGATTCACGACCTCTTATACACCCAAGGCTGGAAGTCAGCGAAGGCAATCTCTCTCCCCATGACTTTTCGGTCCTAGAAGTGAAAAAAGGAATTGCCAGGAACTGTATCCATCAAAGCTTTGAAAAGAAAGAGGAAGACCAATACAAAATTTTATTTTTTGACCAAAATGGTCCCTATGAAGCAGACATAACTGCCCCTTACCAACGTAAAGATTGCGAGGAATGGCAAAGATTGCTTAATAGATTGATAGGTTCTGGTCTCAGTCTTCCGCGTAGATTTGTTGCAGCATAACCCATCACCCATCCTTTTAATCATTTCAAAATCCACCCAAAAACCCACTTAATTACCTCCTATGAATATCCTATTTATATGCATGGGTAATATATGCCGGTCTCCGGCTGCAGAGGGAGTGTTCAACTACCAATTGCAAAAGGCTAGACTCTCTAACAAAATAAAATGCGATTCTGCAGGCACTATTTCGTTTCATACCGGAAATCCAGCCGATAAAAGAATGCAAAATTCTGCAAAAAAAAGAGGGATTCTTTTACTGAGTCGTGCAAGAAAAGTGGTGGTCGAAGATTTCAATACCTTTGACTTACTGCTTACTATGGATGATGAAAACTATGAAAATGTACTGCATTTAGCTCCGGATCAAAAATCCAGACTTAAAGTGAAGAAATTTTGTAACTATTGCCATCGCTCCAAGCCCATTGAAGTGCCAGATCCCTATTACGGAGGGGCTCAAGGCTTTGAGCTTGTTTTAGATCTCCTAGAGGAAGGTTGTCAAAACCTTTTACAAGAAGTTAAAAGTTCATTAGATTGAACTTTTGATGCTTCAATCCATTACAAAAAACATTTACTGGGAACCAGACCTAGTTAACAATCTAAAAAAACTAGAATGGATAACCTCCTCGATAGGTCGAGGAATCAGACATGGAAAACATCCCAGTCAAACGCTAGGTTTTCGTGCCGAATTCAAACAGTTTAGTCAATTCAAAGAAGGAGAGGATGCCCGATATTTGGACTGGAAAATTTATGCTCGGACTAAGAAAAAATTCGTAAAACAGTATCACTCTGAGTCTGCGACCTCCACTCTCTTCCTGATAGATACCAGCTTGTCTATGGATTTTAAATCTAAAAACTCCCTACCCTCTAAATTCGAATTTTCTCTAGCCATAATAGCTGTATTGGCAAAAATATTTGACTCCCAAAAAGATAAAATTGGCTTCAGTCACTTTATCTCAGAGGATTCAACCCATTTGGTTCCACCCCAACAAAATTCGCTCGCCTATAAAAACCTCCTCACTGAGATCAACCAGATGTATTGCTCCAATACAAAAACATGCAACGAACTGATCATTCAGTCTTTAAAATCTTTAAGTCCACGAACCAACATTCTTATATTTTCAGATTTCATGGAGGATTTAGACCACTTAAAAAAGGCCCTTTCTAAATTGTCAGGAATAACCAAGGAAATTTCCTTAATTCAAATCCTAGATCCCATAGAATCCTCGATTGAAACTCCAAATTCTAGCGTGATAATCCAATCCATCGAGGATAAAGCTCAATTTATATTTGATCCAAAAAAGGATTCAAAATCCTATTTAGATCAATTCCATTCTCACCAAAAAAAACTCCTCAAAGTTTGCAATCAAACCGGCTCTCATTTCCACTCCATGCAAAGCAATGACCCCTTAAACAATGGGATCCTTTACTTGCTTTCCAATTGTAAGAAAAAATAAGTACACTTTGGATGGAGCTCCTATTTACAAATGCACATTTTCTTTGGTATATACTTGCGGTGGTTCCATTGTTTTTACTGGGTGTTTCCAAAAAAAATAAAATAAAAAAAATAGATTTCCCAAATTCATTTCTACTTAAAAAGCTGCGATTGAATCATGAAAATCAATCCAACAAGAATTGGCTTCGATTTTTATTAAGAGCCGTTTTATTAGTGAGTATCGTCTTGTTTTTTTCCCAGCCAAAAATCCTTCAATGGAAGTCTAAAGAGAAGCCCCGACATATTCATCTTTTGGATCACACTGCCTCGATGCACAATCCGAAAACTCTAGATTTAACGAAGGCCCACCTCAAAAATTCAATACAATCAGACTCTGATGAGTTTTATCTATTCGATCAAGAAATTGTAAAAATAGAAAATTTTGAATGGTTGCTTGCAAACTTAGACAAAGCCTCTGGTATTTTTAATCCGGAAAGACTGATCCATTTCTTGGAGCGTATCCATAAATCTGCGGTCGATTCATTTATCGATACCCATGTCTACATTTACTCTGATTACCTAGGCAAACGATGGCATGACTTTTTCTCAAGTAAATCTCCACATTTCTCTAAAATTCATTTTCACTTTCTTTCTAGTCAAAGCCCCTACCTAGAAAATCTAAAAATTCAAGACTTCAACTATCAGAGAAATATTTTGGATCCAAAAAAAGTGAAGATTGTTGCGACCATAAAAAATGAAACCCCATTGCCTCAGCAATTTCTAGTTTATTGCCACATCCAAGGCCAAGAACATCAAAACCAAGAGATCCTATTAAACGCTTATGAGATAGAAACTATAGAATTCACAATCCCTCCCCATGAATTGGACTTTTTGATAGGACATCTATTTTTAGATTTTCCTGATGATTTCCCTGGGGATAATAAACACCACTTTTCTATCCCAAGCGCTCCAAAGATTAGGATTGTAAAAACCCCTCCTACCCTAAAAATAAACGATTTGTATCTGGATCAATTGCTGAACAAAATTCCGTGGGTCCAATTGGATTATTTTGAGGATTTAAAAAACTTAAAGATTCAATCCAATGTTCAATTATGTGTTCTGCATCAAGGGCTTATAGAAAACGAAATTCAAATGCATTCCATTCAGTCCTTTTACAATCAAGGAAACCATTTGATATTCAACCAAAATTTATCCAAAAATCTAAATTCTAAAGAACTGAAAATTTTGGAAAATGGATCCTTCAATGAAATGAAAACTCTAAGCACGAACTTCCGAGCCAACCGTTTTACTGAAACGAAAAAAGACCATCCTATCTTTATGAATATTCCCGATTGGTTCACTCCCGATTACTACAAAAGTAGATTTTTAAAGTGGCGATCTTGGAAACAAATCGACGCCACTCCACTATTATCTTTTAAAAACAAAGAACCTGCATTGTCACTTCAAACGAACAAACAAGATGGATCCATACTCATTCCATCTTTTGAATGGAATGAATCTTCAACGGATTGGATTTTATCGAAATCATTTAAAAACCTCATTCACGCCTATTTGTTGTGGATAGAAAATTTGCAGAGCAAATCCTACAACCAAGAGATTCAAACAGCGCATTCCAAAGAGATCGGTTTCTCTTCTCCAGGGATCTACAATCAAATCAATCCGATTGCTGTCAATTTTGCGAAAGAAGAATCAGACTTATCAGCCAATGCTTATGAGCGATTCCAATGGACTCAAGCAAATAAGATTGAAATCGAAGAAGAAGTACATGTTAGTCGACATTTCCCAAACTCTGACTTTTACCAAGCTGGATCTTTCAATCTTGGCAAACCCTTTCTAATTTTGGTTTCTATACTACTTCTAGTAGAATTTTTACTAAAAACAAAAGAAATAAAAAATAAGTGATTCAAAGCGTAACAGATTTGCCAATTCGAATTCTTCGAAAAATCTTCTTAAGTCGAATTATCAATGCCCTATTATGGAGCGCATGGAAAACCATTTTGATTTCTACTCTATTATTATTTTTGTTTTACAAATTTCCTTCGTTTCACAATTTATTGAACGCATTTCAATGGACCTCCATTTTAATTTCAATCTTTCTGTTTTTCTTTTTCATAAATTTTTATATCCGATATCCGAGAATAAAAATCTTAGAAAAAATCCGAAA
>CAJWYM010000017.1 GCA_913049555.1 uncultured Opitutia bacterium
AAATCTTACAATCTAAATTCAGTCAAAAGTGTCGACGTCAATTTGGACTTTAACACACGATTACTGCAAGGTCCCGCCTCATGCGGGATAGACAAACTAGCTTCAGCTAGTGCAGGCTATAGAGCGGTTAAGCGGCCTGAAGCCAGCAAGAACTGTGACATACGGATCTGAAGTATGAAGAACGGCTTGGCACTGCTCTTGCGACCATACGCAGCAGAAAGGGTCATATTTTAAGAACGGTTAATTTCCAATTTGATGCCAACTAGTTTGTCACTGTCCCTTTAAAATCTCTCATGGCCTGCAGTCCTGAGAAGCAGCATAAAGTGAATAATAACGCTATAATAGCGTAGGTTCGATAGGATTTTTGTAGGTTCATCTTCTAATTTATTGGTTCCGTCCAAAATTATTTTTTTATACTAAACAAATATTCAACATCTTCAAAATATTGCTCTCCATTATAGTGATCAAAACTGACCAAAACATATGGAATAAAATAAAACCAGATGGTATATAATTCTTTAAAGGAAGATGGTAAATCTGGAAAACCTTCTACCATCATTTCTTCCATTTTCAAAATATCAAAATTATCCTTGTGCAAGACAAATACTTCACGAGTATTTTCAACATTAAAGACATAAAGATACAATGAATACAAAGGTAAAATAATTAAAATAAAAATCGAACATAATGTAATCACTGCTTTATTTAACATTCTTAAATCTCCTAATTAGAAATAGCCTAATCTATAATGCTAATGACTATTTCTTCTTACATTTCCCCCCACAAGGAACTGACTTAGCAGATAAACCACATCCAACAGCTTTATGACTGGGCACAAATGTCTCACACTTAGGATCACATTCTGATTGAGCATTACTTGTCTCATTTGCACACTCTGCCTCTTCTTCAGCAGCTTTTTGTGCACAATACATTGCCGTCAATCCCGCAATAGTTGAAGCAGCAATAGCAACAGCGGCCCAAACAATTTCACCTTTAATGTCTACATTGTGTATCGCATTATTGTGAACAAAACCATAAATATTAATTCCGCCACGTTCCATAATCGGATCTCTATTCAACCATCTACCATTAACTGAATCATAATATCTATAGCCGTAGTAATAATAACCAGTTTCAGTGTCTTGTGGTTTGGTGGAAAACTTGTAGGTATTTTCGCTTACGTAGGAGCCACTTTCGGAGACTAGTTCACCGAATGGGCCGTATTCGTAACTTGCCGTTAAATCGCCGTTAGCATCTATAGTATCGGTAACATTACCATTAGCATCATAATGGTAATAATGAGTCTCTGTTCCTGCAGTTGCGGGACTACTTTTGGTAGCGATAGTAGCCAACAAACCACCTACTCCTCCAGTACTCTGAGTAGAACCAGAGAGGTCTAAGCCCCAATATCTCTTTGAGAGGGTTGTATTCCCTGCGGTGGCAGGACTGCCTTCGGTAGCATATTCTTTCTCAAGTATCACGTTCCAACCATCAAATATATATTCAATGCGTTTTTCAAACTCGAATTCTCAATCAATCGATGGACCTTTTTCATAAAATCGGGCTGAAAAGTTTCATAATTACAAACAGCCGATTTCGTTTAAGCTTGAAAACGGTCAAGATGGATTTTCATGAAATTTAAATCTTATCAACTAAGCGCTTCAATCAAACAGCATGCATCTGTGCTCACTTGCAAAGCGGAGCTCTCTTTACTGAAATTTTTCTTAAATGCTTCTAGGATCCCATCCGCATCGCTGGGCTCAAAATATAAATTTGTCATAGCAATTACAGCACCTCCAAAACCACCACCTGTCAACCTAGCTCCATAGACATTGGAATCTAGAGCGAGTCTCTGAACCAAAAAATCTAACTCTAAGCAACTATTCTCAAACTGATACTGGGAACTCTTATGAGATTCAAACAATCGTTGACCAAAGCGTTTCATATCAGAGTTGTGTAAATCAAAATTGGCTTGATACACTCGATCATTCTCCTCAATTACATGGCTCGCTCTTTTAAAAATATTAGGCGAAAACTTGGACCGAATTGTTGAAAGGTCGTCTTTAGTATATTTGGCAAGCAAGCGACCTCGTCTTAAATTTTGATCCAAAAGCTTGGAAGCATCCTGACATTCAAGGAACCTTTCTGAATATAAGGAATCCACAAGATAGTGCTCCTTTGAAGAATCAAAAATCCAAAAAACAACCTTTTCACTGAAAGCATTTCGTGTCACTTCTTCGTTTTCACAATCAATCAATATTACATGATTTTCTTTGCTACATGCAGAAGTTGCCTGATCTAAAACACCACATGGAACCCCCACGAAATTATTTTCAGCTCTTTTGCATAATTTAAAGATTTCTGAATCTTCTAAAGCGATCCCATAAAGAGAGAGGATCGCATGAGCAACACTTACCTCTAAAGCTGCACTACTACTCAATCCCTTTCCCGAGGGAACCTTTGAAGAAATATACATTTTAAATCCGTGAGAGGGAGAAATGCCCAGTTTGATAATTTCATCCAATACACCCAGGATATAATTGCCCCAAGTTTTATCTCCCTGTTGCCTTTCGATTTTATGAATGGAGGAAGAAATCCGACTGTCGGCAAATTCACTAAAAATCTGGATGCTTTCATCTGAAGTGGCTCCAATTCCCGTTGTCACATATCGATTGATTCCAATTCCCATTACGGATCCACCATTATAATCTACATGATTTCCTAATAATTCAATTCGTCCGGGTGCCGAGCAAATAAAATCGGGAGACTTCTCATAGGTAGATAAAAATCCTTTTTTGTTTTCAGTATGTTCCAGCCTTGTGGACCGCTTAGTTTTCAGTGAATTGCTCATAACTCTGATTCAAAATCAGACTTTATAAGTATCAATAGTCAATTATTTGTCAATTTCATTTATAAAATTTAATACTTCCTATAAGATTATTTGCTATTAGTAGTACAATATTAAGATTAAAGAAAATATTGTTTTTATTTTTAAATCTTAAACCGCATTTGATTTAATATTTGTCAACTATATGTCAATAAATAGTTGACGTTTTTGCCCTGTATCTCATATTTAACGGTATGAGTTCATTCAATATCACCCAGCATTCGCATCGCAGGTTCAATCCACTCAATGAAAGTTGGGTCTTAGTGTCTCCTCACAGATCCAAACGCCCTTGGCAAGGTCAAGTAGAGAAAAAAACGGACGAATCTCGACCTCGATACGACAAAGACTGTTATCTATGCCCAGGCAATAAGAGAGCCAATGGAGAATTCAACCCTGACTACAAAGAGCCCTACGCTTTTACGAACGATTTTTCAGCTCTTCTATCGGAAGTTCCTGAATATAAAGATACCGATGATGACCTTTTTAAGATAGAGAGCCAAAAAGGGATTTGCCGTGTTCTCTGCTTTTCGCCTCGCCACGATCTTACAATTCCAGAGATGGAAACCGATGAAATTACCAAAGTTGTAGATTTGTGGGCTCATGAATTTAAGGATCTAGGCTCGAATGAAGATATCCATTATGTCCAAATCTTTGAAAACAAAGGTTCTGTCATGGGATGTAGCAATCCCCACCCTCATGGACAGGTATGGTCTCAAAGCTTTATCCCACAGGAGATTACTAAGAAAACTGAAAGTCAAAAAAAATACTATAAGAAGCACAACTCCAGCTTATTGTCCGATTACTTATCAAAAGAATTGGATCGCAAAGAAAGAATCCTTATTGAAAACGACCACTTTGTATCTCTCGTTCCATTTTGGGCAGTTTGGCCTTTTGAAACGATGATCATAAGCAAACGCCACGTTCAAGATATCACTCAGTTAAGCAAAGAGGAAAGGAGATCTCTGGCAGATATGTATAAAAGGCTCACAATAAAGTATGACAATCTTTTTGAAACCTCTTTTCCCTATTCTGCTGGTATTCATCAAAGGCCCACGGATGGGAAAGAGCATCCTTATTGGCACTTTCATATCCCTTTTTATCCGCCTCTTCTTCGTTCAGCTACTGTTAAAAAATTTATGGTTGGCTATGAGATGCTTGCAGAGCCACAAAGAGACATAACAGCAGAAAGCAGTGCCCATCGTCTTAGAGAATTATCGGATCTTCATTACAAAAAGAAAGACTAAAAATGATTTTTTGAAAAAATTTCAATCTCCCTCTTGATTTATCAATCAATGTGATGTATCTATAATTTTCCAGTTGAGAATTAGGGGTAGTTCTCAACTTTATATGGAGTAGAAAATGACAGCGGAAAGCTTAGGGGTAGGCTTTCCGCTTTTTTGTGTCCTTTTTTATGTCTCAACACAATCTTTTTTAGTCTACGAGTGTCTGCTAGCAGATCCACTGAAGTAAATTTTTAAGTTGTTTTAAAATAAGTCACCAAAAAAAGAATGGGAATGGATTTCTAAAAAAAGTTCGAAACCCCAAACCTTTTAGTTCCAAAAAACCAAAATTTTTCATAAAAATTTTATAATCGAAATTAAATTTACTCACATCTAGATTTATTTCAGACTGTGTTTACTCCTCCGATTATTTAATATTTATTTCTTGTATGAGCTTGCAATTGTATTACTCAAACCGAATGGAGCTTTTACTCCAACAATTACTCCTAAAACTAGAGGAACAAAAAGCTCCAAACCCATTCAACGCCAAGACAGTCATCGTGCAGGGTAAAGGGATGGAACGATGGATCAGCCAAAAAATTGCCGATCAGTGTGGGGTCTGTATGAATATGCAATTCCCATTTCCGCAGAAAACATTTAAAAACATCCTGCAATCTTTTCTTCAAAAAAATGGCTTTCAAGATACAGTCATTCCTTCCAACAGTGAAGTAGCCTGGGTATTGTTTGAAAATCTAACAGACTGGATCCAGAAAGGAGATTCTTATACGGTCGTCCGAGATTATCTTCAGAATGATTCCGATGGCTTGAAACGTTTTCAACTCAGTTCGCGGGTTGCCAATTTGTTTGACCAATACAGTGCTTTTCGACCTCAAATGATCTTTGAATGGGCCCAGGGAAAACCGGGTCTAATAGAAAAAGATTTGTTTTGGCAGTTCTTACTTTGGCGGAAAGTATTCAATAATAAAAGAGCTTGGATGTCCCCCGCTCAAAGTTTTGAAATAGTTCAGAATCAAAAATTCTACCACTCCGATTATCCAGATTTGAGCGCTTATAAGATAAATATCTTTGGGATTTCATTTTTACCGGTTCTCTATCAAGAACTTTTGACCTATTTGGGAACTGGCAATTCTGACGATTCTCTTGAAATATGCTTATATATTCCATACCCAGCAGGCTCTCCCAGTTTTGAAGGAGATATCAGCCAGAAGAAAATGAATTATTTTCGACTTCGAGATTGTATGCAAAACAGTGATCCATCTACAGAAACTGATTTCTTATCCATTGGAAATTCTCTTATTATGGATCTAGGATGCCAGGCAGATATATTTCTGAATCAACTCATCGATAAAAGTTGGAACACCGAAGCCATTTTTTGTGAAAGAAACGAACCCATTCATGAGAAAAGCTTACTGCATGCGCTCCAAATGCAAATGGAACTTTTTGTAGAACCTACAGAAGTCGAAGAAATTCAACTAGAAAAAGACCCTTCCATTCTTTTAAATAATTGTTTTAGCCCTGCCAGAGAGGTGGAGTCTGTAAAAGAATTTATTACACACCAGATAGGAGAACTTGAGGTGGATCCAGCAGACATCCTCGTCATGGTAACGGATATGGAGAAATACGGCTCGATCTTAAGAGCCCGTTTTACAGATACAGATCCGCTTTATATTCCTCATTCCATAGCAGACCAAAGTGTTCAAAATGAGAATGAGTATGCCCATTTATTGTTGAGTTTATTTTCCTTAAAAGCTGGTAGATTTACCGCTGAAGAAGTTCTAACCCTTTTAGAATCCAGTTCCTTAATTGAGTCTCAAGAAATCAGCGAAGAACAAATCCCATGGATTCGGACAATTATGCGAGACAGTTTATTCCGATGGGGACGGAACGCTGAGCACTGCAAAACATTTTGCGAAAATGATTTATCCATATATTCTTGGGAATCGGCACGCGACCGTATTGTCTATGGTTGCTTGATGCTTCAAAGAGATCAGGAAAAGTTGTATGAGCATTCTTTGCCATTGATGACAGAAGCAGAGACAAGCGAAGTAGCCCTTAAAATTGTCTGCGTAATGGATCAGATCACGGAGCTCTTTGATGCCATGGATCAAGCCAGTTCATTGAATGATTGGGACACTTTTCTAGATTCCTTTATAAAAAACTTATTGCCTGCAAAAAATATAGACTCCGACAAACTCGCTTCTATAAAACAGGTGGGCTATGAAATTCAGCAGATGCATAAAAAGGACAAATCCATGCATCTTTCTGAAAGAGTATTCAATGAATATTTAAAAGGAGCACTCGATGAAGTTCATGTTGGAAAAGGTTTTTTAAACGGCAAAGTAACTATTTGTGAAATGAGACCTATGCGTTCCATTCCAGCCAAAGTAGTTTGTATATTAGGAATGAACGATGGAGACTTCCCTAGAAGTGAGAGTATTCTTAGTTTCGATCAGATTTCCAGAAAAAGAGAACCTGCCGATCGCAGTCAATCTAAAGAAGACCGCAATCTATTCTTGGAAGCTCTTTTATCCGCACGAGAAAAACTCTATCTATCTTGGACAGGCAGATCTATTAGAGATAATTCTGAGCAAGCTCCCTCAGTATTGATCCATGATTTACAAGATCATCTTAATAAGACCTTTCGATTCCGTGGCAAAGATACGCGCACGATCGTTGAACAGATCACTTTAAAGCATAAATTGCACGCTTTTGACCCTGATTATTTCAGAGAATCTGATTCAAGACTCCCTCCCTCAAAATCAAACAAAGATTTTGAAACTGCGATGGAATGGATTCAACCCCAACAAAGCAGTGAAAATTTAGAAAATCCACCTGCTCCTCTCGAACCTTTAGAAAAAGAAATCGATATTGAAGATTTAGTCAGATTTTTCGCGAATCCAGCCCTCTATTTTTACAAAAATCGAATTCACTCTTGCCGAGTAGAGCCCCAAGAGGTTGTGATCGAATCAGAGATGATTTTCATGAACTCACTAGAGGCTTATCTGATCAAAGATCTCCTTTTAAAAGACAATTCTGTTCAAGCGGAGCTTTATCAACAAAAGGGAAAACTCCAAGCAGGCTTGGAGGGCCCAATGAATTTAGAATTATTTCAAGTGGAGATCGATAAATTCAATCAGAGACTGGAAAATGAATACAACGAAACTTCATTAAAAGAATTGCAAATCCATTATTTGGAGCCATTCAGTAAAATTAAGCTCAATGCCAAGGTTTCAATCGAAGGTTCCCAATTATTTGTATCGCGAATGGCTCGCTTTAAGGAAAAAGACCGATTGAGAATCTGGCTACAACACCTACTTTCCACAATCACATACCCAAAAGAATTCAATGGAAGTGTTGGGATTTACCAGGACCATCGAGTCCAATTGAATTCATTGAGCAGGGATGAAGCAAAACAAATCCTTAAGGAGATTCTGATTCTATACCGCAAAGGTCTAGAAAAACCATTGCTCTTTTTCCCAAAAGCCTCGTACCAATACATTGAAAAAATTCTCAATGGAAAGGAGGAGAACGATGCTCTTGAATCCATCAAAAAAAGCTTTCTTCAAGATTCATGGAATGTTCCGCCAGAGAGCAGTGATTATCCTTACAGTGAAGTCTTTGACTTAGAATCTGTTTTAAACAATCCGGATTTCCACAAACATGCGGACACCATTTATCGACCTTTGATACAGCAAATCATTCAAGAAGACGCATGATCCAAAAAACAAAGAACATGGAATTTAATTGTCAATCCACTCCCCTTGTTGCGGGTCTACATATGCTTGAAGCCAGTGCCGGCACTGGAAAAACGTACAGTATTCAGCGCATCGTTCTTAGATATTTAATGCAACAACAGGTTCCTGTAAAAAAAATATTGGTTGTTACCTTCACAAAAGCAGCCACTGCTGAACTTAGGGAACGGATCCGTAATATTCTTTTTGAGGCTCTTAAAATCATTCAATCCGACTGCATCACTGAAGAATGGAGTCAATATTTAGGACTTTATCAATACAGTAAAAACGCCCAAATTCTACGCCTTAAAATTGCGCTCTCAGAGTTGGATCAGATGCCTGTTTTTACGATTGACTCCTTCTTTAACAAATTACTAAAAGACACCGCTTTTGAAAGTGGCAATGAATTTGACAATGAAATTCAAATAGATACTCGCGAATTGCAACAAGAGGTTTTGGAGGATCTTTTCCGAGAACAGTTGTTGCACAACGAAAATGGAAACTCCGAAAAACTTCTCAATCTATTGATTCGCGAAGAAAAATCTGGGATTACCCAACTCTGCAGTAGCATAGAACGCTACCCGGATGACTTCATTCTTCATGACAGTCTCTCTGTTGAGGAACAAGATTATAGGAAGAATAGACAAACTTTCACCTCCGAAGCCCAAGAAACAAGCATTTACTCTATATTTATGGCTCTGCATCGAGCGATTCTTCTGGGACAGGAAGACTTACAAGAGTTTTTCAAAAACAAGCCAAAAGAATTGATGGCTCAAGGGATTCTAAAGAAAGCAGAACGAGAAGAGGCATTGAAAAGACTTGCCTTCTATCCAGAGGAGGGAAAGTTCATGGAACTGCTAGAAGATTTACAATATTTTTCAAATATGGATTTTAAGGCCCTTATCCTTTCAAAAAAAGCAAGGGCAGCTGAAACTACAATCGAGAGCGTTTTGAAAAAAAAGGTGCTTCAAGCAATGAAAGCAGCTGACAATGTGAGATCCGCAAAACAAATCTTTCGTGAATCTTTTTATCGTTATTCCATCCAATTTTTTCGTGATAAAATGGAATTTTATAAACAGAAAAGAGGACTGATTTTTCTAAAAGATTTACCGAAAACTTTATTGCAAAAGCTGAATTCTGATTCAGAGAGTAAATCTTCCTTGTTATCCAAGGTTAAGGAAGACTATCCAGTGGCTATCATAGATGAATTTCAAGACACCAGTCCTCAACAATCGCAAATATTTAGACAATTGTTTCACAACGACAAAGATCAACATTTTTATGTAGTTGGAGACCCAAAACAATCGATCTATGCATTTCGAGGAGCGGATGTATTTGCCTACAGAACCATTCGAAATCTTCCTGGTATCCACATTCAGGAATTGCGAACAAATTATCGATCTGAACCCAAAATAATCGAAGCAGTGAATCATCTGTTTGAGGATACGGGAGAATTAATGTGTGGAGATCCGGTGGCGACAACGGTAAATGCCAATGAAAACTATGGGGACAATCATGACAATGTTCTCTTGAATCATCCCTCCCCTCTTCAATTATTTTTACCAAATAATGACCTACAAAAACAAAAAGTTTCCGATGTAGTTCGTTCAGTTGGAGAAGAGATCGTCCAATTACTGTCCCCGGAAAATGAAATGCGATTTACTCAAGGAAATAGAGAATCCCGCTCGATTCTACCTGGTGACATTGCGGTTCTAGTCCGATCGAGTGCGAATGCCCTTTCAATATTATCCGAGTTAGAACGCAGGAACGTTCCCGCTGTTTGCCAAGGGAATAACAGTATTTTGAAATCTCAAGAAGCTCAGGGGCTTTACCATCTGCTTCAATGCATCCAAAATCCAAAAAATGAAAGCTACATCAAAGCTTTTCTAATGTCACCACTTTGGCGGATCCGTTTTGAGCAGTTCACTCATTCAGAAAATGAAGACAATTTGGAACCCCTCACGATGGATGTATTTTCCAAATCCAATGAAAATTGGAAAAAATGGGGACTCTTATCTGCCTTGTCTGTTCTACAGAATGCGGGATTGAACAAACGGATCTTACAACAGGAATTCGGGGAGCGTAAATTGACTAATTTCCTTCACTTGATCGAGGTTTTAAATGAGCAAGCTTGGAAGAATAAATTAACTCCAGAAGGACTCATCACTTGGTTTGGTAAAGTTTTGCAAATGCCAGACTCCTCAGATCAAGAAGAAATGAACTTGAGAATGGAGAGAGAGGGCAAAGCGGTTCGAGTGGTAACCACTCATAAAAGTAAAGGACTTGAATATCCAATTGTATTTTGTCCATTTCATTTCAATGCAGTGAATCAAAGATCCAAAGGAAAGCCTCCTCATGTTTGGCATACCAAAGTGGACAATCAAGAGTCCTTCAAGCTCCATCTAACAATGGGAGAAACGAATCAACAAGCGACCAAAGAAAAAATTGCTGATGAACTTCGGTTGCTCTACGTGGCAATGACTCGTGCAAAAAACTTGTGCTATCTCTACGTGCCAAAACTCGAAAAAGACTCTCCCCTAGAATCTTTATTTTCATTCAAAAAAAAAGATTCCATCGAGTTGCTACGATCTTGGGCTGAGGAATTGGATTCTATAAGCGTTAGAAACTTTGATCTGAAGGACACTCTTTATCAAAGACCCATAGATGAATCCGTTGCATTACAAGCTCCTAAAGCTCCATCCAGAAATTACATATCTTTAACAAGGTCAAAAAGCAGCTTCTCCATGCTTACTAGTGGGATTGACAACTACAAAGACCATGACGCTGGAACTGAAGAGGGAAACAGAACGATTGAAGTCGAAAGTCAGAGAGGCCAAAGACCCATAAATAGATTGCTGAACTCTTTTAGTAAAGGCGCGAACACAGGTAGCTTGATCCACGACCTGCTAGAAAAAATCCTTTTGACAGGTTATGAAAAAGAGGAGGAAATTTTGATGAATACCATTGGTGAAAAAACAAACTTGGAATTCGAAAGACAAAGACTAGAAATTAGAGAACTCTTAAAGGTATTAAAAGAGCTGAAGCTAAAAAACCCTGAAGGGAGTGTATGCCTAGGTTCATTAAAGCCCGAAGATTGTTTGCCAGAAGTCGCTTTTGATTTTCGCTTTCAAGGCTCCAATCACAGAAAAATTGCCGCTGTTTTTGAAGACAGAGTTGAAGATTTTGCTGACTATGCAAAACGATTCACTCAAATGAAATCAGACCCAGGTTATATGAATGGAATCATTGACTTGGTTTTTAAACAAGACGGAAAGTACTACCTCTTGGACTGGAAAACCAACTCATTGAATCGATACGAAACCGCTCAGTTATTAGATACGATGAAAGACCATAATTACATTCTGCAATATCATATATACCTCTTAGCCCTACACCTACACTTAACTAATATTTTAGGTAGTGAGTACTCCTATGAAAAACATTTTGGAGGCGTTTATTATTTATTCCTAAGAGGATTAGATCCCGAAAGCCAATCTGGAGTCTATTTTGATCGACCCTCTTTAGAGATCATTCACAAAATGGAAAGCGAATGGCTGCTGAAAAAGGTTCCTTTCCATGAATAAAAAAAACCTCAAACCTCTAATATCCAAACCAGTCCAAGCCCTTGAAAAATTTTGGTTGGAAAAGGGAGCCAATGACGCTCTCTTAAAAATCCTTCCCATTTTGCACCAAAAACTAAATCAAGGCAGTCTGTGTATCGATCTTTCCGAAAGTGTCTTTTTTATGAGTATTGAGGGGGACATTACACACCACTCTTTCGATCAAGAATGGATTGAAGAACTCAAGAAAAACAAAGCGGTCGGAAATGAAAGAGATTTTAAACCCTTTATTTTGAGCGATCAGAACAAGCTCTATTTTCAAAAATACTGGGCCTACGAAGAAGAACTGATCCAAAAACACTTGAATCCAAGAATGACTACCCCAAGTCTCGAGGAAAGCATTGAAATTTACTCCAGCAAACAAGATACAACAACTGAGGAACAATTTTTGGGAGTCTACGCAGGCCTAAAAAATCCATTGAGTTTTATAACGGGTGGGCCTGGCACAGGAAAAACAACTATTGTAGCTCGTATTTTAGTTTCCTACCTCTTGTCAGCGGGAAGAGAGGCAAAGAGAATTGCTCTCGCTGCACCCACTGGAAAAGCAGCAGCCAGAATGTTAGAATCCTTACAAAAAGAAATTTCAACTCTTAGAGATCAAGATCGTTCCAATCCCATTTGGAAAAAAGTTCAAAATTCTATAAGCGAGGATTCCTTTACCTTGCATCGCTTGTTGCATTTTCAGCCCAAGAAAAACTTATACCTCAAGAATTGCGAGAACCCTTTGGACTATGACCTCATTATTATAGATGAAGCGACTATGATTGATTTGCCGATGATGGTGCATTTATTTAGAGCTCTTCCTTTGGATTCAAAAGTAGTCCTACTTGGGGATCAGAACCAACTGACATCGGTCGGTGTTGGATCTATTTTTTCTGATCTGATCCAAAAATTGAAAAAAGGCAGCTATCCACAAATAGCCCAAAAAAATTATGAGAAAGGAATCCAGAAAAAGTTTCCCAAAAGCAATCAAGGGGTGGGAGAAGAATCTGAGCTAAAAACCAAAATTACTGAATTGGTCAAAAGTTTTCGTTTCAAGGAAAATTCAGGAATCTTTGCCATCTGCAATGCTGTCCAAAGTGGGGATTACAAACAAGTAGATTCTCTTCTAAGTCCGAGCGATCCATACTCAGATTTTCAATACTATAACAACCCTAAAAAATTCAAACATTTAGAACAAGTCTGCTTGGACTCAGTGATTGAAGAATGCTTCCTACCACTTAAAAATTTCAACGCATACGAGGAAAAAAATATATTGGCAGCTCTGAATCAAATCAAAGAATGTTGTTTGCTCAGCCCTACTAAAAAAGGCCTCTTAGGCACAGAGCGATTGAATAAGATGATTGTAGAGAAAATGGGTTTTCAGGCAATGACAGCCAATAAAAAGATCGAGGCTTTTCATGGTTTGCCAATTATGATCCAAAGCAATGACTATCAGAACAATCTATTTAATGGAGACGTGGGCATTGTTTTAAAAGATCCTCAAGCTCCATCTTCAAAAAAACTCCGTGCTTACTTTCCAAAATCTCAATGTGATTATCAATCCTTTCCTGTAAACCACTTGCCTCTTTTTGAGCCTGCCTACGCAATGACTATTCACAAAAGTCAAGGATCTGAATACAACCAAGTGGTTGTCCTGCTCCCTGACAACGTGAGTCATCTGTGCAAAGAAATTCTCTACACGGGTCTCAGTCGAGGAAAAAAGAAGGTCTTTCTGGTTAGTTCTCCCAAAACTTTAAAATCAACTGTGGAAAATACCTCTCTAAGAGCATCGGGCATCTGATTGAAAAACCGCTTATAAAACAGTTTATTAGAGGCCCAAAAACTTAAAAATAGAGAAGATGGATCTTGGATTGTTTTTAACTCATAAGATGCAATCGAAAATGTGATTCTAACAAAAGAGATTAGAGCGAAAAGAGTCAGCCAATGAACAAATAGAACCTTTTTGAACCCGTAAAGGTTATATATAAATCATTGCCGCCGGGACTTTTAGCTTGAAATCAACACTCTAATTCTGGCGTCGAGTTAGAATCATCTCGAATACGAGTGAGACTGGAGAGAAGAATTAGAAATCAAGGAATCAAAATTTGCTTTAAAAAACCTACATAAAATTAGGAACAATTCAGCAAAACTTAGGCAGCACCTGCATTAGAAAGACTTTTTTTCTTGAGGGATCTAAAACTAATCAATCGATGCTCTTCATCATCCCACAAGCTGAGAAATGTGCTTTTAAAACTGGTTTTGATTGTAAGAACAACGGTGTTCCAAAACATTGGATTCTCTCTATGGCACTGCTCCAGTCTATAATTTGGAATCCTAGAACTCAGATGATGGATGTGGTGAAAGCCTATATTGCCGGTGAACCATTGAAGTATCTTAGGTAATTTATAATAACTACTACCGTCTAGGGCAGCTTTCGTGTAGTCCCAATCCTTTTTCTCAGCCCAGTAAGTATCTTCAAACTGATGTTGGATAAAAAACAACCAAGTCCCAGCAGCAGAAGAGACCATTAAAGCGGGAATATGGACAAGTATAAAAGCTTTCCATCCAATCACTGCCATGATTCCACCAACTAAAACTGCAAGTGCAAGATTCGTCCAGTAAATACTCGACTCGTATTTTTTCATGGACTTAGCTCGGGTGGTTGGAAAACGATAAAAGACCGTAAATAAGAAGGTCGGTATAATTATAAACAGGTTGATTGGATTGCGATACAATCGATACTTAAGTTGAGCAAATTTTGAAAGTTGTTTGTACTCACTGACTGTCATTGTGTGAATATCTCCGATTCCTCGCTTTTCTAAGTTTCCAGTATGAGCGTGGTGAATGGCATGCCCACGCTGCCAATAATAGTAAGGAGTCCATGTAAATAGACTACAAATAAGCCCTACCGAGTTGTTGACTTTTTTTGTTTTGAAGAAAGAACCGTGGCCACAATCATGTTGAATAATGAAAATCCGAACTAAAAATCCGCCACAAGGAATAGACAATAAGAAGGTGATCCAGTAACTGTACTCAAGACTGAAATACATCAGTACCCACAGAGTTAGGAAAGGAATAAAAGTATTGGCAATCTGCCAAGAACTTTTCCAGAAAGAGGACTCTTGATATTTGTTTACGAGACTCTTCCATTCTGGCTGTTTGTTGTTTGTTGATTCAGCAGACATATTTAAAATCAGTAAGAACCAAAATCAAGGAAGTAGCAAGGAACTATTTGGGTAACAATAATATACAATTATTAGATAATGACTTAAAGAATTTTTAAATTTTTAAATTTATCCAAACTAACGAAATGAATAAACAAACCTTCTTATGAAACCAAAATAAAGGAATAAATCAAGAACTTTAATGATCCAATACCTGTTCAATCGTTCAATTCACCCAAGGATTTCCATGTTATTTATCAGTTTAATTGCAATACCTATGATCATCGGTATTTGGGCTCAGTGCAAAGTTAGCAGCACCTACAAAAAATACAGTCAGACCCAATCTAGGAGTCGAATCTCAGGAAAAGAGACTGCTGAAATCATGTTAAGACAAAGCGGAGTCTATGGAATTGAAATTGTTCCACAGAAAGGCACCCTATGCGATCATTATGATCCTACCCAGAAAAGACTTGTTCTGAGCGATTCTAACTTTTATGGAAGCAGTTTAGCTGCAATTGGGATAGCCGCGCATGAGGCGGGTCATGCGATTCAAGATAAAGTGGGTTATTCAGCATTGAATCTTAGGATGTCTTTAATTCCAATCACAAATTCAGCTTGCAAGATCCTTCCATTTGTTATTTTCGGAGGTTTCTTGTTTCATATGACAGGATTGATCTACTTAGGGATTCTTATCTATCTGATTTTGACTGTGTTTCAGCTTGTAACGCTCCCGGTTGAATTTGATGCGAGTGCCCGAGCCAAGAACAGTATTATGGAGCTAGGGATCATCGATCGTTCTGAATACTCGGGGGTTAAGAAAACCTTAGACGCTGCTGCACTCACTTACGTAGCAGCCTTCATAGCAGCTTTAGGGAACTTACTCTATTTAGTTGGAATCGCAAGAGACCGATAAATGAACCTTAGGGTTTTACAAAACCAAAAATTTTACATTTTTTTAGCAGAATTTTTTAGGTTCCAAAAGAGGTTTATTAGAGCTATTCTAACATTATAGGATTGATTCATAGAATTAGTTTCTTTCATTGTTAGGTTTGCCTGTGAAAAATCTAGATACTCGATTCTTTTATCTATCCATGGTTGGGTTGTGTTCGCTCCTCCTATTTTTATATTTTAAAAATAAAACCTTGGACAATCCAACGACCCGGCTTCAAGAGTCGCCCATTTCAAAACCGAGTAAGAAGCCCAAAAAAATACAAAAGATTTTAGTTGAAAAACAACAAACTAAAGGACCCACCTTCTCCTCCCCTATCACTCCTGAGAATGCAATTCCTGGGGAGAAAATTCTATCCTTCAAAAACAAAAAATCTTTCCGTAAATTTTTAGAATTTTCTAAAATCCATAATATTCCAATTTTGGACAACATTTCCAATCTCAGTTCTGTCCTGATTCGATCCAATCCTGAAATTGAAAAACTTCTTAGCAATATGGATTCGGAATTTTTGAATGAAAACCACAATTTAATTGTTGCCATTCCACCCAATCCAATAGATCCGAATAAATCAAAAGGATCTTATGTTCCTTTTTTGGAGGAGGCACCTGAATGGCTTGGGCTTCCTAATGACAACTCTCTTTGGGGACAAGGCGTTTTGATTGCTGTTTTGGACTCAGGTATTAAGGCGCATAAATCACTCGATAATGACAACATAGAATTTATAGATTTAATTAGAGAGGATTTGCCTTCTAATATCCATGGCACCGCAGTTTCCTCGATCCTATTAGGAGAGGAAACCGTTCGAGGAATCGCACCTGCCGCGTCTCTTTTAAACATTAAAGTACTGGGTGCTGAGGGCTCTGGAGATGTTTTTACTCTTTCAAAAGGAATTATAGAGGCAACCAATAAAGGAGCCAAGCTCATCAATTTAAGCCTTGGAAGTTCCTCCGATAGTCCCATTTTACAAGAAGCGATCCAATACGCTCAAGACGCTGGAATCCTAATTGTTGCAGCCGCGGGTAATGATGGATCTTCGAACAACTATTATCCAGCCCAATACGAGGGAGTGATTGGAGTCTCAGCCATCGACAAAATGGAGCAACGCCCCCAATTTTCTAATTATGGAGATTATGTTGACATCGCCGCTCCAGGAGTTGGGATTCAAGCCGCCTATGAGGGAGATCAAATTGCTTATTATGACGGCACCTCTTTTGCGACCCCTTATGTAACTGGGGTGTTAGCAAGTATTCTTTCTTCGGATAAAAGCTTAAGTCCTTCTGAGGCCGGTGAAATCATTATGCAACAACTCAACGAAGCTGGGAACGCTGGTAAAGATCCTTACTATGGAAATGGTATTCTAGATATAAGTAGAATTGTAAGAAGAAATGAACGAGGGAATGTAGATGTTGCAATCACCAACTATTTGTACGAAGAGAATGAAGGAGAACACTCGAAAACCCTAAACATCAACGTTCAAAATCAAGGAACCGAATGGTTGCAGTCTTTAAAACTAGAAATTGATATCAATGGTAGAAAATGGTCCGTTCAATTGGGTTCCCTGAATAAAAACAAAACCGCCAGTCATTCCTTGAAAATTCCATCGGAACTCATAGATTCAGAAAAAAAGTTCAACATTTCTTCCTCCATCCGATCCTTAGGTCAAAAAGACTCAAACCCATCAAACAATCGACTATTAGAGATTATAAGCTTTGAAGAAAAAAATCTTAGTTCAGGATTTTAGAATTTGAGATTCCTTTAGAAGGAAACAAGGCAAAGCTGTTTTAAATAATTTTTTAAACGATCGTATCCTTATCTGAAAGACGAAAGTTGTTTTCTGAAAGTTGTTTTTAAATTGGAAATTAGATTCATGCTTTTAGCTCTTTGAAGAATCCAACTTGTAAATGCTCAAATCCCCAAAATCCACCATTGATTCTAGGGAATTTTACATCATAATTATCCATTTTACTAAAATAATTCCATGCATAAGATCTTTATACTCGTTGCAATGTTTCATTGTTGGTTCCTCCAAGCATCTATTTTCTCGGAACAAGCATTCCCTAAAACTCGCTTCATGAATACCGAGACAACCCTATTAGCTCCTGAGGTTCTCTATTCAACAAATATCACTGATATAGAAACTTTAAATTCTTGGACAGCGATTGTCTCAGAGCTTGTGATGGAAATCGGAGAAATTCGAATCCCTCAGAATATTGCTATTTTTCAGATCCTTTTATCGAATGACAGCACACCCAAAATCGAGATCATTACAGAAACTCCAATTTCTGAAGAATTATACAATGAATTTGAATCGACCCTAATGGCAATCACACCTCCAGAGGTCAAAATCGGAAAGATGGCTTTCCGAATTTCTATTTGGCCTAGGTCTCTCTCCAAAAAAAGAGTGGATGCTCTTCATGATTCCATCATTCCTCATCTACAATTCTCCATTGATCGCTTCCAAGAACTTTCTCTAAATGAGAAAATGCTCTATCTTGAAGAATGGTCAAAGATGGAAGCAATTCCTATCTTGACAGAATATGCGAAAGTTCAGTTCCCAAAAAGTGAAGGAATCAAAAAGCTGGTCGCTTTTATAGAAAAACACAAAAAAAATTCAATCATTCCTTTTCTAGAATATGCCCAAACAAATCCTCTCTATTGGAGATCTGTTTTTGAGATGCCGGCAGACTCACCCCTTGCTCCTACCCTTGAGCTTTTATCTTATGCGAGCAATGGATCTTTGGATATTACTAAAAGACTTCTAAACATCACTTTGCCTTTTTCCTCGATCCAGAAACCCAGCGGATATTATCTAGATCAACTAGCCACTTATCTCCAATTAATCCAGCAGGATCTCGCTTATGAGATCCATGAAATTCGAGGATTGAAAGAAGCTAAAAAGTTGGAGGAAGCCATTGAAAATGCAGAATCTTTACTGACCTCCATTCCTGGCCAACCGATGCTTCTTCATGAGTATATTCAACTCAATATCTTAAAAAGACAAAGCAGTGGAGAAGACGTAAGCCTCCAGAACATTTTAAGCCCAGAACTCGAGAGACAATTGTATCAGAAAGACCCCTTTTTTATTGGATCTACTGTGATCCGAAATGCTCGCGATGCTTACAATCATATTAAAAGAAATGAAATCAATTCCCTCTTCAAGACTCCGGAAAAGTATCGTGAAAATCTTTTAGATCTTTCCATACTCTGTCTAGACTTAAAAAGTTGGCACTTTGCGGCCCATTTATTTCATCGTTCTCTCTATTATACGGAAAGCAACCCTGAACAAATGCAAGCGATTGTTGCCTATTTCCTTTACAGCTTGGAACAAATGAATATCACTGATTTCAAATCCAACTTCCCTGGAGACCATTTGGAGTCTTTTGCAAATATTCATCAAGAACTCACCGAAAAATTTGAATCCTCAGAGGTTTATCGAGGATTTCAAGGAGTCCATGAACTTCGCCCGGATCAAAAATAGTTGCTTTGTATTTTTGACGACCCTCGTTCTCCATTTAAAACTCTATCCTTTTTGTGATTCAATCCCATGACTCCAAGAGAAAAAGCAGAACAGTTTATTGAAGAAGATAAAAAATTTAGATTGGGAGGACTGATTACGGAGCAATCTCACCCAATCACTCGGAATTTATCCGATGCTCTTAAAAAATCGATTCCTTCAGGTCTTAAAAAACTCTTAGACGTTGATTTAGAAACCCTCCCAATCCTAAAAGAAATATTTGAGAGTTCCAAATTTACCGAACTCATTCAAGATCTGCATAGCACCTTAAAGTCAGGGGGCCGAGTCTTTTTTACGGGTTGTGGAGCTACGGGCCGTTTGAGTATTCTTCTAGAATCTTCGTGGCGAGAGGCTTGCAAAGAAAATACGTTGCTTACTCGTTATGAAAACCAACTCTTCAGTATCATGGCAGGAGGAGATTATGCTCTCATCAAGTCTGTCGAGGGCTTTGAAGATTTTACTAATTTTGGGAAAGAGCAGATCCGATCTTTTTCTTTGACCTCTAAGGATATGGTTGTGTCGATTACGGAAGGAGGGGAAACTTCTTTTGTGATTGGAACTGCTTGGGCAGGGGTAGAAGCTTCAGCAAAGACTTGGTTTGTTTATAACAATCCAACAGAGTTGCTTTGCCAAACCGTTGAACGATCCTGCAAAATAATCCAAAATCCCTCTGTAAAATCTTTAGATTTAACAACGGGACCGATGGCAATCGCTGGTTCTACAAGAATGCAAGCGACCACTGTAGAGCTTTTAATTATTGGTTCTGCCCTAGAATGCTGTCTTCATAAATTACTCCAAAAAAGTTTCTATGCTCCTGCAACATTCTATAAAATTTACAAAGACTTATTGCTCTCTATTCAAGAGAGTGACAACTTATTAAAACTTGCCAAGATTACAGAAAATGAGGCTTGTGTTTTCAGTCAAGGGGGGACGGTTACTTATTTGGCGAACTATGGTTCATTGGATTTATTAACAGACACCACTGAAAGAGCCCCCACTTTTAGTATTCCTTCCTTCCGCAAAAAAAGAGATCGAACAGCGCCCCTTCCATTTTGTATTTTAAAAGATCCATGCCGCAACAACGAAGAGACATGGGAGCATCTATTACAAAGACCCATTCGAGGAATTGACTGGGTTCAATCGGATTATCAAAGAATGAAAGCCCCTAACTTCATGATTGAAAACCCACCCTTTTTAAGCCGAGAAAGCTTATTAGAGTATCCAATGGACTCTGAAGAAGACAAGACTCGCAATCAGAAAAATAGAATTTCTCTACTCACGCATTTCTTAGTGGAGTCTGATTTCTCTCAAAACGCAAAAATTCTTCAAACCGATAAATCTTGGTTTCAACACTTCTCCAATAAGAATTCCATGATCGTTCGGTCTAAAATCCTGAACAATGATTTACAATCTGGAGATCATAGCTTACAAATCTCTTATCCTGGAAGCTCGCTCCGACTCTGGGAACATTTAAGTGCCAAGTTAATCTTGAATACCCACTCTACAGCTTGCATGGGACTTGCTGATAGAATTCAAGGGAATTGGATGATCCATGTTCAAGCAACCAATAAAAAACTGATAGATCGTGCCAGTCGACTCATTGCAGATCTAGGAAAGATCTCATACTCAGAGGCTTGTATTCGACTTCACGAATCCATAGAACTCATAAGTCACTTCCCACCCGAAAAAGCAAAACCCTCCCCAGCATGGTTTGCACTCCAGCAACTCCATTCAGCGTAAACCCTGTTGAGATTCCAATTCCTCGATTCTGGCTTTTGCCTGAGAAAGTCTCAATTGGGCAGCCCTCAAATCTCTAGATCTTTGCAAGGAGATTTCTCTTTCCTTTTGTTTCGCAGCTATTGTTGCCTCTGCAATTGCTAAGTCCGTTTGTATCAACCCTAAATCCTCTTCACTGACTACCTGAGACAACCTAGCATCCAAACGCTCCTGTTGCTTTCTAGCCTCACTTTCTTCCAATCGAGCTAAGTCCGCCAACTCTTTTTGATAAGCCATAGAAGCAGCCAATTGCTCTTCTTCCAGCTCAATCCTCGCTCTCTCAGCAGCATATCCACCTGAGTATCCCGCCAATCCACCAATCGTAGCACCCAATTGAGCTCCAGCATTGGACTCTCCACTCTGGTGTCCGATCATAGAGCCTATCAACGCGCCTCCGAGAGCTCCCCAAACAGCAGATTCCTCTTTTGTTATATTGGTGCAGGATACACAGCCTAAACTAAAGGGGACAAGGAGGAGGGCAATCATGAGTTTCATTCATTAACAATACTTTTATTGACAAAAAGTGCAAGAGAATGATCAGATTCAATCCTAAGATAACTATAAAAAGCAAGCGTAAGAAAAAAGATGGATGCGAATTGATTTTAAAATCCAGTTCTTTACTCCATCTTGATTGGAGTTTCATCCAGTTCTTTAAAATGCATTTTTTCTTCAGAGCATTCGAAATCTGTGATAAACTAGGAGTTCCATGAGTTTAAAAGATAAAGAAGAGGGCTTTTTTACCCCATTTACAATGGTCCGATTACTCGGACTTTTATTTTCAATTTTGATCATCGCATTCTTTTACAGTGCTTTGATAAGACCCTCTGCCGAACAATTTGAAATAGCATCCAAATACGGGGTTGAAGAAGATGCAGGTTCCTTTGGCAAATTAGCGGTAATTCTTAAAGACTACGAACAGCAAGCTTGTTTCACACTAATGCTTTGGGTTTTTTTAATTTTGGGTTACAAATATCTATTAGCTCATTTAGAAGAAAGGGCTTTGAAAAGGATTCTGACAAAAACAGATTCTGAAAATGTATTTCATTACACAAAAACGGGAAGAATTGTAAAACAACAAGCTCCCGAATTGTTGACACAAATACAATCTGAAATTCAAAGCAATCCAACCATGCACAATAAGCTGCTCCCCCATTTAATTGTGAAAGGTCTCCAACGTTTTATCAGCACCCATTCCGTTCAAGAATCCTCTGACATGATCAAAGGTAGAATTGATGTAACAGCAGAAAGGTTGGAATCAGAACTTTCAATCGTTCGCTACATTGCGTGGGCGATCCCCTCCATTGGATTTATTGGAACCGTTCGGGGAATTGGGGCTGCTTTGTCAAAAGCCGAGATGGCCCTAGAAGGAGATATTAGTGGGGTCACAAACTCTCTCGGTCTCGCTTTCAATTCAACCCTCGTGGCCCTTTTTATAAGTATCTTCCTGATGTATTTTATTCACCTTGTTCAATCCAAACAAGACGGTCTAATATTGACTATTGAGACCTTTTGCAGAGAGCAACTGATTGATCGCCTGGAGATCTTCAGCGCCCCTTCAAAGCAATAAGCGTATATAAAAATTAGAACCTCTCCATAAATGGCTCGAAAGAAAAAGACCCCTCTTGAGATATTCAGTCTTTCATTTTTGGATTGTATCTGTTGTGGCTTCGGAGCTGTCATCTTGATTTTTGTTCTAACTACCGGTCAGGCTCTGGAAATAAAGGAATTTTTTTTAGAACATTCAAGCGAACAGGTAAACAAGCTTGAAAAGCAATTGGTTGAAAGGCAAGGGGAGCAATCACAGATTCTTCAGGAATTGGAAAAACAGATCCAAAATCAAGATCGCCAAATCTCCCAAGAAAAAAAACTCGACGGATTATTAGTCCAAAAAAAAGAAGCAGAAAAAAAACTCGACGGATTAAAAACTTTAGATCGCTTGAAAAGTAAAGAAATGCAAAGTCGGGAAAGAATTCTGGATGAATTCAGCACTACAGATCAAGTCCTCCCAACTTACCTAACCCATTTCAGCACCCAAGGGGATCGCATCATTTTACTATTTGAATGCTCAGGAGGGATGCTTGGCGAAACGATTTATGAGGCCTTGGACAATCTTAAAAAAACTCCTGTGGAGCGACTGGAGTCTAAAAAATGGAAGAGAACAAAAAAAGCCGTTGCAACGCTCCTCACTTTCTTGCCCAAAGAGAGTTCATTTCAACTGATTGGATGGAATCAGTCGCTGACTCACTTTCCAATTTCGGACGAATCTCCATCATGGAATGAAGTCAAAAGTAAAAAAATAAGAGACCAGATCGCCTCGGATCTAAAAGATTTTCAGGCTCAAGGAGGGGCAAATCTTGAACAAGCCTTGCACTATGCGAACCAGCAAAACCCGGACAACATAATCCTCATTACTGATGGTCTACCCACCCTTGCCAACCGCTACAAGCCAAACCGAGAGGTCCATGAAAAGGACCGATTACGAATGCTGGCACTTGCAAAGGAAAGAATCTCCAAGAATATACCCATAAACATACTACTTTTACCTATGGCTGGAGATCCAGGAGCTGCTGCTCATCTTTGGCAACTCTCAAAGAGTCATAGAGGTTCACTGATTACTCCCTCACAAGATTGGCCTGAATGAAAAGAAAAAAAACATTGGATGGATTCAACCTCTCATTCATGGATTGTATCTGTTGTGGATTTGGGGCCATCATCCTTCTTTTTGTACTGACTGTAGGACCGATTAAGAAGACGCTAGAAACAAAAAAAACCGGTGTTCAAGATTATCTAGACCAAATAACAAAAGCATTGGGGATTCTAGAATCTCAATTAGAAGGGGACAAAGCCAAAATAAAGAAAATAGAATCAGCGAATACGAACCTCTACTCAAAAGAAATCATTCAAACATTCGAGGATTTAAGTGAGCTTGAGGCCCAAATCTCAAGCATTGAAAAAAAACTGGAGGATAAACAAAATCGAATTGATGAAATCGCCTTGAAAATGAGTCTACAAACCATTCCCTCTTCAAAATTAAAAGATACTTCCCCGGTTGGAGTTACCACAGAAAGTGATCACGTTGCATTCTTGATAGATACTTCTGGAAGTATGAGAACCCCTCTTGGGCCAATCCAAAGATCCGTATTGAATCAAATAGAGAAAATCTTAAATGCCTACCCGAAAGTAAAGGGTTTTCAGATCTTGGATACCTATGGGAACTATATACTTTCTGGAACAAAAAAAAATTGGATTCCAGACTCCCAACAAAATAGAATGAGGATTGTCCGAGCATTGCAAAATTATCCACTGGCCAGTATCAGTGACCCGAGCCCAGGATTATTAAGATTCTTTAAAGATTACAAACAAGACCTTTTATCCGATAAAAAAATCGGACTTTATATTTTTGGGGATGAATTCCCGAATGTGACCTCAAAAGTTCTTAAAAGAGTTCAACAATGGAACCCGAAAGATCCGACAACAGGGAAGCATAAAGTGACAATCAATGCCGTTGGATTTCCATTCCGTCTAGAAAACCCTCTTCAGGCAAACCAGACCGGTTATAAATTCGCTCACTTGATGAGACAGCTCACTCATCAAAACGGTGGAGCATTTATGACTATAAATTAAAATAGAATGTTTTTTAAAAAAGAAATTTCACTGCTATGTTTTGTATTCTCAATTGTTACAGGCACTGCATCTGAAAAGCTAGCCTCCTTCAAAATTCATACCTATGAACCTTTAGAAGCGCTTTATTATTTTCCAGGTTCTGATGTAGAAAAAACTGAAGCGACCCAGATCAATCTTTCTGCCGCCTCCTTTTCTAAATCGTTCTTTTATCCAATCCAAAAGGATCTAATTTTTTACAGAAAGGGAAATACAAAATGGATCCCATATTCTAAATGCAAACTTAAACAGGAATCTCTTTCCCATTTTGTAGTTATTTTCAATAAAAAAAATTCTAGTGAAAAGTGGAAACAAGCCAGTGTGATTGTTCATGAATCCAGAAAAACAGATTCCTGCTTATCCATCCTTAATTTTTCGAATATCCAACTTCAGGGATCTGCAAATCGACTAAAATTCTCATTGAATCTGGATGAGATTCTTTACATACCCCTCCAAAAAGTCACTGACTTATCTTTGGGTTTAAAAACAAAGAAAAAACAAAAATGGATCATTGCACACAAAAAAATGTATCATCCTGTAGCGAATAAAAATTCTGTCCTTTTACTGTTTCCTCCATTACTCAAAGGTTCTGGAGCTCTATACAGTCGGCTGTTGCCGATTGACAATTAAATCTCAATCGAAGAAAAGTCCTTCTTCTTTATTAATTTTCTCCAACAAAGGATCGATTGTTTCCAATTGAACCGCATGAGGAGGATTCCAAGAGAACCACTTATAAGAAAGATGTTCCGTTGGCTGGATTTCGACCTCCTCCAACAATCGAGCCACGTAAATATACAAAGTTTTCTCGATTTCTCCCGGCTTTGTATCTGAATAGGTTGGAGCATAGGTCGCTTTGTATAAAAAATGCGGATTCCATTGAATATTCTGCTTTTGGATTCCAGTTTCTTCCTCAAGTTCTCTATATGCAGTTTCAAGAAGACTCTCCGTATTTTCAACCTGACCTTTTGGCAAATCCCAACGATCTGAATGCTTCATAAGTAAAAACTCAATCTGAGAAGCAAATCGACGAAAAATCAGAAACCCGGAAGCTTGGACTCTTTTCATAAAATTTACTTTAATAGAGATCCAGACAAATTCAACCCTACCTGTAAAATCTCTCGCCTTTTAGTTGAAATGACCTTTGATTCAAGGATTAAAAGTCTTAGGATTTGCTTCGCACAAAGGAATCCTCATATTAGAAAGATTGATGCCAGAATTAGCTGAAGTTGAATTTTATAAATCTAAATGGGCGGACTATTGGCCCAAACAAGAATGGATCCAAAAACTCCATCTAAATCCCCAATCTAGAAATTTCCGAGATCCAAATTCATTGTCCTTCGAGCCCTTGATTGGACTTTCCTTAGATTCTGCAAGGTGTCATGGAAAACGGATTTTGTTCCAATTTAAAGATCATTGGTTGTCCGTCCATTTAGGAATGACCGGTCGCTTGAGAAGAGACTCCATCGAACAAACGATCCGAAAAGCAGATCACTTTATTTTGTATACTCAAAATTTCAGCTTTATCTTCAATGATAGTAGACAATTTGGAAAAGTATCTCTCGAAAAGTCTTTCTCTATTCCAACTTGGTTTTCAAATTTACCCATTCCTATACTGAGCTCAGATTTTGATCAAAAATACCTAGATTCCATTCTTAAAAAAAAGTCAAAATCCCTCATCAAAAGTGCCCTTCTAGACCAGCAGTATTTTCCTGGAATTGGAAATTATATGGCAGATGAAATTCTCTTTGCCGCCAAAATTCACCCGAAGACTAAAGCCTCTGATTGCGCTTTCAACTCACATCTCCTAAATTGTATCAAGTTTATTTGTAAAGAAGCGATCCATATTGTAGCAAAAATTGGAGGAGCTAGAGATGAAATGTCGAGTGAATTCCCAAATGATTGGTTGTTCAACCAGCGATGGCACAAGGGGGGGATTTGTCCCATCAGCAAAGAAATCCTACAAAGAGAGAAAATTTCTGGCAGAACAACAGTTTGGAGTGCAAAAATTCAAAAATTCTGTAACCCTTAATTCTATGTATTTAAATTCATCTCTTTTAAAGCTTGGATCTACTCTCTTAGCACTTCTATTTCTTAACTCTTGTACCTTTGTTGACACAACTATGCGAACCCTATCTTATACGACGGGTGCAATTGGAAACACCTTTGATGCCGGAAAATCAGCAGTGGAATTTACAGCTACTTCTGTCGGCTATGCCGCTAAAGCAGCTAGATCCACAATTAGATTGTTTGAAAAGAAAAAAGCGGTTCGACTCGAAAGAGTCGGCAATAGCTTTTACATCAGAACCAACTTCAACGGTCAGGCAAATGGTAGACTCATCCTCGATACTGGTGCCAGTACTGTTCAGATTTCTCACAGAATCGCCAAAAAGCTGAAATTGAATCTGAGAAAGGCTAAAAAAATTCGCTGCATTTTAGCGGACGGTTCAGAGACCCACGCGTTGAAAATAAATATTGACAGCATTACACTTGGAAGAGGACTCACTGTTAAAAATACTCCAGTTCTTATTTTGAATCAAGAATTCGAAGGCAGTGACGACGGACTTTTAGGAATGTCTTACCTAGAAAACTTCTATTTCGAAATAGACAGTCGTAACAACCTCCTAATTATGAAAGGGATCAAGTAATCCTAGATCCATCTCAATCCTAAGACGATTCAGATGGGTCTGTTGCTGATACTAGTTTCATAGAGAGCACCTTGGAGACTCCTTTTTCCTCCATAGTAACCCCATAGATAAAATTGGAGGCAGCGACCGTCACGTTGCTGTGAGTAATAATCAAAAATTGGGATTTAACAGTGAATTCTTGAAGCATTTTCACAAATCGAGATATGTTGGCATCATCTAATGGAGCATCGAGTTCGTCTAGAACACAAAAAGGACTCGGTTTGACCAAATAAATAGCAAAAAGCAAAGCAACCGCGGTGATTGTCTTTTGACCTCCGCTCAAAAGACTTAGAGATTTCAATCGGGTCCCGGAAGGTCTAGCAATGATTTCAATTCCTGAATTTAGTTTGTCATTCAAATCCTCTAAAATTAAGTTGGCTTCTCCCCCACCGGAAAGTTTTTTATATGTGTAAATAAAATTGGCTCTAATTTCTTGAAAAGTCTTCTCGAAAAGTTCCAATGACTTTAGATTCATTTTTTCCAATCCCCGCTCTAAAATAGTTTTTGAGTTTATCAAGTCTTCCATTTGTTCCTCGAGAAAACGATGGCGTTTGAATACCTCTATATACTCATCGATGGCTCCTTCATGGACCGAACTAAAAGTCAGCAATCTTTTTTTAATTTTCTTTATTTCATTCTGAACAGCCTCCCAATCTAAATGATTCAAATCTAAATCAAGAATTGCATTTTCTTTCAATGAATTCCACAAGGCATCCACCTGTGGTTTACCCTTTAAGTTGGAATCTAAAGAAGACTTTTCAGAACGGAGGCCCTCTTTATAAGAAGCAATTTCATCTTTCCAATCTAGAGAGAACAGAGGTTTTTGATATTCATCTAAAGCCCGCTCTGACAATGCTTGGTAACGAGAATTTGTTTCCGCCAATTGTATCCTGATTTTGGAGCCTTTTGATTGTAATTCTCGATCTTGGTCCCGTAAATTGATTGCAGCCCTCTCCTCATGTTCGATCCGTTTTTGCAATCCAAGGATCGCTTCTTTTTTTAATTTCAATTCACCAGACAGTCGCTCTAAGATCTCCGTTTCTTTTTGAATCTTTAACCCCATTTCATCGGACTCCGTTGAAAATGTTTTTAATTTTTCAAGGGTTCGACTTCTTTCAAGATTGAATTTTTCAACCCGAAGTTTCATTTCCTCTTTTTTTCGCAAGCATTCAAGAATCTCATGTTTTATAGCTTCTAATTCTTGCCTCCTCTGCAAAAATATCATTTTAGAGTCAGATTCTTCAAGGATTAGAATCCCAACTTGATTCTTTGCACTTTCTAAAAGGATTTCTTTTTGTTCGATTAATATTTGGGAACTAGAAATCTTTTTCTCAAAAACCTGAACCGCTTTTTCGTTGCCTAGCCAATCCTTTTTCACTTTTTGGATCTTTTCAATAAGCTCGTTTTTTGTCTTTATTTTTCTAGAAATTTCTTCTTTTTCTTTCAGTGCACGCAAGCTCAAATTTTCTAGATCCAGCTGCATCCTAATTTTTTTTTGGTTCTGTAAATTCAGATTGGATTCAAGGTCTTTAATCTTAAAATTAAGAGCTCTAATCTTTGATTCTAACTTCAATAGCTGAGATTGAGATTGCTCCAAAAGAAGATTCCATTCAGAGCTTTTTTGTTTAGACTCCGCAATCCTGCTAGCTCTACTTAGATAACTCTCATTTTTTCCTGGATCCACTCCCCCGATCATAATTCCATTTTGAAAAACAATCTCTCCACTCAAAGAAGTCACTTGTAAAAACTTAAAATCACGATTGGACTTCCAAAAATCCAAAAATGGGAGTATTTCCTCACAAACAAAACAACCTTGAAGCATTTCAAGGATACTATCTTCAAAATTGTGATTCTTAGGAATTAGAATACATTCATTCGCTTTTTTAAGAAAAAAGGGTCTTTCGACCTCTTTAAAAGAATCGGAAACTAGATCTAACTTCAGAGCGATCTTTCCTTTTTTTTCATTTTTAAGCAAAGAAAGCAAAGGATGAAATTCTTGAAAAGGATTCACTTTCAATGCATCTGCCATCCATTGAAGAGTTGAATCCATCGCCAATTCATACCCATTCTTAATCTTAACTCCTTCTAAAACCAAATCGATAGAAAAGGAACGATTCCCATGTTTATGTTGTTCTAAAACAAATTTAAATCCCTCGCCAAATCCTTCAAAACTATTTTGCAATTCCTCTAGAATACTGATTTGTGCTAAAATTTCAGTGATTTCTCGAATTTGATTTTGAACTTGTGAAGACCTTTCCCTTTTTTGGGTTTCTAGATTTGATTTTTCATGTTTGTGAAACTCAAGCTTCTTTTTCCAAGCATCCAAGGACTCATTCGAGGCTTGTAGTGATTCGACTAATGAACGTTCGGAACCCTTCCTCTCTTTTTGTTCATCAGAAATTTCACTTAGGGATTTCTCAACACTAGTAAACTGAAACTCCAAAGCTTGAATATCTAATTCTCCTTTATTTTTTCGAAGAAGAGATTGTTTCAAATCAGATTGAACTTTACCAAAATCTGAGCGGCTCTCTTTTAATTGAAACTCATCCATAGCTAAAGATTTTTGAGCCTTTTGCAAAGACTCTAAATGACTTTTGTTGGAAGATTCTATTATTTGTAATTCTTCCAATTTCTGTTTTTCTTCAATCGAAAGTGCATTCATTCTTAGAACCAGATTCTCTTGAACGGGTTCTAATTGTTGGGTCTCAGAATCCAAATATTGGAATCTTTTGTGAAAATCTTGGAAACGCAGTTTTCCAAATTCCAACTGTTTAACAGCGGAATCCTTGCTTTTGTAATGGTCATCATGAATCTGAGTCGCATTTTCCAAATCTCGGTTCCATTCTTTTAATTCATCTTTGGCTTTGGAAATGCCTTTTTCGAAAAGGCTGCATTTTTCTCGAGATTCCTTCAATTGCTTCGCAAAATCACTCTCCAGTTTTGCCAGAGAATCTAACTCCTTTTTTAACTGAATGCTCAAATTTGCGTAATTGGCTAATTCTAAATGAGTAAAACTGTGTTTTAATTGTTTGAACTCAAGTGCTTTCTTTGCGCTCATCTTGAGGGTTTCAGCTTGTTTAGCAAGTTCTGAACAAAGATCGTTGATCCTTGTATAATCTCGTGAAACAAGACTCAATTTATTCATTGTTTCATGTCTCTGAACCCTAAACTTTCTGATTCCAGCAGCTTCCTCGAAAATCCCTCTTCTATCCATTGGACTACTGGAAATGATTTGGTCAATCTGACCCTGCATTAAAAAAGAGTAGGAAACTTGACCAATCCCTGTATTCATAAACAAATGCTGAATATCCCGTAATCTGGATATTTTACCGTTTAAGAAATATTTTCCGCCCCCTTCTCGAGTCACTCGACGAATGATTTCAACCTCATGGAACTCCGTTCCCAATCGTTCTTGACAGTCAGTAAAAATCAAAGAAACCTCGCACATAGAATGAGGTTTTCTATTTTTAGTCCCTTCAAAGATAACATCTTCCATCTTTCCACCCCTCAAAGACTTCGCGCTCTGCTCCCCTAAAACCCATCGAATGGCTTCTGCTAAGTTGCTTTTACCGCAACCGTTGGGCCCAACAATTGCAGTTACTCCCTTTTGAAGATGCAATGAAGTTTTGGAAGCAAAACTCTTGAAACCATTGATTTTTACTTCCCTAAGATACATCTTGTCTCAACTTTTAAAAGACACCGTGGAAGCATCGAAGGATCCATCCTCTTTTTGGAAAGGCAAGTTCTGAACTTACTCTTTCTTAGGCTCTACTTTAGGTTTTTTAACACTCCGCTTAGCAGCACTTTTCTTTTTGGCGGGAATCTTCTTTTTAGCAACTGTCTTTTTCTTTGCAGCGGTTTTCTTTTTAGCGGGGATGGATTTTTTAACAGACTTCTTTTTTTCAAGCTTTTTTGAATCTGCTTGCACATTCGATGGCTTTTTTGAAGTGGAAATTTCGTTTTGATTTAAATTCTTAGAGGCACTAGAAGTAGAAATTGCTGGATCTTCCAATTTTTTGCCTTCGGAATCCGCAATCTTTTTCGTTTTTTGGACAGGCAATACGACCACATCGGAATCAAAAGAGCCCTGAGGCACCTTTTGTTTGTCTGGGGAACTAGAGTGTTGCGACTTTTGCTTTCTTTGGTTTTTAAGGTTTTTAGGCCTTTTTTTCTCAGCATTTAGGTCCAAATCCATTTTCTCTGAATCCGACTTAGGGCTTGATTCAGAATTCTGTTTGAGCTCAGGGTTTGAATCCTGCGAAGCAATCACTTGGGATGGATGTTGGTTTTCAGGAGAACGGTTTTTATTTCGATTTCGATTTCGATTGCGATTGCGGTTCCTGTTTTTTGAGTTCCGATTCTCATTCTTAATTGGATTCTCATGAGATCTCTCGGAACCCGACTGAGATTTTTTGGGGAGACTTTGATTGGAAGCTTCCGAAGCCATTTCACTCTCAATAGAACGCTCCAACTCTAGAAACATTTTTTCTTCCTCGATCATTGCCTTTCTCCATGCCTCTCTCTCATAGCCTGAAGGCCCATTTTCTGGATCCGCAGATGGAGTGTACACAGGTTCTAAAGGTTCTGCCCGCTTTTCCAATGAAGGCAATAGTATCTCTGGATATCCATCACTCACAGGATTTTCTCGAGGGATTTTAGGTTCCTCTCGAGTGGCTTGAGGACGAATGGTTAACTCTGTTAGCAAGTTCCCATCAGGAAAGTTTAAAACCCGTTCGAGGGCATCTGCTACTAACAAAGAATCAATGGATGCTTGAGGTTCTTTAAGTCGATTTTGAGACTTCAGACCAGGATCTAATTTCATATTACAGATTTTAACACCGGTATCTCGGAGCTCTTCAAATAATCCCTGACTGAAGTGATGTAATGCTAAATTGGATGCGGAATAAAGATTCTTTTGACCCTGACAATTTTCATGATGAACAGAGATAAAAGACCCACGCAAACGAATCAATGAAGGTAATAATTCCTTAAGAATTACGCAGGGCAAATAAAAATTTGGAAGAATTGCATTGTCAATAAAACTCATGGAAGATTCTTCAAAAGAGTCTACTGAAATTGAATCCTTAGCTACATGAACGTAAAGGGAAATATTTTTATTTGCCTCTCGGATCCTAGCCACTGAATCTTTCAATCCATTGTGATCTTCCAGAGAGCATTCAATTTGAGAAAAATCTACATGTTTAAAAGAGGTAAGAGAAAAGTCATTACCAAAGCCAAAGACTTTCCAACCCATTTTAGTCAAACGTCGAGACAAACTCTGACCAACCTCAGATTGCGCCCCTGTTAATATTGCAACTTCCATATTTTAAACTCTCTCTAAAACGGTTTCCCAAAAATTCTTACAAAATGAGGAACGATCCTTAGATCTCGCAATACCGCTCCATAAATAAATGAAGCTGATCCGACAGCTTGGAATTGTCCACTATTAACTCTAATCCCACCATAAACCCTTTGGATAGGGAATCTGATTTGGACCACTTGGTAACTCCCTCCAAGAGAAGTAATTTTTGACCTTGAATGGGATTTGGCAATTCAATTGAAATTTTAATAGGAACAAAAGCTTCCAATCTCTCATTAGCCAAAATCAGCATTCCCATGCTTGTCATGTCCAATAAGACTCCTGAAATCAGGCTGCCACTTCTTTGAATTGAAACAGAAATTTCGTCACGAAGCTTTCTTCTCTTGAGTTGTCTTTTATTTTCAAAATTCATCAAAAAAGCTTAATAAACCAACTTATTCAGAGGGTACTCGATAATACCTTCCGCGCCAAAATCTTTCAAATCTGGGATCAAATCTCTAACAACCGTTTCGTCAATCACGGTCTCAATAGCAACCCAATCCTCATTGGCAAGTGAGGAAATTGTAGGGTTACGAAGCGCTGGTAAGGTCTCAAGAAGTCGATCTAACTTTTCTTTAGGCGCATTCAGTTTGAGACCTACTTTGCTTTGAGCTTCTAGTGCAGACTGGAGCAGCATCGCTATTTTTTCTATCTTTGCTTTTTTGATAGGATCCATCCAACTTGTTTTGTTGGCAATCAGTTTTGTATTGGTATACAGAAGATTGTCGACAATACGAAGCTTGTTCGCCCTGATAGAATTCCCTGTTTCCGTCAAATCAACAATTGCATCCACAAGTTCTGGAACTTTTACTTCAGTAGCTCCCCATGAGAATTCAACATTCGCAGAAACCCCTCGCTCTTTCAGGAATTTTTTTGTGATATTTACTACTTCCGTAGCAATCGTTTTGCCTTCTAAATCTTCCACTTTTTGAACGGACGAATTCTCAGGAACCGCTAATATCCAACGAGATTGAACATTGGATGCCCTTGAGTATATCAAATCACAAACTTCCACAACGTCCGAGTTGTTTTCTACCACCCAATCGTGACCCGTTAAGCCGCAATCGAAAAAGCCATTTTCAACATAACGACTGATCTCTTGGGCTCGAACGAAACGACCGTCTAACTCGGGATCATCAATAGAAGGTTTGTAAGAGCGAGAACTCTTATTAATTCGATAACCTGCTTTTCCAAACAAGCCAATCGTTACCTCCTCTAGACTGCCCTTGGGGAATCCAATATTAACAACTTTTTTATCATTACTCACTAGACAATAATGTCCCTCCAATGAAAAATCTTCAATCTCTAATCTCAATCTTTTTTAGAATTGTTTGCTTTGGCCTGCTCAAGAACTTGCTTTTGGTAAGTAGAAAATTGATTGATCACCTCCGAATAATCTTTAAAGAAGGGATCTTGCAAGAGAGCTAGGATTTCTTGGGAGTTTGATTTTTTAAGAGATTCATTCAAGGCAGTGTAGGCTTGCTTGGTGTCTCCATTGTAGAGTTGAATAGCAGTCGCTAAAATATAGTCAGAACCTGTAGCAACCTCAGAATTTATACGCAATTGCAACGCATTGACGATTCTAGATTGACGACCGCCGGCAATAAGAGCCATTTGGTATTTAAATTGCGCCATACTATCTTTGGGTCGGACTGCTAGAAATTGCTCAAGGATTTCAGAGGCTTTACTAGCCTGCTCTCTTCCTCTGTATAGATGAGACAAATTCAGGACCGCATCTCGATTGGTTCCCTCAATTTCAATCGCTTTCTTCAAGTTTTTTTCTGCAGACACCATGTCCTCCTCCATAATCTGAAGAGTTCCTAGTAAAGAGAGAGTATTAGCACTGTCTGGGTAGATTTCCAACTCCTTCTCAGCAAAAACAGTGGCTGCACTTTTCTCATCATTGGCTACAGAAATAAAAGCCAACTGAAAATTTGCATTTTTTAAATTGGGATTGTAATTCAGAGCCTCTTTTAGTTTGTTTTGGGCAAGCTCAAAATCCCTTTGATTGATATCTCTAAGAGCCTGATCATACAATTGCTCCGATCTGAAGGAACGCATATCATCTTGTAGGGACATGTAATTTGAAACCGAAAATGCAGCTGTCAGAATAGAGATAAGCCCTAAAACAAGAGCAGAAATTGAGAGTATTTTAAGAGACATAATTTAAATTGGTTTATTGTAAAAATAAACACGTTGCTTGAATGTGGCACCGTGATAATCGATAATATCCATCAAGTCTTCCTTGCCATCTTCATTCAAGTCAGCCCTCCACTTAGGTGGATTCGATAAGGCTGCATTCAATAATTTAGCACCTTCGTCAGTGACAACAGTTATGGTTATTTCTACGTATTTGGCGGTTCCATTTTCAGGGAAAACCAAATCCACAGCTTCTGAAATCTTTTTAGGGATTTCCACTTTTTCTCCATCCGAATCTGTATAACAGAAAAGAACTGTAAACTCGACCACATTGGCAACAATGAGATTCGCAGTGGGCGGCTTCTCTTTAGTGTAAGGATTGTAAGGCGCAGAACTAGAACCCCAATTGGAGCTTAAAATAGAACCATCCCCTAAAAAATCATTAAAAGTGTCTTGAGGAGACACAAGCGTTCGGTACAGTCCAAAGGTCGAAATATCACTTCCCTCAAAAAAAGTCTGGGATTCAAGTTCATAACAAACTGCGCTGATGTCTCCGGTGGTCGAACCTGATTCATCCACAACGGGAGTGAAAAAATTGACCAAACTGGTATTTCTCACCAAATAGGGATTGGGACCCACATTTTTATTCAACTGAGTTTCCAACCACTCACTTTGATCGTTTCTAAAAATCGCTGAGGATAAATCTCGAGAAAGATAATCGAGTGCCAATTTAGCATCAGAACTTGTAGACAATTTCCCACTTGTCTGGTTCCAACCCCTCATGAAATTGTTGGTAATAGACAAGACAACCGTTAAAAGAATGGCCATCATTGCAGTAGCAACCAATATTTCAACCAATGTAAAACCGTAGCTTCTTTTATTTTTAGATGTAGATCGCATAATTGTCTAGAAATGATTCAACGCAAGAGGGCCATTGTGTAAGAAAATACTTCATTCCAAACGATATTTGTATCTGTAGGGTCCTGCCTAGCGGGTCCAGAAAGAATTTGAACTTGTATCACCATATGGGCTTCCTCTCCAATATCTGTCACTTCCTGAACGGACTCGTTTTTACCCAAGTGAATCTTAAAAACCGTCCCCTCCGCCAATGTTTGAATCGTGCTTTTTATTGGTTTTCCATCTTCTCCAGAAGCTTCATCCAACTCACCAATAAATCTACCGTTGGCAGTGGAAACCTCGTAAATGGATTTCCAAATATCTGAAGATGGATTTGTGGGTGAGATCCAGTTGGTATAAAGCTCATCGAAGCCGATCTCCTCTTTTCTCTCTTCTAGGTAACCTTCAATTTTATCCGTGAGACCCGTAGCTTCAGAAATATCAGTCACCTCATCAGCATTGCTCATCATAGGGCCCATCAATCCAACCAAAGCTAGAATCGCTAATGAAAATACTCCAATCGCTAAAACCACTTCAATCAGGGAAAAACCACTTTTTTTGTGTTTTTTAATGTTCATACTTATGCCTTTTTGTGTCATTAGAAATTTTCAGAAGGAAACCATCCACTGCGAATATCACTCATCTCCAAAACCTTTGATCAAACTCGGTTCTGGGTATTGTATGGTTCCACCTGTCTTTAATATTTTAAAACCAGCCAGAGACAATCGGTCCCAATCGATCTTGTCAGATTGGCTGCTTGCAGGATTGTAAATCCCCTCCCCTACAATAAAAGCTGCCAATGAATTGTAAAAGGTACCAGAACTTGTAAATTCGTAATAATAATATTCTGATCCTGAACCTTCTTTTTGTGGCTTTTTCTGAGGGTAATCAAGTCGCATTCCGTCCAACTTCCCCTCGGTCCCGTTGTGAGAAAAGTTGTTTGTTCCATAATTAGGGACAAAGCGTATATTACTGGGTAGCAATTCGCCTCTACCAGTCGCCAACCAATAATTGGTTTTGCTGCTGTCTTCGTAAATCACACCAAATTGTCGGAGATACTTGTCAGGGTCCGCTTTGTCAGCATTGATAATCAACCGTCCACGAGTTCCATGCATGATCGCCTGATTTCTAGCATTTTGGAGCATCCCGATTGCAATCCTCTGGGAGGCTTCAATTGCTTTGCCAGTGCCTCCCCTCATTGAAAAACCAATACCTCCCACCAACAATCCCATCAATGCAATAACAACCAACAACTCAATTAGGGTAAATCCAGATTTAGGAGCTTTTAACATGAGAAATTCTCGATGATTAATAAGAGGAAATGAAAGGAAAACCTTGATTCAAGTCTTCTTTGGAGTATATACCTATATCTGCTCGGGTTCTAATTTTGGAAGAGGGTTCATCCTCAGTAGGAACATTTATAAAACCATCCAAATCCGTATCGATCACAATAAAAATATCCGTGTTTCCAAACGCATCTGCAATCCGATCATCGTCTGGGGTTGGGGTATCATTGTCAAAAAAATCATCCGCACCAAATTCATAAAAAGACCGACCCTTAGTGTTGTATTTGCGTAAATTTGTTTTTGTAAGCCGATTTCCGTTTAATTCTCGCCCAGTCAGAAAACGATGGAACTCTTTGGTAGCGGCGGAGCTCGTTCCCAAACGAAATTCTCCGCTGTTTCCACCATCAAAAGCAGGATAATATCCATACTGTTGTTTGTAGAGCTTGATTGCATTGATGTAACCAGAAAACTGAGCTTGGGAAGCCGTTTTCTTGACCTTTTCCATTACAAGTCCAGTTGTTGGAATGGCAATCCCAGCCAAAATTCCAATAATTGCGATCACAACGAGCAATTCAATCAATGTAAAGCCCCTTTTTTTAGATTTGATATGTCTGTTCATTCTTACTCTTGGTAATAAATATTGTCTAAGTCATTTTCATCCGAACCACTGAGACCATCGGCTCCTTTTGAATACAAATTGTAGGCGATGTCTTCATTGCGATCGTATTCATACTCATAGGGATTGTCCCACGGATCTAAAATTTTAATAGAGGTAGGAACAGAACTGATATCCTCTTTTTCGACCCAGTTATCAGTAAAAACAAGGGTAGAAGTGTCTATAAAAGAGCGTTTCTTTTTTCGTAATTTTTTACCGTTAGGATCTGTAAATCCCATCAATGCGTTCAAAACTTCGTTGTTGTCTGCTTTGTGAGGGTAATCTGAATTCTTCATTTTATACCTTTCCAATGCTGTGCTTAGAACTGCTAGATCAGCTCTGGCTCTCGCCTCGCTTGTGCTATCCCCAACATTGGTGGCAATTTTTACTGTAATTGTAGCCAAGATACCTAGGACAACAATTACCACGAGTAATTCAACAAGAGTGAACCCATGTTTGTGAGATAGGATTCTGGAAGGTCGAAATGAATTTTTTAGCATTAAGAGGGAATATAAAATGGGAATGGTTAGCTTCTCCAACAACAAAATATTATTTGCACTTTTTGTCAACAAATATGGCTTGAAAGCAAAATAATGCTACAATACAATTGTCCTTTATGATAAATCCATTCCGATTTGCTAAATCGCTCATGATTAAGATTCTTTTTCTATGGGTGCTGGTTGCCATAACAACTTCTGGGCTTTTTGCCTCTTTAGTTGAAGATCCTAAATTAGAAAACGTTCTTCGCAGAAAGACTCGGACTCCAGAAGGCGAAATTCCACCGAACAAAATTCTTGATATAGAAGAGTTGCATGCAGCTAATAAAGGCATTCAATCCGTAAAAGGAATTCATAAACTCCCAAATTTGTTCGAACTCAACTTGAGCAATAATGAGATTTCTGACTTAGAACCCATTGGTTACTTAGAGAACTTATACACATTAGACTTAAGCGGCAATCCTATTTCTAACCTAGAGGCGATTGAATATTGCCCCAATCTAAATGAACTCCTTTTGATGGATTGCAAAATTCAGGATTTGTCCCCCATTTTAAATTTCCCTCAAATTTATAGAGTGAAACTTCAAGGAAATTCTACCCTTGATCTTGGTCCTGAAAGCCATCAAAGAAAAATGTACAACAGAATCACAGCTAAAGGGGTTTTTTTGGACCTGGATGATCAACAGTATAAATCTCTCGTCAGCGAAGAAGAAACTCCATACGAAGAACCACAATTAGAGGACGAAATTGATTTTGATGCGGGTCTTGAGTTAAGGACATGGACCTCCAGCGATGGAAAGCAAATCAGAGCCACTTTACTATGGACTGATAAAAAGAAGAACCTTTACCTAGAAATGGAAAATGAGAAGATTTTTAAAATTCCATCAAGCAGATTGACTGAACGAGATGCAAAAATTTCCAATTACTGGAGCCAGAGAGATTATCTCACCCCAATGGTTGCCTCCATCAAGGGATTGGTGGTGAGTTATCCTAAAGAATCCAAATTAGAACTTTCTATAAGAGAAATCACACTTCCAGATCTTAAAGTTTGTAAAGTCAAAGCTCTAGGTTCGAAAGCAGTCATTTGGTTCGGAAACAACATGGGGAATCCTGTATTAAGAGTGGACCTAGGACAAGGGGACATTGATCGCTGGGGATCTTATAAAAAGAAGTCCACAGATGGGATCCGCTTCAGTGATGAAAATCAATCTTTAGTTTCAAAAATCCAAAGAAAAGGAAATATTATTGAAATTCCTATTGTAAGAGTTCCAGAATCGATTACATTAAAAGGATATCTTGGTTTGCTTTTGGGAGAACACCTAACTTTCAAACACGCGAGACGAGATTAGTTTATTCACATTCCATTATATAGCCCCCCATGTTTGAAGAAGTCAGCATAAATCCTGTTTTAGAAGACCTATCCAAATTAGTAAATGACAATGAGGTTTACAACCTCGGGAAAATACTTATTGGCGCCATTCTTTCAGATGGTGAAGTCCATGAAAATGAAGTGCTCTGGCTTCCTCAATTCTATCATTACTTTAAAGAAGCCCAAAAATATCGAGCGGAATTTGATCAGATCATAGAAGAAAAAAGAGCCCTGTCTTTTCCTTCAAACTTCAATTTTGAATCTAATTCTGCCAAGATTAAAGTACTAGAATTGGTAGTTCAAATCTGTTCTTGCGATTTGGATCTGGATATGAACGAAATCTATTTTATCAATCAAAGCGCAGACTCCCTTGAAATCAGAGACCCAACATCCAAACAATTGATTTTAGAATCTGGATATCGTGCTAAAATAGAAGCTTTTGATAAATTTTGTTCCCGCTTGGAGAGTTCATATGCTTCAAAACTAATGAATGATATCAATCATATTTTGACCGATCATGGGATCCAATCCAAGATTTTTGAAGATGTTTTATTGTCATTGGACTATGCAGTCAATAACAACACCAAGGAGCCTTACGAAGTTGTAACAGACCCCATACCAGAAACTGTGATCTCCTTTTTAATAGAAGGTTCACATTTAAAAGAAAATTGGGATGAAAAAATAGACAACTGTATTTTGGCCCTAGCGATTCGCCAAAAATTAAACGCTTCTCAATACAGTTGGCTCAAACAGAATGTAAAAACAAGTTTTAATTTACTGATCCAATAAATAACCCATAAATTGTAAATTATAAATGGATCATACATTTATAGATGTTTAACAAGGGTTGATTTTGCCTAAGGTCAACCGCATCGCTTGGTTTGTTCTCTTAGCAAATTCCTGATTGTGAGTGACCAAGATCAAAGCAGCATTTTCGACTTCACACAGATTCAACAACATATCCATAACGACAAGACCGGTCTCCTCATCCAAATTTCCAGTAGGTTCATCGGCTAAAATCAATTTAGGCTGATTGATAAGAGCTCTCGCAAGAGCAACACGTTGCCTCTCCCCTCCAGACAATTGATTGGTTACTTGTTTTTTACGATCTTCTAATCCCACAACTTCCAAGAGATGCAAAGCTCGATCTTTAACAGAAGCATCTTCAGTTCCATTGATTTTAGCAGGAATCAAAACATTCTCTAACACGTTGAGTTCCGGAATTAGATAATAATGCTGATAGACAAATCCAATCACAGAAGATCGCTGTTTAGCAATTTCATTAGAGTTCATGGAAGATACATCTTTTCCGAGCCACTTGACAGAACCTTGATCGGGTGTTTCCAACAACCCAAGGATGTTTAGGAAGGTCGACTTTCCTGAACCAGAAGATCCTTGTATACTAATACTGTCGCCTGGGATTAATTCTAGATCTACCCCAGAAAGCACTTCAATTTTATTTTCCCCACTATTAAAAACTTTAGAAATACCCTTAGACTCAATAACAAATTGCATCGTTCAACTTAAAATTTTGAAATTGGAAAATTCACCTTTATAGGAGTGATCTTCACAAACATCATTAGTTATATTTTGGATCATTCTTTGTCTTAGCTCAAATAAAAAACCTTGAACTTCAAACAGGGAACCCTCGACGACTAATTTCACTCGCCCATCCTTTAAGTTTTCAACCGTACCAGTAATGCAAAATTTACTAGCAATGTCGCAAGATTTATATCGAAACCCTACTCCTTGAACGGAACCACTAAAATAAACTTCTTTTCTTAGAAAATTATCCATAGCAATGTGTTAAATGTTAGTAACAAAAAAGCCCGCTTTAATAAGCGGGCTGTCAGAATAAAGTAAATGGAGCCGGCTGCCAGAGTCGAACTGGCGACCTACTGATTACAAGTCAGTTGCTCTACCAACTGAGCTAAGCCGGCCCAAAGATTTAAGTAAAGATAATTACAAAAGTTCTGGCAAGAACATTTTTAATAAAATAGTTCTTTCACAAAAATGCGGTGTTCTGACACTCAATGCCTTGTAACCAAGAGGAAATAGCCAGAACCCCATTTATCACAGATACCATTGAAATAAAATAACATAAAGAGTTAAAACAAACACTCAAATCTATTAGAATGAAGAATCTAAGCCATTTAAAGCAATATCCAAAAAGTAGAAACTCATCTCTAAATCAGAATTTAAAATCTAAATATTCAAAAACACTGAATCGAAATTTGTTAAATAAAATAAGAACTTTCGGTGATTTTTGTTTTAAATTCAGCCTCTAAGCTTATGGTACAGATATGAGTATAGGTAAACAAGTTACATGGGGAGGACGTTTCAATGAATCCCCTTCCGATTTAATGCTTCGCTTCAGTGAATCCGTGTCTTTCGATTTTCGACTGGCATCCTATGATGTAAAAGTAGGCAAAGCGCACATTAAAATGCTTCACCAAACAAATCTAATGAGTACTGAAGAGCACGAATCGGTAGATCAGGCCCTTGATAAAATTGCTGACAAAATAAAAAAGAACGAAGTCCATTGGAACCCTGCCCTCGAAGATGTTCACATGAACTTGGAACAATTATTAACAGAACTCACCCCGCATGCGGCAAAACTACATACGGCCAGAAGCAGAAATGATCTCGTTGCCACAGATATGAGACTTTTTTTCAAAGAGGCTTGTGACATACTGATCCAAAAAGTAAAAAGCACAATGCAAGCGATTCTAAAAATTGCCCGAGCAAATCCAGAAGTTATAATACCCGGTTACACCCATTTACAAAGAGCTCAACCAGTTTACATAGGCCACCACTTGCTTGCCTACATTGAAATGCTCCATAGAGATTGGAATCGCTTGCTCACAGTAAAAGACAACGCCAACTTCTCGCCTTTAGGCTCCGGAGCAATTGCAGGTTCCACACTCCCAATAAACAGAGAAATGGTAGCTGTAGAATTAGGTTTTACTGATGAATCAGGGAATCCACAGATTACAAGCAATAGCATGGATGCCGTCAGCGACCGTGATTTGTTCATGGATTTTGCCAACGCATGCACCACTTGTGCGATCCATATTTCAAGAATTTCTGAGGATATTATTATCTGGAACACCACTGAGTTTGGATTTGTAAAACTACCAGATGCATTTACAACGGGTTCCAGCCTCATGCCTCAGAAAAAAAATCCAGACTCTTTGGAACTTCTTCGGGGGAAATCCGCCCGAATTCAAGGCAACCAACAATCTCTAATTACTATGGTAAAAGGGCTCCCACTTACCTACAACAGAGACCTTCAAGAAGACAAACCAGCAGTGTTTGACTCTTTTGACCAACTCTCCATTTGCCTAGAAGTTCTCAAAGGCACCATGGAAGGGATGGAATTTAATAAAGAAAAGTGCGCCGATGCCGTCAAAGATCCACTTCTTTTGGCAACCGACCTTGCGGATTATTTAGTCGTTCATAAAGTTCCCTTCAGAGATGCCCATCATATCGTTGGAACTCTAGTAAGTATGGCTGAATCTACCGATACCCCACTCGATCAGATCAACAACGAAGAAGCCGCAAAGATACATCCAGCCCTCAAAGAAGGAACATGGAAATGTGTTTTTAATCTTGAAAGAGCCATGAAAATGCGAGACAAACCAGGAATGCCGGGCAATAAACCCCTCGCTCTTCAATTGTCCAAATGGGATCAAATTTTAAACAATCAATAGAAACATGAGCAAAGATCAAAAACCGGTAGTTTTAACTTGCGCCCAACCGACTGGCCAACTCACCCTTGGCAACTACATTGGAGCCGTCCTAAACTGGGAGAAAATGCTTCAGGACTATGAATGTTATTTTGGGATTGTGGACATGCACGCAATCACAGTGGATTACAAACCTTCAGAATTAAGGAAAAACACGCTCAGTTGCGTTGCTCAATACATTGCCTGTGGGTTAGATCCAGAAAAATCGCATCAATTTATTCAGTCTCATGTAACCGGACATGCTGAATTGGCTTGGATTTTAAGTTGTATATGCCCTATCGGGGAACTACAACGAATGACGCAGTTCAAAGAAAAAGCAGCAAAGCTTGGTTTTCAGATAGATAAGGAATCCGAAAATAACCTTAAATTAGAGCACACAGGAGCCCCTTCTCAGGCGAGTATCAACGCAGGCCTCTTGTATTATCCAATTTTAATGGCAGCTGATATTTTACTGTACAATGCAGACCGAGTTCCCGTTGGAGAAGATCAGAAACAACACCTAGAACTCTGCAGAGACTTAGCAAACAGATTCAACAATAAATATTCAGATACCTTCACGATCCCCGAGCCATTTATAGGAACCACTGGGGCCAGAATTATGTCACTGGCGGATCCAACAAAAAAAATGTCCAAATCGGATGTAAATAGAAATGGAACTCTTTTCTTATTAGACGAACCCTCCATACTCAAAAAGAAGATCATGAGTGCCGTCACAGATTCAGGAAGTGATATTATTGCCTCTGATGACAAACCCGGAATCCAGAACCTGTTAACGATCCTAGGTTCCCTCACCGGAAAATCCAATCAAGAGCTTGAAGATAAATTCTCCGGCAAAGGCTACGGAGAATTTAAGAAATCAGTATCAGAATCCGTGATTGAGAAGCTAGAACCCATCCAAAAAAGATACCACGAACTGATGACCGATAAAATCTATCTGGAATCTGTTCTTAAATCTGGAGCGGAAGCAGCACAAAAAAGAGCCTTTAAAATCTTATCCAAAGTATCCCGAAAATCTGGTTACTATGAGCGCATTCGCTGAATACTCTAAATGGAAACACTTCTTTAATTATGAAAAAACAATTCCCTCTAACCGACGATAAAATTAAGGCCGAAAGATTGGTCGAAGCCGCCAAAGGCAACATCAGGAAATACCTCAAAAGAGAAAGAAACAAGGCCACCCCTGATAATGTAGATTACTGGGACTTTGACTGTGCCTTTGGCAAAAATCCAGAAAGTGCTCAACCGATCCATACTGGAGAAATTATCCAAGCGATTGATCTTGCAAAAGAAAAACAATACGACTCTTTTTACATCCAAATATTAGCCAAGCCAGCCCACTGGACTGAAGAACAAAAAAGAAAAAGAGGGATTCGCATTGAAAATTCTGAAGAAAATTCACAACCAGTAAATCCTCTTTACAAAGGCTGGAAGAAGGATAATTAAGCAAACAGCCCTCAGTAGATACTTTAGACAATCGTAAGACGATGAGATCTAATATTGAAATCTTCACTCGTTTTCTTGTTTTAGGTTGTTGTAGCTTTGGAGGACCAGCCGCTCATGTGGGTTACTTTTATAAAACCTTTGTTGAGAAGCTTCAATGGATCAATGATCAAAACTTCAGTCAACTCTTAGGGCTTTCACAATTCCTCCCTGGCCCCGGATCCAGCCAGTTAGGATTTGCCATCGGGTTAAGGAGAAATGGTCTATCAGGGGGAATTTCTGCTTTTATTGGATTTACGCTTCCCTCCTTCTTGATCATGTTATTATTGGCCTCATTCTCAAGCCAAGCAGAATTCATTCAAAAATCCAGTGGAGTCATTCATGGCCTCAAGCTTCTTGCAGTAATCGTAGTTGCCGATGCCATTTGGAAAATGTTTCATCAATTTTGCCAAGATAAGTGGAACCAACAGGTTGCCATTTTCAGTGCATTTTCTTTACTTTGCTTCTCAGGAATCTTTACCCAAATTATAATTCTTTTAATCGCTGCCACCCTAGGGTTTTTCCTCAAGAAAAAAACAAAGCATGCGACAGAGACCCTCTCAAAAATACAAATTCAGAAACGATCCATTTTTATATTTTTAGCATTTTTATTCTTACTCCCTACCACTCAATTTTTCAGTCCAAAAATTGCCATTGCCTCCGAATTTTACTGGAGTGGATCCTATGTATTTGGAGGGGGTCATGTAGTTTTACCCATCCTCAAAGACACCGTCGGAAGCTCCATGAGCTCGAACGAATTTCTGCTCGGTTACTCGGCGGCTCAAGCAGTTCCCGGTCCAATGTTTACCATGGCTACTTACTTAGGGGCTCTCTGCACCCCAGACTCAAAATGGATTGGAGCAATTTTAGGAACTTTTTTCATATTTTTACCCGGTTTTCTATTGATGTATGCCTTCCAGGGTGCCTGGATAAACTTAATTTCCAACCCCTTGCTTTCCAGTATCTCGGCCAAGATAAATGCAGCAGTCGTGGGCTTACTCATAGCAGCACTTTACCAACCCGTTGCTACCAGTGCCATTTTCACACCCGTTGACATGGCATTTGTTCTTGTTGGGATCTTCCTGATTCAATCCAAAAAGATCCCTATCTTTTGGCTGGTCCTATTTTATGGACTCATTGGTTTTCTCCACTTTTCCTAGCATAACCATTCTCTGATTCTGGACCCTTAATCTGTTTGCTATTCGATTTCTAGAAATTATCAACCCGATGAAGCCTGTAGAGAATCGAGAATCTAATACAAGCTTAGGGTACCACTCGGAAATAAGTTTTTATTTATTTATGCGCTTTAAACTTGAAATAAAAATTACTTGTAGCAACTTGCCATAACCCAGAAAATTAGATTATGGAAACAATTGTAAATGCATATGCTGCCCCAGAGGCAGGGGCTAGATTAAAGCCCTTCACCTATGAGCTTGGTCCAATAGGTTCCAATGACGTAGATATAGAGGTTCTGTATTCAGGCTTATGCCACAGCGACATGAGTATGATCAACAATGATTGGGGAATCAGCTCTTATCCTCTTGTGCCTGGACATGAAGTTGTGGGCAAAATCTCCAAAAAAGGCGACGAAGTCACGAACCTCTCCGTAGGGGAGATCGTTGGATTGGGCTGGCACTCGGGTTACTGTGAATCTTGCAATTCCTGCGAATCCGGGGATCATAATTTATGTTCCTCTGCAGAATCTACAATTGTCTCCCACCATGGAGGATTTGCCGACAAAGTCCGAGCCAAAGCGTCAAGTGTGGTCAAGATTCCAGATGGAATGAACTTAAAGACAGTCGGACCTCTTTTCTGCGGAGGGATTACCGTATTCAATCCTTTAGTTCAATTTGACATTCAAGCAAAAGATAAAGTGGCCGTTGTAGGAATTGGAGGATTGGGTCATATTGCTCTGAAATTTTTAAATGCTTGGGGGTGCGATGTGACCGCATTCACATCCAGTGAATCCAAAAAACAGGAAGCTTTAGAAATGGGAGCAAAAGATACTTTAAACTCAAACAACGTGGAAGAAATCCAATCGGCTGCAAATCGGTTTGATTTTATCATTTCAACTGTAAATGTTAAGTTAGACTGGAATCTCTTTATAAGCACTTTAAAACCAAAAGGACGACTCCACTTTGTTGGTGCAACTCTAGAACCTCTAGATATTGGAGTCTTTCCATTGATTATGGGCCAAAGATCTGTTTCAGGATCTCCTGTAGGCAGTCCATCTACGATTGCTAAAATGCTTGAATTTGCAAAACTACACAAAATAGAACCCATAATTGAAGCGTTTTCTATGGATCAAATCAATGAAGCGATGCATCACTTACAATCAGGCAAAGCAAGATACCGAGTGGTTCTGTGTAACTAATCACTCAAATATATACACCCAGTAATCAAAACTCTTATTTCCAAAAACTGTATTGTACAATGAGCAATTTAAAATAAGATTCAGTATAAAGACTCATTTGCCTCAATCAATGTTTTGAGCCAACACACCCCACCAACTAGCAGTGATCATAAAGAAAAGCTACTATTTGCAGGGTTTGCCTAGCAAAGAAATAATTTCCCCGTGAGGGATCTCTACAAACCTTTTACCCACCTTCTCTGCTGCTTTGAGGAGCGATTTGTTTATCTTTCTATCTTCCTTATAATAAACATCCTCATAGAATTTTGATCCTAATTCCCAGATTGCCTGGTCCGCTTCAATCGCAAGCTTCACTTGTTCGCTTTTACTCAGATTATCTGCAATCTTTTTTGCCCTCAATTGATCTTTTCTATCCACAGGAAATTCGCTCAAAAATTGAGCCAAATAAAAAGCCTCCCAAGGCTCCTCATCCTTTATTTCATCCATATAAGTAAAAACACAATCAGCATAAGATCGTTTCAATTTTTGATGACTATTGCCCACGTAATCTGCCAAGCCCTCTCCCATCACTCGGATCATTCCTAATTCAAGGTAGGAAGACCCCGCCCAATCATGATTCCCTGGGAAAAAATGCAATCGATAATCTTTCGGAAATTTTGTATGACAGGTAAAAGCCTCCGTTCGATTGAAGCAATTGGTTCCTATAAGGCTGTATACATAAGTGGATTTAGGCAATTTTGAAGCTCTAAAATCCGTAGCCTCCACATAGACACCACTTCCAGATCCACAAGACAAAACTCCAGATATATTCCTCTCCAATTCAGCCATTAGGAATGCCATTCTAGATCCTCCTGACATCCCGGATGAAAAACCAAGATTTCCCGCAATAGGCAATCGATCATAAACATCCTCAACCATAGCCATCATAGCCTGATCTGAACCCTTAAATCCATTTTTAGACTCAACAGAAAGAGCCAAAATGCAACCCAATCTTTCCGCACCCTTAATATAGCGTTTCAATGCACCACTTTTGGATCCACCGCCAGGAGACATGATAAACCAGACCGGCCACTCTTTATTATCATGGAAACTTTCCGGCAAATATAAGTAATAATGCCATTTTTTGTCCTTTACACAGGCTATTTTGGAGCTCACAACTCCCGGCCTCGCATTTATGCCTTCAACACTCGTATTTCCTTTTGCAACTTCCAAAGAATCTATAAATTTCTGATCCGCATCACTGAGTTGATGTATTTTTACAGCAATTTCACTTCCATTCTTTTTTCTTAAACCACAGAGTCTGTATCTACTCGAATCAATCTAGCCTCCATTTTGGAACCTGTATGACTCGTCCAAATTTTCCATTCTTCCCGCATTCCAAAACAACAAAACGAAGGAATGAAACAAACAATCCACAAAAAGAAATAAATTTTCATAATAAATCTATAAAATTAGTAATTTTCACAATTCCAAATCAATTGGCAGTATGATAAAATTGAAAAACTGAACATCCAAACCAGTAATCAACTTAATTTTCAAACAATTTGAACGCAATTCTTTACAAGCCTCTTTCAATTAAAAATTCTAAAGAAACAAATTGCTTAAAAGTTTTATACAGCCCTATGGAACCTGTAGAGATTTCATATTCAATAAGCCTCTGAGCTATTGTACCCGCAACTTCTGTGGGAGATGACATTTATCAACAATAATTAACCGGACCAAAAGTTTGGGCTTAGAATGATAGTCAAGGTTTTCATAAGATTTGATTAGTTTTCTTTAGATTTTGAGTCTGATTGTTTGGAGTGGTTCTCGTCTGAATTCATTATAAATAATATAAATGACAAGGTTAATGCAGTGAAAAGATAAAACTTCATAGTGTTTATGTCATAATATAGCAGAACCTCAGTTTCCTCATTGAGACCAGTTCCCCTACAAATATCTTTTTCCTGGAACTGGGTGACCCCTTGATTTATCAGAAAACCATGTTAGATCAATTCCACACAATAAAAGAATTCCAAACAAAGTTCCTTTTAAAATCATTATTTTATTCATAAACATTAGCATATATTGCCTGTTCCTATAATTAACTTAACCCTCTTTCACTAGGCATAAATCCTGAGCTCCATAGAGCACATTTTCGACTCGATTTGACGTCTCTGAAAAATTTACCGTTCTGCACTTTTTTGGAGAAAAATCTGTTTTCGCTAGGCGTGGGTTATATTCTTCGAGGAGTGCTACCATTACTTTAAAATTAAAACGATTATACACCTAACGATTAAGTGGGAAAACTACTTTAAATTCCCCTTTTCAGTAAAGTAGCTAAAAAGAAAAGATTATTTCAAAGTATCAAGAATATCTTCCCTTGATACATCCTTATGCGCAGAAACCATTCTTAATATGCTATTGAGTGTTCCAATTCTCAAATTTTTGTGTTCTGGAACTACAATCTGGTGTGTAGAGGGTTCTTTCGTTTCCAAAACAACATGACTTCCTGTTTGATGAGTTTTTTCATAACCCCAAGACTTGGAAAGTTTCTTTATAAGTTCTTTTCCGCTTAAATCTCTTGGAAGTCTAGGCACAGCTCAAAACCTCATTATGAACCATATGAAGACGAATCGTTTTGGGCATAGGCTTGTCAAAACAATAAGCTGTCGTTGCTTCTTTTATATTCTCACAAAGCTCTTTCCAGCTGTCCCCTTCAGTCACAATATCAGCAGATAAACATTCGGCACAATATCCACCGTCATACTCTCTCACTACTTCAAACACATATTCCATAATAACTTCAATTTATCTGTTCTTTTGCATTTCGCAACTTACTTTTTATCACCTCTCTGAAGTGGCTCGGATATAGTAGACAATAGTTGTATTATCGATATTGTAGATTGATTAGTTATTTAGCAAGCAATCCTTAACTAGCCTTCCCCTTAAGGGGAAAT
>CAJWYM010000018.1 GCA_913049555.1 uncultured Opitutia bacterium
TGTAAAATGGACTATTTCTTCATTAGTAATAGACTATTTGTAAGTAATTACAAAATCTATTTTTCCAAAAACAATCAAATAGAAACTGTAATATATTGTTAATGAAATTATTTAATCCATTATATTACAATTATTTAAAATTCTATTTAAAAGCAAATTGTAAATTTATATTAAATAGTTGATAGAACTTACAGATAGACTATATATTATCATTATGATCGGCAAAACGGACCAAGGCGGGATAAGTGTTATATTACCCAAGCAAACAGTTTCTTTAAACATCCACAAACCCATTCTTCAGGACTTGTTTCCTATTCGACTTGGATACCAAGAAAATGCCATCAACCAATCCATGAATCGCGAAAAAGGGATCCCTGAATTTACCCTTCATTATGTGGTTAAAGGAAAGGGATATTTTGAATTTAATAACCAGTCTATCATTCAAAAAGAGGGGGACCTAATTATTATTCCTCCCAACTTTTCTTACTTTCACTTTTCAGATCCTGATGAACCGTGGTCTCGGTATTGGGTTCATTTTATTGGAAGACAAGGCGGCAACTTTGTTAAATTGCTTGGAATAGACAAAAAAAATCCATCTATAAACATACCTTCGGACTCCAATTTAATGAATACTTGGGAAGAAATTTATACTTGGTACAACAGTGGCTTTAGTTACACAAATCTAGTTGGAGCTTCCACGGCTTGTTCTAAATTTTTAGGCAGAATCCTACATCTTAAATTTAAAAGCGAGAATAGGCCTAAATCCTCAAGTGATAAAATCCAAAACTCAATTGATTTCATGAAAGAGAACCTGCACAGGTCTTATCGTCTGGAACAGTTGGCAAATAATGCAGGTCTCTCTGCTACTCTTTACCGGAATTTATTCAAAGAGATCACGAGTATGAGTCCCATAGATTTTTTTATTCACCTCAAAATTATGCACGCTCGACAGCTATTAGAGATGAGCCACTATACAATACAGGAAGTTGCTGAGCTTATAGGATACGAAGATCCTTTTTATTTCTCTAGAATTTTTAAAAAGATAGAAGGGGTTTCTCCAAAAGAATATCGAAAATCTAAGTCTTGATAAATCCTTCCGAATCTAAAACAACCTTCTAACTTTTCAATTCCCATCTAGCTAAGTTGAAATTTAGAGCTCTTTCATCCAGATCATTTATCAGATAGTCCATTAAAGTAATCTCCTGAGGTGCTATAATTCACCTATGACAGATAACTTAGAAACAAAATTATTGGCAAACGAACATTGGTGGAGTGGCAATATCGCCGAAGGGCATTTGATGCCACACAAAAAGGGTTACCAAATCAACCAAAGTGGTAATAATTTAGGCAATCAAAGCGTTCCATTTTTGATCTCAACCAAAGGGCGCTATATTTGGTCAGAAAGCCCCCTTGAGATCCATTTTACCGAAGATTTTATACATGTTCAAAGCAAGAACAAGGATATCACCTTCCATGAATCCTCTTCGAATATTAGGGAAGCCTACGAAGTTGCCTCGGCCACTCACTTCAAACCCACGGGTGAAATCCCGGAGGAAATGATGTTTACCCTACCTCAATACAACACATGGATTGAGCTTACATACAATCAAACCGAAGAGAACATACTTACCTACGCCCAGTCTATCATTGATCAAGGTTATCCTCCTGGGGTTTTAATGATCGATGACAACTGGCAGGAAGATTATGGAGTTTGGGAATTCTCAGGCACTCGCTTCAAAAACCCAAAATCGATGATTAAGAAACTTCATGATTTGGGTTTTAAAGTCATGCTTTGGGTGTGTCCATTCGTAAGTCCTGACAGTTTCATATACCGAGACCTAGCCAAACGCGGACTTCTTATTATGGATGAAAGTTTGGAGGAAAAAGTTTTGTGGGCCAATACTTCTAACTTCCCAAGTATTGTTCGCTGGTGGAATGGGGCCAGTGGGGTGATCGATTTATCCAATCCAGAAGGATTGGCTTGGTTTCACAATGCACTTAAAAAGTTACAAGAGGAGTACAAAGTGGATGGATTCAAATTCGATGCTGGAGATGCTCGTTTTTACAGAGATCCTAATATGATTTCACACAACACAGAAACGAGCTCAAATGACCATATGGAGTTGTTTGCATCTTTGGGGCGCGAATACAAACTCAATGAGCTTCGTGCTTCTTGGAAACTCGCTGGAGAGCCGATTGCGCAAAGACTTCGTGACAAAAAGCACAATTGGGAAGATTTACAACTTCTTATTCCCCATATGATAACTATGAGCAACATGGGCTATGCTTACACTTGCCCTGATATGATTGGTGGAGGCGAATATCAATCTTTTAAAAACATTGAAGATGTCGACCAAGAATTGATCGTTCGATCCGCTCAGGCCAGTGCCCTGATGCCAATGATGCAATTCTCAGTAGCTCCTTGGAGAGTTTTAAATGATGAAAATGCATCCATCTGTTTGGAAATGGCGAAATTACATACTGAATTTGGAATCCAAATATTAGACTTAGCAAAAAGTGCTTCTGAAACCGGTCTTCCAATCTTAAGATCTATGGAATTTAATTTCCCTGGTAAAGGCTATGAAAATATCTTAGACCAATTTATGATTGGGGAAAATCTTATTGTGGCACCCGTTCTTCAAAAAGGTGCAATCTCAAGGGTCGTTCAGATTCCAGAGGGAACATGGAAGGACATTCATGGGCAATCTTTTGTGGGCCCTCAATCTATTAAAGAATCGGTTTCTTTAGGAGACTTGCCTCACTTTACAAGAGTTGCTTGAATCCACGAATAGAATCCATAAATTGAATGCACACTCCATCATTCTTTATCCATTTATAAGAACACTTAATCCATGTTTTTTACAGATACATTGAATTAGTTTTACGCTAAAAATACCTTCTATCCAATCCTTCCAATGACTAAAATTTTTATAGGTTCTATAATTGCTATTTTGCTAACTGCATTTTACTTGAAAACCTCTCAGCCTGAGAGTCAATCCGAGGTTCCCATTCTCTATTGGGTCACGGATCCAAACCCGATCCGTTTCGAACAAGTAGATTTGTTCTATGAATGGTTGGTTGAAAACAATCATGTGAACGAAAACGGCAAACCTATTTTGGAGTTAAGATTAGACTTTGGTGGGATTGATAATAAAAAAATGATTCACGGGATCTCTGGGGTTGCTGGAGATATTATGGATTGTGATACGATGAGCTTCCAGCGATTAGGAATTTTGGCGGATGTTACAGAATATGCCGAGCAACATAATTTCGGGTTGGACCAAACATACCCAGCACTGAAACCTGTTATTCAAAGAGATCAAAAACAATATTCCTTCCCTTGTAATGTCAATGTTCTCTCTTTTTGGTCCAATGCAGATACCTTTAAAAAGTACGGTATGGAAGCTCCTAATAAAAATTGGACCGTTCAGGAATTTGAGAAAATGGGAATTGAATTTACTAAAAGAGCCAACAAGGGTCTTGAGAAGCAAGAGGTCTTTTTTCTCAGTCCTTTTGAGGGTTGGAGACTGTATCGCTTGTTAATCTCACTCAGTCGTAGCAGTGGTCAATCAATCTTAAACGAGACTTTAACTGCAAGCACCCTAGATCAGGGAGCCTTTTCAGAATCATTGAAGACTCTCTACCGATGGACGCATGAACTTCATCTGATTCCTTCAGCCGCTGAGTCCTCCTCGTTTGATGTTGAGGGAGGATATGGAGGCGCTGAACTTTCTCTTTTCATCAAACAAAAATATGCAATGCTAAATATTGGCAGATGGATGCTGATCCGACTTCGAGAAATGGAAAACCCGCCCCCAGTCTCGGTCAGCTATTACCCCTATGAAAAATTCCAAAATTGTCTCATAAGTTCAAGGAATGCATCTATTTATGAAGGAAGTAAAAATAAAGAGCTAGCGGCACTTTTCCTAGCTTTTCTTGCCAGCGACAAATACAACAACAACATCATTACCACAGCTGATGGCGGACCTCCCAACCCCATCTATGCTCAAGGAAAAAAATACACCCACCCTGAAGCTTGGCAAAATGAATGGGGAGCTCATGAGGTGCCCATAGAAGCCGCTCACACAATTGCAATTGCTGAAGCTCGCTCTCCCTATGTATCTTCTTCAATTTTTGAGAAGGCGATGAGCACTGCTTATGAATTAGTTATGAATGATCTAAGTACCCCAGACGAGGCCGCAAAAGAGGCTGCCAAATTCGTAGATTTTGAAATTCAACGGAACCTCCATGACAGTCCCTCACTTAAGGAACGGTTTTCTGAAGATATGAAAAAACAAACTCGGATCGATCAAGAGAAACTTGAGGACAAAAAACCTTCTCTAGAGTTCATTTCAAACCCATTTCATAAAAAATATCACTATGATAAATAAAAACAAAAGCGATACACTCAGGGGATTGGCTTTTCTGTCTCCAAACATCCTTGGATTCCTAACCTTCACGATCTTTCCTTTGGCCTTTAGTATTGTGATGGCCTTTTCAAACTGGAACCTCTCGTTGCACAACATGTTTAAAGAGGAATCCCTACAATGGATAGGTTTTGACAATTTTGCGAATTTACTAAACACAGATGAGTTTTGGAAATACTTAAAAAATACTTTATTTTTTATGATGGGGATTCCCTTGAGTATTGCTGGCAGTTTGTTTGCAGCCATGCTCTTAAATTCTGACTTACAAGTTAAAGATAAAAAACTCAGGACTCACTTCATAATCGTTACTCTAGTAATCATGGGTGTGAGTGTGGCCTGTATTTCTGGAGTCGACGTCAGTCCATTCTTTTATCTAATTACTCTATTGATTGGTCTATTTTTTATAGGCGGTCTGTTCGGAGGCATTTCAGTCTACAGAACCTTATTTTACATGCCTCACTTTACAGCAGGTGTAGCCACCTTTATTTTGTGGAAAAAAATATTCAACCCAGAAACTGGACCCCTCACTCAATTTTTGCAACCTATACTCAATGGAATCCATTCCGTAGCAGAACCCTTACCGGACTCTGTATTTTATTTCCTTATGGGTCTCACTTATTTATTCCTAGGTTTTGTTCTCTATAAAGGAGTGAATATTATACGAAAATGGAGAGAGGATGAGGAATTAGGTCTTGGGGGACTCGTATTAAGCTTTGTCTTTTTAAGTATTCCTATTTTTTGTATTCCAAGTTGGATCCAATGGTCCAACTTAGGAACCGCTCTTACCATTGCGTTGTTTCTAATTGTTTTTGGATCGCTTCTGATAGGTTGGAATTCATTCAAGACCGATGCTAAATCTTGGGATGATGGATTAGGAAATGCGGTCATGCTCAGCATGGGATTGATGGTCCTTGAATTTGTACTCCTAGGATTTGGGGAATTGATGTATAACTTTCCTGAAATGGTGGCTCAAGGATTGAATACTCCTAATTGGTTGACTGAATATCATTGGGCCAAACCTTCGATTATGTTCATGGGTTTTTGGGCATCTATCGGTTCCAATCAGATGTTGCTATTTTTAGCGGCCTTATCAGCAGTCTCTCCTGAACTTACAGAGGCTGCAGAAATTGATGGCGCAAATAATTTTCAGAAATTTTGGAATGTAACTTGGCCTCAATTGGCACCAGTTACATTCTTTATTATGATTATGGCTGTGATCCATGGAATGCAAGGCGGCTTTGAAGTAGCTAAAGCAATGACCAATGGTGGACCCGCTGGAGCAACCACAACTTTAGAATACTATGTGTATGAAGAGGGTTTTGGCGGAGGAAGGCTTGCCTATGCCTCTGCTCTATCATGGATTTTATTCTGCATTATATTTGCTATCACTCTTTTCCAGTGGAGATTTGGTAACAGATACGTCAATGACTAATTCTTTAAAAAGTAAAAAAATGAGCACTAAAACTCCTAAAATTCTAATGCCTCACATTTTATGCGTTGGCTTATCTTTACTCTTTTGCCTTCCTTTTTTATGGATGGTATTGACCAGTCTTAAGTCATTGGAAAACGTTGCCAGTATTGATTGGTGGCCCGAAATTTTTCATTGGGAAAACTACAAATCCGTCTTTACAATTGAAAATTTAAACTATGGCAGGTGGTATCTAAATAGCCTATTTATAGCTTTCACAGTAACCTTTGTCCAAGTTTTTACAAGTTCTCTGGCTGCATTTGCTTTCTCCAGATTGAAGTGGAAATGGAGAGACCGAATTTTCCTTCTCTATCTTTCCACCATGATGGTGCCTGGGCTGATTTTAATGATTCCAAACTTTCAAATGATGATTCGTTTGGGACTAGTAGATTCTTATCTAGGTATGATCTTACCTGCTTCTTTCAGTGCCTTTGGAACTTTTTTATTAAGACAGTTTATGATGGGTATACCTACTGCGTTGGATGAGGCTGCCACTATAGATGGGGCCAGCACTTGGCAGGTTTTTTGGAATGTAATATTGCCACTCTCAAGACCGGGTTTAATCACCCTTTGCATCTTCACGTTTATGGGGAATTACAACAGTTTCTTCTGGCCTTTAGTGATGCTCAAAAGTGACCACCAATTTACATTGCCCATTGGCTTATTATTCTTTGAGTCCTCACAAGGACAGCAGACAAATTTACTCATGGCTGCGATTACAATGGCTGTTGTTCCCATGATTGTAGTTTTCGTTACATTACAAAAACATTTAGTAAAAGGAATTCAAATGGGTGGTGTTAAGGGATAAATGATTCAAGAAACCAACATTCTCTTCATTATCGCTGACGATGCTTCCCATTTTGGTTGCTATGGACATTCTTTTGTAAAAACACCTAACATTGATTCTTTAGCTAAAAATGGGCTTCTTTTTAATAATATGTTCACAACGAACCCCAAGTGCGCCCCTTCAAGAGCTTCTATTCTCTCGGGTAAGCACACTTGGCAATTAGGAGAAGCTTGCAATCATCAATGTTATTTCCCTGGGAAAGAGGAATTAAAACTGTATCCTGAAATTTTAGAGGAAAATGGAGTTCATGTTGGCTTTACTGGGAAGGGTTGGGGTCCAGGAGATTATACAACTAAAGGACGCACAAACAATCCAGCTGGTAAAGAATACAACAAAAACACTTTAACGCCGCCAAATAATAGCAACGTCAGCAATAAAGATTACCCTGCTAACTTTATTGATTTCCTAAATGCTAAATCGGATTCTCAGCCTTTTTGTTTCTGGTTTGGCGCCCATGAGCCCCATCGAAAATATACCCCTAAACAAGGTTTATTGAATGGGAAATCAATGGACGAAATAAGCGAAGTCCCTCCCTACTGGCCTGACCATGAAATCGTTCGATCTGATATGTTGGACTATGCATTTGAAATTGAATGGTTTGACACACAAGTAGGTCTGATGGTCGATGAACTTGAATGTAGAGGAGAACTGGAAAATACACTCATTATGGTTACCTCTGACAACGGTTGCCCATTTCCAAGAGTAAAAGGACAGATGTTTGATGATGATTTTCGACTCCCATTTGTAGCTCATTGGCCCAATAAGTTTGAAGGAGGCAATGAGATTGATTCTTTATGCAGCTTTGTGGATCTGTTACCCACTTTTTACGAAATTTACAATATTCCTATTCCTTCTGAATTGCCTGGAAGTAGTTTATTAGAAATCTTTTCAGCTTCAGAAAGCAAAAAAAACGATCGTTCTAGAGCCTATATGGGAAGAGAGCGTCATGATTACGGAAGAGAAGATGATTTGGGTTATCCAGTCCGTTGCATTAGAACTCCAGAATTTTTATTGTGTGTCAACTATGAACCCAACCGTTGGCCAGCAGGGAATCCTGAAACTGGTTTTACTAATTGTGACAGCTCACCCACTAAAGATCTCATATTAGATCTTCAAAAAAAAGGTCATTCTTCTTACTTCGATCAGGCTTTTGCAAAGAGGCCGAAGTTTCAGTTGTTTGATATAAAAGAAGATCCATATTGCATGAGTAATTTGTCTGAAAATGAAAATTTTAAAGATCTTCAATCTCATTTATTGTCAGAATTAAACGCCTACCTGAAAGAGACAAAAGATCCAAGATTTCTAGAAAACAAAGATATTTTTGAGCAATATAAATTGCCTCAAGATGATTTGGCTAAACATTCATGGAGTTCCTTTATACAAGGAACTTTCCAACCCCAAAAATATTAAATATACGCATGATAAAACAAATTTCATTGATTGTTTTTCTAGTTCTTTTATCTGCCTGCCAATTACATCAGGAAGCAGAGAAAACAAAGGATCCTCTGGTATCAAAAGAAAACGCTTCATCAAGCCCTCATCATAAAGAAGATCTCAATAAGTTTGAGAATAAATTCGTCCTTAATAAGGAGCGATCGATTTCTTCTACCTCAAGCAAATACCCCTATTGGCCTGATTATAAAATCACTCCCCTTGAGGAAATCAAACCGCAAGAATGGAGAAACCAATCAGACATTATCTATGGATGGGATTGGTCTCTCCCACCCTCTATAAACCCCTCAGAACGATCTTTAATGGGCCTCAACCGTTATTTTGGATTCAAGGCTAAAATTCAAAAAATGGATCCTCAATTTCCTGTCAATGGAGTCATTTTATTATGGATTGATTGGAAATCGATCGAGCCCTCAGAGGGGAATTATCGTTGGGATTTGATACTAAAAAGAATTCAAGAAGCGAATAAGAATGGTTCTGATGTGATTTTGAGACTTCTTACAAGTTCTAAAGCAAGGAAGGTCAAAGGGGTTCTTTCTGAAAAAAATGGATGTGCTCCAATCTGGTTAAAAAAATACAACATTCCCAAATACATAGGTCCTAAGGTGGGAGCTAATGACAACTACGATCCTGGGCATCCAGAATTTCACAAACGCTATTTAAAACTGATCCAATCCATGGCGAAAACAGAAATTCCCAATCTTGTGAAAGCAGCATATGTTGGATATGCATCCCCATCACTAGGAGATGAGTATATTGGCCCCCATGGCAAAGATGTAGATACAGTCAAGCACGTAATCGAGCGACTAGATGCATGGCATCAAGCTTTTGAGGGAATGGAATATAAAGTATTTATGGGGGGGCCCAGTGAGTATGGTTTCAACAAAGGATTCGGAGCTCGCAGAGGGTTTGTTGAAAAATATTTGTATACTTTGCCTGACAAAAATATAGGTCAATCTATCGATCAAGAAGGATACGTAATTGTGGATGAATCCTCTCCTATACTAAAAAGAAACCCTTTTCACGGGGAGGTCAATGAGGAATATGAAATTGAATGGACCACCAAATATAGAAACTATCGTTTTGGTAAAACAACTGAGAGTTATCCTTACCGATACTTTTGTGCCAACCTAAGGCTGCTTCAAATGCGGTGTAGTTATGTTCACAATAAAGACACAATCTACCCAGAGTTACTTCCTTTCGTTGCTCTTCAATTGGGAAGAACCATTGAAAATACTCCAGATGTATGGTGCTTCCTGCGAGAAAGTTATATCGATGCCAATCATTATAAAAGAAAAGATTTTAAGAATAGACAGATTTCTGATTCTGAAAAAATGAATGGAATTCCAGCTAAAAATTGGGAACGTTGGCTTTATCAGAGAGACCGGCCTGGCTTTGAAACTGAAGCCACTCTTAAGATAGAACAGCCTCCGAATATGTGGATGGTGCATGATGGTAAAGAGTATGATTGCATTGCTAGAAAAGGAAAAAAAATTGGTCTCACTGTGGATCCTCGGTGGTTGATAAATCATAAAAACAATGAAGTGGCCATAAAGATCACTTATCTGGATGATTCCGCAGGCAATATGCTCGTTCACTACAATACCTCCAGAGGGAAACAAGTTGCCTCCATCCCCCTTATTGAGGACGATGAACTCAAAACAGCCACTCTGTTTGTCAAAGATCTATCCCTTAAGCGAGAATCCGATTTCAATCATGAGGAAAACCACTTTGACCTTGAATTCGAGCACTCCGAAAATGAAATCACTCTATCGTTTGTTCGAATTATAAAATTATAAATTTTGTATTTTTTCCACCCTATTTTTGTCTTTCTAATCCATTCCTTCTCAATCAATTAGCACTCAACGAAAACGATTATGAAAAAACCGAATGTAATTCTATTCTTTACGGATCAACAGCGCTGGGATACTTCGTCTTTGTTTGGCAATCCTCTTAACTTAACTCCTAACTACGATCGCTTGGCCCAAGAGGGCACACACATGGCTAATTGCACGACCTGTCAACCCGTATGCGGTCCCGCGAGGTCGTGCTTACAAACAGGACAATATGCCACGGAAACAGGATGTGTGACCAATGGAATCAAACTCTCTGAAAACGCAACTACCTTAGCGGATGTTTTTAACAAAGCAGATTATGAAACGGGATACATAGGAAAATGGCATCTAGCCTCTCATGGAATTAAAGGAGCGGTTCCTAAAAATGAAAGAGGCGGGTACAAGTATTGGTTGGCAGCCAATGTATTAGAACATGAGTCCGATTCTTATGATTGCATTCTTTACAACAACAACAACGAAAAGATAAAACTGCCCGGTTACCGATCCGATGCTATGACGGACGCTGCTATAAGGTACATAGATCAACAAAAGGAAAATCCCTTTTTACTCTGTCTGTCTTACTTAGAACCCCATCATCAAAATTCCATTGACGATTACCCGGCTCCAGTTGGCTTTAGAGAGCCCTACAACAATCGTTGGACTCCTCCAGATCTAGCAGCATTGGGAGGCTCGTCTCAAAGACAACTTCCCGGCTACTATGGAATGGTCAAAAGATTGGATGAAGCTTTGGGACGGATTTATGATTCTTTAAAAAGCTTAAATATTTTAGACAACACGATCCTCGCTTTTATTTCAGATCATGGTTGTCATTTTAAAACCAGAAATGCGGAATACAAACGATCGTGCCATGAATCATCCATCCGAGTTCCATGTATGTTTTCTGGACCTGGATTTGAATCAGGAGGTAGACGCAAAGAGCTTTTTAGTATCGTAGATTTAATGCCCACATTGATTGATGCTGCAGGTTTGGAAATTCCTAACAGCGTTCAGGGTTCTTCTATTATGCCGAATCTAAACCATGCATGTAAAGATTGGCGAAAAGAGGCCCTTATCCAAATCAGTGAATCTCATGTAGGACGTTCTATTCGAACCCACAAGTGGAAATATGCAGTAAAAGCCCCAAATTCAAAAGCAGTAGACGGTTGTTCAAAAGAGTATGAAGAATCTTTTTTATATGACTTGGAAGCCGATCCCTATGAACTTGAAAATTTAATTGGAATTGAGAGTTTGAGTGAGATTACGGACAAACTAAAAGCTAGATTGATCCAAGCTATGATTCGAGCTGGAGAAGAAGCCCCAAACATTGTTTCTGCAAATAAACGACCTTCTAAACAATACGAAATGTCGCCTGAGCTTGGCGAATTATAACTCATAATTTATCTCATCATGATTAATAAATATAATTTTATCTTCATTTTAGTTTTAGTTCTCTTCTTTGGTCCCACTGTAAAACCTATTCAGGCTCAATCCATAGAGAACAAAAAAGCAAAATTTTTGAACAGTGATACAAACCATTCACCCAATGAATCTACAAGTTTTGTAGCAGATAAATTTGATTATAACTTCACAACTAAATACAAACTTCCTAAATTAAGAAAGTTCAGACCTAAAACCACCACTCCATTGAAAGTTTCTCCGGATTATAAGTATTGGCCTGGATACCAAAAATTTCCCGCTGAAATGGCTCAGGCCCAAAATTGGAGAAATGAAGAAGATATCATTGAGGGCTGGGATTGGTCCTTGCCAAACTCCGTGCAACCCTCTTCTAGATCTTTAATTTGTCTATCTAGAACGATTGAAAAATTCCCAAAACCTGACTTTAAATCCAACCCTGTAATATCTATTTGGTTTAATTGGAGTGACATTGAGCCTAGAGAGGGGATTTATGATTTTGGTCGTTTGTATAAAATGATTGAAAGAGCAGATTCTCAAGGATATGGAGTTATTTTTAGACCCATTACTGCTGTTTGGAAGAGGGTTTATATAAAAAATCCTGAAAGTTCCCCAGATTGGATGCTAAAAAATTCAGCTCCCAAATATCTTGTAGAAAAATATGGTTTAAAACCAAAAGCAGAGAAAATTAGAAAGTCGGATCGCGCAAATTTACAAAATCTAGACCCAGCAAATCCGATCTTTCACAAATTTTATTGTAAAATGGTAAAAAAATTTGGAGAGAGTGGATTGTTGCATCATCCGGCAGTAAAAGGCGTCATTGTAGGTTACAAATCCCATAGTTGGGGAGACGAGGGAATTGGACCCCATGGTGAAATGAAAGGAACCAACGAGCCTGAACATGTCATTGAACGTCTAGATGCTTGGGCTGAAGCAACTAAAGGAGTGGAGTATAAAGTCTGCATGGGTGGAGCCAGTGAATATGGATTCTCTAAAGGTTTTGGTATGAGAGGTGGATTTGTCGAAATGTACTTATATCGTTTGCCAGCCAAATATGAGGGACAATATTTAGATCATGAGGGTTACATAATTAATGACCCAGATTCCCCACTTATTAATACAAAACGGTTTTCAGGGGATGAGAATGAAGAGTATGAAGAATGGTGGAAATATAGGTTTGGGCCCATAGAAAGTTTCCCCTTTCGTTACTTCACATCCACCTTACGATATTTACAAATGGAAAGAAATTATATTTTAAACAATCCATTTATAATTTATCCCGAGATGCTCGCGTGGGCTTCCCTTCAATTAGGAAAAAACATAGAGGAATCGCCTGAAGTCTGGTGTCACCTAAGAGAAAGCTACATGAAAAAAGAGAATTATGAAAATAAAGACTACAGGAATAGACAATATTCTCAGCAAGAAAAAAGAAGCGGCATTTTAGCAGTGAAGAATTTTGAAAGAGGTTTGATTCAAAGAGATCGTCCTGGATTCGAAACACAACCTGTTGAAAAAATCAATCATTCCTACACGCAATGGATGGTACACACAGACAAAGCGTACGATTACATTGCCCGAAAAGGTAAAAATATTGGCTTTGAAATTCACCCCGACTTTATAAGTAAGGATAGAAAATATGCTCTTAAAATTTCTTACTTAGACAAATCTGAAGGCTTATTAAAAATTTCCGGAGGGGTAGATAAAAAAGAAATAGGATCTTTTGCGCTTACAGGAGACCAAAAACTCAAAACAGCAACTTTATTTTTGGAAGATATCACTTTCGAATCGAAGGCAGGAAAATTTGATATTATTTTATCTGGGATCGAAAGTGAAGTCGTCGTTTCGATGCTTCGATTGATTAAGAGATAAAAGTATATTGCAAATCTCGATATCAATGCAGTGGACTGAAACAAATCCATCCAATTACTGAATTAACTCGATAACGCTCTAATTAAATTTATAATGGGTAATCTCTCATCTTTCTAATCCCAATACAGATTGTCCATCAAAATTCTTTTTCTATCCATTCTTAAATTTCCTCGATAAGAGATAGTTTATTATGCCTTTAAATTTCAAAATTATCTATTTTTTGGGGTCTATGTTGATTGCCTTGAGTCTAAAAAGCTTGTCTGCTTCAGAAAACTCTTCTCAAGCTCAGGAAAATCAAGTTTCCCTCAACGTTCGATTGTATGGATGGGTTCCATCGATTCAAACAAGTGCAAGCACTGACAGTGAATCCAATCTTAGGAAAAAAGAAGTCTTATACTTTTACAAGTTAGGTGATCGTTTTAAAGAAATCACAATAAAGCTCGGAGTGACCACTGCATCCTTTTATTACGAAGGGCCAGAAAAGTTTGTTATTTATCAAAAGCAACTCGATGAAACCTTCAATCCTGTTGCCTCAGTTGTAATGAAGCAGGAGTCGAAAGAGGTTTTTATGGTTGTTGTGTTTATTCCAGGTGCCAAACGTGACAAGCAACTCAATTGCATTCCCTTCAATCAAAATATTTTAAAAGCGGGCAATATGATTTTCCTAAATCTTGCGTCCAAACAAGTAGCCTTCCGGCTGGGTCAAGAATATGCAGAATTGGACTCTCAACAAAAAACAACCCTAGAGGTTCAAAAAATGGATCATCCTGGCTCTATCCTAAAAGCTCTTATTTTAGAAAAAGGGAAATTAAAAGTTTTTCGATCTATATTCTTAAAAAAACCTAAAGAAGAGAACGCAACCTTGGTGATCTTTTATCCCTATATCACAAATGGTGGTTCAAAAAATAAAAAGACGAAGCATTCTTTTCATGTAATTCCAGTTAAATTTTAAGTCCTTTTGGATTTACACTATGAAAAGGTTATTTTCAAAAAAAAGCAGTGGGTTTGCTTTGATTCTTTCATTGTCGTTGATGGCATTGATCTTATTGTTCGTTCTCTCCATTTCCTCTGCATTGAGGCAACAACAAATTTTATCTTCGACTGAAATCACCAAAAAAAATGCCAGGCAAAATTCCCTTCTTGCTCTGAAAGATGCCATTGCATCCATTCAAAAAAACGTTGGAATCGATACGGTATCCACTTCAACATCTAGCATAGTTCAGGAGAATAAAAATTGGTCCGGAGTCTGGGACTCTAATGGAAAACTTGTGGATTGGCTTGTATCAAGTGCCAAAAATCAAGATCCTATTTCCAACTTTAAACAAAATAAATCCGTCAAGATAAAATCCTTTCTTAATTCCTCTGGAGATAAAGAATTTGTTTACACACCTATTAAAGAATTGAAAAATGAAAGGAACACCACAATAGGACGTTATTCTTGGTGGGTCAGTGATGAATCGGTCAAAGCAAAAATCAATGCAGTTGATAAAAGTTACCAACATGGAAATCAAAACACTCTTAAGCTTCCTTTGAAAGTAGGCTTAGAGCTTGGAGGCGATTCGCTCGGTGGTTTGTTCGAAACAAACAATGAAGCTTATTCTAAGCTCTCTAAAAAGGTTTTCAGTTACAAACAAATAAGCAACATTTTAAAAGATGAAGACGATCTAGACAAATACACACATGATTTCACAACCTACAGTTATGGGGTGATTGCAGATAGTAAAAATGGAGGTCTCCGTAAAGATTTGAGTATAGGCTTGGGACACCCAACGAATTCTATAAAAGGACCGATTTTTAAAGATTCTAATGGTAAGGATTCCTGGCAAGGATTTGGTCCTGACTGGGAATTAATCGATTCCTATTTAAATCTTCGTAGTGATCAAAATATGGTGGCCGCAAGACCGCACAGATCGAATGATTCCGGCTTGCCTGAAATGTATTTTTTCCATGACAGACCTTCAAATGTTCAGCATGGAGTTTACCCTTTGGTTGCTCGCTACCAAATGTATTTCTATCCAACTTGGATCCAAGATGGAACTGGGTTACGATTGAGAATGTTTCAAGTCCCCACAATTGTTTTGTGGAATCCCTACGATGTAGCAATTGCTGCTCAGGATTATGTGATGCTTCTTCACAGTGCAATGGAACAAACCAGCTCAGACACCTATTATTTTCGCCTCCAATATGAGGTCTTAGACCTTGCAGGCAATCCATTATCCAGTCCAATTCAAGGTGATTTTCCTGATTTTATTTACAAGGATAAGAAACTTCAAAACCGTTTTGATACGGAGGTAGGATTTCGTTTGAATTCTGAAAGAATAGAACCGGGTCAAGCTGTGGTTTTTTCTTTAAATTCCAATCAGGCACGATCGACCATTATGGATATGTACCCACTTCCCTATGAGGGTTATGGATTTTATGAAGACAGTTTAAACACGATTACCCTCCCTACTGGGAATGTGAATGATTACACAGTTCGTGTTCATTCAGAAGCACCCGTTAGTAATACCCTGTTTTTAGGGTATCGACTTCACTTAGATAGCCCTTATACCGATACAGGAACCCAACTTCATTCTACAGATGCGGTTCGAATCAGTCCAGGAATGCCCAGTTCATTCGGTGCTACAAAATACGTTCTAGACCCTGTTCTGTGCAGAGATGATACCGCCTTAAGTGTTGTCAGTCCTGAAATTATGGACATTAATTTGAGTGAATATAAATTTTTTGGGATCGAAACAATCCTAGCTCAACCTGAGATCGATTTCAAATGGTCAAACAGAGACCATGACAATCGATCACCCAGTAGAATATTTGGAAATTATAATTTAAGAGCTCCTTTTGCTCCTTTAATAGGGAGCAACCATATCTCTTCTAACTATATTGCTGCTTTAGGAGAAGTGCGATTTTATGGAAGGTCTATTTTTAACTCCCAATACACCTATGGTCAAAACTTTCCTACACAAAGATCAGAACCCGCAACAACCTATATTGGGTTCTCCGAAAGCCCAACTACAGCAGACAGAGCAATCCTGTATCATATTTTGGACAAAGATGAAGTCGTGCATTCCATTGGGCAATTAAGACATTGTAATTTATCCGACATTTATGCCTCTCCAAATCAGCAAATTAGTAGCTCTAAGCCATCTCCTTTTCTAAATGAAAGATATGCTATTGCAAACTCACTGATAGACCTTTCGAGTGCTAAGTTAAAGTATACTTATAAAAATAATGAACAACTTTTTCCTTTAGGAGACTGGTCCTACAAGGCAAATGAGAGCTTGTGGGATCAATACTTTTTTTCCACGATTTCTAAAAATGAAAATTATGAAAATGGAATCAAAAATCCAAGGCTTTATCACATAAAACACCCTGCTCCCCAAAATAAGGAATTAGGGGATTACAAAAAAGTAGCTTCTCATCTTTTTATCAACGGTGCTTTTAATGTGAACTCAACCTCTGTAGAGGCATGGAAAAATATACTTGGCATATACAACACCCAAAAAACTTTTTTTAATGGTCAGAAGATTGACAACGAAGCTGTCTATCCTCTGATAAATCCTTATGGGGGTAAATTTGACGGACAAGACATTCAAAACAATGAAGCTTTTTCTGGATTTAGGACTCTGACTATTTTAGAGATGGATACACTCGCCAAAGAGATCGTTAAACAAGTGAAACTTCGTGGACCCTTTAAAAGCTTGTCTGAATTCGTCAATCGGAAACACGATCTCAACAATCCACTTCCTACTTCCAATCAAATAACAAGATTTGATGAGGCCGCTTTGAATCCTAATTATATGGGTGCTTTAGATGCTGCAATTTATCAATCTAAAATAAATCAGATTTTTGAGGATCCAATTAGCAACCGTGTGCACAACCGCATACACACGTCTGCAGCCAAAAGAGGGAATTTATACTGGCCAAACCCGCCCCTATATCCTCCTCATCCTGAGGCCGGTATGGGATCTATCTTTCAAGATATACCCGCATATTTCAAACAAGGAGATTTGTTAGAAAGACTAGGCTCTTTGTTGACGACTCGTTCCGATACTTTTGTAATTCGCGCTTATGGTGAGGACATCAACCCGATAACAAAAAATGTGACTCAATCAATGTGCGAAGCTGTAGTTCAGAGAATTCCTGAGGGATTGGAATCTAGCAGTGATAGTAAATTTGAACCTAGGCAAGGGTCAAAATTTGGCAGAAAATATATCACAACCCACTTCAGGTGGTTGGATAAAAAGGATCTCTAAAAAGATCATATAGTCTAGTTAAAAATATTCATTCTCCATTCAATGAGAAAATTGAATGTGTTAAATTGTATTTATTAAAATTAATTCAAAACCCTCACAATTATCATGAATCAAAACTCTGCAATCAAAGAAACAAATTCAATCAGCAATTCAAAATTTGCAAGTACTCCGCCTTTAGGGTGGAACAGTTTTGATTCTTACGGGGTCTATTTACATGAAAAAGCAGCATTGGAGAATTTAGAAGTTTTTGCTGAAAAATTAAAACCTTCCGGGTTCGAATACTTTGTTATCGATAGTGGATGGTTTGGAGAATTCAAACTCTTTGAAGATACAATTTATCCAAAAGAAAAGCACGCTGCAGATGTTCGTTTGAATGAAAATGGTCTCTTTTTACCTTCACAAACTTATTTCCCAAATGGTTTAGAGCCTATTATTAAACGTTGCCATCAACTGGATCTAAAGTTTGGAATTCACTTAATGCGGGGTATCCCTAGAAAAGCAGTTCATGAAAAATTATTAATTGAAGGAACAAATATTTCTGCAGATAAAATTGCGATCACCGAAGAATCTATGAATTGTAAGTGGTGCGACTATTGTTATTGCGTTGATCATACAAAAGAAGGAGCCCAAGAATGGTACAACAGCCTCATTGGTCATTTATCTAGGATGGGAGTCGATTTGATTAAATACGATGACATCGTTCCTTACCCAGATGAAATTGAATTAGTTGTAAATGGAATTAAAAATTCTGGAAGAGAATTACTACTCAGCTTATCTCCAGGTGGAAAGGTAAATCCAGAGCATGTAAGCACTTTTCAGAAATCAAATATGCTCCGGGTGACGCCTGATATTTGGGATGATCAAGAAGGTATTGATCAATGTTTCACATCATGGAAAAAATGGCAAAACTGCTCTGTGCCAGGATTCTGGATCGATATGGATATGATCCCATTTGGACAATTACAGTTGATGTGTCCTCAAGAATTAAATACTTCCGATGAAGCCCATGCTCTGTTTTCAGGGAGAGGTTTCAATCGAAACAGTCAGTTTACTAAAGAGCAAATGCTTACTTTTATTACAATGAGAGGGTTGTCAGCTTCGCCCTTGATGGTTGGAGGAGACCTTCCAACAATGGACGAATTCTCCTATTCCCTCATCACAAACAAGGAAATCCTAGAGTGCAACCAGAACGGAGTTATGGGAACTTTGTTAAGTGAAAAGAATGAGGTTGAAATATGGAAAGCTCCTCGAAATAACGATCTTACTTCTGGTTGGTTAGGAATCTTTAATCGATCCAATAAGGACATTTTCTATAAATTGAATCTCAGTGACATGGATATCGATGAAAATTCCAAAATGGAGGACATTTGGAATCCTAAATCCTTGAAAATCGATCACGAATATACAATCCAAGCAAACTCTGTTTTATATATTAAGTATTACAAATAAAACTTAGATTGAATACAAAAACTTTTCATTTAAAACTTGAATCAATTCCTTTTAATATAAAATGCGAAAAATCTTATAATAATTGGATGAAATGTAAAATAGTGCTTTGATTGAATGAAGCTTATTATTCAATATGCAGTCTTAGGTGGAAAGATTACTTGAAGGCCAGTTCTAACGATAATTTCTAAATCCATCCATAAAGACCAATTACCAACATAATAAAAGTCCATTTCAATGCGCTGGTTTAAAGAGGTTTCATCTATGACTTCCCCTCGAAGTCCTCTGCACTGAGCAGGACCAGTAACTCCAGGTTTGACATATTGTCGAACCCGATATGCTTTGAAATCATCACTAAATAGACGATCATGACAAGGCATAAACGGTCTAGGCCCGACAATGCTCATATTGCCAATCAAAACATTCAAAAATTGTGGAAATTCGTCGATGCTAAATTTTCTGATAAATCGCCCCAACGGGAAAATACGATCGTCATCCGATTTGGCTTGATCTTCAACTCGGTCATCCACATCGGGGACATACCTCATAGATCGATATTTGAAAATTGTAAAATTCTTTCCTGCTCGACCGACTCTCTCTTGCAAAAAGAAAATGGGACCTGGGGATTGAGCTCGTTGGAACAACCAGATAAATAGGGTCATAACAGGCAATAAAAAAACGACTACTGGCAAACTGATTAAAAGATCGACAAGCCTTTTCATCACTTGATTGAATGGATTCTCTAGAGGTTCATTTTGAAATGTAAAAAACGAATGCCCTGACTCCTCCACAGGAATGATGGGAAGGTCCAAATACTCAGAAAATGGATTGTGTATCAAAACCCGACAACCTTTCTTATAAGAGGACTCAATGACTTGAGGCAACCAAGAAGCCATTCTACTATCAGTGACTACAACGATCCGACTTACCTTTTCTTTGTCAATAATTTCTGATAAATCATAAACACTCCCCAAGGTGCTCAATCGATGTTTCATATCCAAATCTCCGTCAGAAACATCGTTGGCGGTGACTAATCCCTTAAAAAGAAATCCCTTTCTTTGATAGTGAAATATCCAACTTTCAAGGCGATTGATAGAGATTGGATCACCGACAAGAACCGTAGATTTAAATCTTTCAGATCCTTGAAAAAACTCTCTTAGCAAAACAGGGATCAGAAAATTACTAATCAACAAAGTGGGCCAATAAGAAGCAAGCAATACACCCACAAATTGTCGGCTGGTTGACTTGTCTTTAGTAGCATAAACAGTAGCAAAAACTAAAAAAGCAATTATTATCGTTTGAACATTGGCATAGAATACGCAACGACGAAAAGACTGCCAATGCCTTGAACTGAAGAATATATCATACTCCTGTTGTGAACCCAATGAACTCAATAAAATTGCAGCTATAGAGCAAATTAAATACATCCATGGTTGCGAAGATGCTTCTAATTTAAAATCGAGATATTTGTCCCAAAATAAAAGCACAAACCAAAACCATCCAAAAATAATGAATGCAAGTAATATTTTGTGAATGCCAATAACGCCATTGATTCTATGATTCATGCGAGAATTTTAAATAAGGGAGAGAAACTAATTTCTCGGTTTAAACATTTGTAGAAACAAATTTAAGGCAGCAGAATTAAAATTCAAGTCGTTGATCACTTTGCTTAATTCTCGATCCAATGCCTTTAATAATACAGCTATTTCGCCTTGACCGCCCGTCAATGAGTTTTCTTGAATAGCAAGATCAATACGCACTTTATCCAACTCCAAAATCCTTTTTTGAGATTTATCCAAACTTAATTTTAAAGACTTTGTCATCTCTCGAGTATCATTCATAAATTTAGAAATTTCTTCTCTACCGAGCTCAGATTTTTTCAACTGACCCTTAAGCGTTTCCGTATCTACAATATACTTTGCTTCAACAGATTTCAAAGCACTCTTTGCTTTTTCAAGATCTTTAAGCGCTTTGGAGAGTTCATTTCTATATTTATCTAATTTTTCATCCTCTGCTTGGACAGTCCTACCCGATTCGGCAATTCTTTGATCTAAATTCTTTCTGTTTCTTTCCAATTCGTTGACTCTTTGCTGAAGAGAGTCAATTTTGTTGAGACTTTCTGGACTCGGTTCCGATTGATTGAGTGACTGAACGGTTGAGGAAACTTGATCTTTAGCAGCTTTCAAATTTTTATCATTCTTTTCTTTTTCGCGAATAAGTAAAGCCCGCGCAACTTCAAGATCTTTAATTTTTCTTTCAGAATCAGAGAGTTGATCTTTCAAGCCCTGAATTGCAACTTCATTGCGAGTATTCAAATCTATATATTGTTGATTGACTTTTCTCATCTCTAAAATATCCGATTGCAGTCTTTCTACTATACTTGCATTGACACCTTGTTCTCTAGTAACAAGCAATTCCTTATTTAGGGACTCAATCTTCTCTTTAAATTCAGAAATTGATTGGTCTTTAGAAGCAAGTTGTAGATTCATAGAGCCGTCTTTTGAAACCAATTGCTGTTCTAAACTTTTTAACTGGTCTTTTAAAATCCCTAATGATTTTTCTTTTTGAGCCGTCTCCATTTGAAGTTTCAAATAATCTTTATTAACACGATTCAGGACAAGATCCATTTGGTTCAATTCCTCTGTACTGGGACGAGCTCCAAGAATTGATTTGAAGTCTTTGTCTTTATTCGCCAATTCAAGTCTCAATATTTCAACTTGCTTAGTCAAGTTTTCAGAGACAGCAGATTTTTCAACGGATAAGGTCGCAATTTGTTCGTTGGTTAATTTTAACTTTTCGGTCAACTCAAGAATGCTCTTTTGATCCATGTCTTTAGCATTGCTTAAAGCCAGAAGCGCATTTTCGGTTTCTTGAATTTTTTTCTGTAAATCCATTATGAGGTTAGGATCTTTTTGATTTTTTAATGCAAGATTTAAAGCAGAAGCCTTTTTATTGATTTCACTCTCAAGTTTTTTAATCACAATTTCTTGAGATTGAATTCCCTTATTTAACTTAAGAATCTCATTCTCTGAGGAATCTAGTTCAGTCATTAGTTCATTCAATTCAAACTGTTCTTTGATCAACATTTTTTCAAGTCTCAGATTTGTAGCCTCCATAGCTCCGATCTTTCTTTGCAAATCCGCTAGAGAATCAGGATCTTTTTGATTTTTGAGAGCCAGAGTCAATTCTTCAGACCTTTCCCTTAATTGAGCCTGAAGTTTTTCAATAATTTTACCATCCAATTTTTTGCTTTCAGTATTGGAACCTTTTAATTGAACGAGTTCTTTTTCCAATAAAATTAATTGGGTTTTCATCTCACCAGAGGAAGCCTTAGATTTACTCTCAGAAAGCATTAATTGGTTATTAACCCCCGTAAAATTATTTTGAGCTTCCATCAAACGCTTTTCTAAATCTTTTATTCGATCAATACTTAAAGATTCTCTCTTGTTTTGACTCGCTAAAATTTGTTCGAATTGAGCTTTGGATGTTTCCAATTGGTCTCGAAGACTGGAAACAAGACCAGAAGATTCTTGACTGAATCGATCTTCTGATTTCTGAGCTACTTTTAAATCCACAATAACGTCTGAAAGACGTTGTTCGAGTTTCCGAATTTGTCCATCCTTGGATTTGACCAACTCACTGTTTTCAATCGTTAATTTTGCTCTTTGGGTTTCAGAACTTTGAAGATCTTTTTGTAACTTTGATATGATTTGACCAGATCCAGTCTTAGCATTGTGTAAAGCTTGTCGGGTCACATTGAGATAATTCTCTAACTGCGCTATTTTCTTTGCATTCGCTTTCAAATCCTTGTCCATAGAGAAACTCTCTTGGCTAGACTTAGAACGGAGCATTTCTAGCTCTGATATCTCTTGCTTGTAATCTAGTATCTTCAGTCTTAAATTCTCTTGAATTTTAGAAGATTCTTTCGTATTCATCTCCACTTGTGCCAATGATTCAGTCAACTCATTCGTAAGTTTAGAAATAAGTTTTGAAGATTCACCTAAGTTTTCTTCCATAATTTTTTGAATATTGGAAACATCTTTTCTTATATTCTTAATTTCCTGATCTTTTGTGGCGATGATCGTTTTGCTTTGCTCTTGTAGGTCCTTCAATTGAATTTCAAGTTGATCGACCACTGAACTATAAGACTTCTTTTGCTGGGAAAGTAATTGATTTGCTGAATTTAACTCATTTACCCCATTGTTAATTTCCTTTTCTAACTCTTGAATTCTCTTTTCACTCTTATTATTTTCAGTCCCCAAGAGCTCCTCGGCAGAAACTAAACGCTGAACGTTGACTTTTAATTTTTCCTCTAAACTGGTAATATACGACTTAAGTTCTCGTTCAACAGTTGATTTTACATTCAATGCTTCTTGAAGAGATTTTTCCAATTTCTTCACTTGATCCGCCATATTAATTTGGTAATCAAGATAAGCTTGCTCACTTTTTATAAATTGGTTTTTTAGATTTTTGAGTTCGTTAGACTTTAAAGAGGCAGATTTGTCAGTTTCTAATTTCAACTTTGATAAAGAAATAGAAGATTTCTTCAATTCATCTTTAAGCAATTGCAATTCCTTTGAATGCTTAGAATTTGACAGTAAGATTGATTCATCCAAGATTTCATTCTTCTTTTCAGAGGCTTGCAACTCTTGAGTCAAAGAATCCACTAAAGAGTTGGCATCTTTTAATTTGAGGTCGAAACGTTTTTGTAATTGATCCAGTTGGTTACGAACGACTAACAAATCCGCAACTTTTTTTTCTGAAGCAATGAGAGCAAATTTGAGACTTTCCATCTCTTTTTCAAGCTGAGCTGTAATTTTTTGACGCAAACTCAACTCTTTAGAAGAATTGTTAAACTTTCGAGACTGATCCCTCAATTCTGTCTTTAAATTATTCATTTGGATTTCAGAATTTTCTGATTTCATTGCAAAATCCATTTTGGCAACTTCAAGATTTTCTTTAGCAACAAGCAAAGATTCCTCTAGTTTTTTTAATTGGGAGCGTTTCGTTTTCTCTAATTCATTTGTGAGTATCAATTGTTCTTTTAAGCGACTCTCCCTTTCCAGAATTTCATCGTTCAATTTTGCAATCAATTCATTCGAAATTTTTTGGTCTTCAACCTTTTGTTTTTCAACTGAAATCAGCTGATTTCGAAAAAGATCCATTTCAGCAGCATGGGCTTTACGATCTTTTAAAGCTAAGGATTGAGTCGATTTAAATTGTTGAGAAATTCGATCTGTCTTTAATTTATATTCGGAAACAATCTTCTCACGATTTTTCTTCTCATTCTCTAAAGACTGACTCAAAGATTGAATTTGAAGATTCATTTCTTTTTCAATTAAAGATTTCTTATCTCTCAGATCATTTAGAAGACTGTTTGAAGTAGACAATTTATTTTCAAAAATCTCTATAGAAACTAATTTTTCCGTTTGAGCTTTTGAAACATCTGATTTTAGTTCTTCTATTTGGCTCTGATAAGATGCCATTTTAATATTCAACTCTTTTATAAATTGATCTGCTTTTGTTTGATTTTTAACAATTATAGATTGTTTGTCATTGACTGCACTTTTTAGATTACGGATGTTTTCATTCGCCAAATCCATTTGTTTCTTTGTTGTTTTGTGAACTTCATTCAACACCGATTTACTTAAGTTTAACGATTTTTTATATTGTTCCTCAGATTCAACTTGTTTTTTGCTAATGGACACAATTCTGTCTTCAAGTTCCTTGACTTGCTTAGAACGAAGGGCTTTTGAATCAGCAAGTTCTTTTTCAGATTTAAAGATTTGGCTATTTAAAAGGGCAATCGTTTTTTTAGATTTATCCAAACTCCTCACATGAAGGTTCAAATCGTTTTTCAGATCTGTTTCGATTATTTTGTAAAACTTTTGTTTTTCTTCAAAAGATTGTTCAAGTAATTGGATTGTTTTTGACTGTTTGGAAATTGTATCACTGCTCTTTGAAATCAATTCAATTTTATCATCTAATTCTTTTTCTAACTTATCTACCTGAAAAGAATAATCGATTTCCATTTCATCTCTCTTTTTAAGAGCTAATTGGAGTACACTTTTGTTTTTATCAAAATCCGAACGAAGTTGACCTAATTTGTTATCAGCAATCAATTGTTGATCCATCATGGACTGTTCTTGTTGACTTAATTTCGACTGAAGCCCAGTAAGCTGATCCTTTAATTCCTTAATAACTCTAGAATTAAGCTCAAAAATCTCACTTTTCTCTTTCTCTGTATTCTGCTGCAGAGAGATATTTTTCAACTTCGCTTCTTGTAACTTATCATTGAGATTTGAGATTGTTTTTTTGGACTCATCAATTGAATTCAACTGAAATTCTAAATCTTCTTCCAACTTCAACTCTAGGTTTTGATAAAGTTTTTGATTTTTAGAAAGCATAATTTCCAAATTTTGAATTGTGTTTTTATGCTCTTCAATTTCATTTTCACTTTTTAAGATTAACTTCTTTTTTTGAGCAATTTGTGAATCCATTTCATCCACTTTAAGAGTGAACATTGAATTAAGATCCACATTTTTATCATTTGCAGAATCTAGTTTGCTAAGCGTAGATTTCAATTCATTCTTAAGCTTCGCCAATTCATTTCCTAACAACTCTCTCTCCTCAGATCGAACCTTGACCTGTTCTTTAAATTGCTCTTTAGTTTGCAATAGTTGATTATTCAATTCATCAATCACCTTTGTGTTGACTTCATTACTAACCTTTTTGTTTTTATTGAGCTGAACAATTTCTAATTTTAAAGACTCAATCTTTTTGTTAAACCGACTCAAATCGTCTTTTTTTTGTTTTTCAACTGAAGACAGCAATTTTCTTTGATTGTTTATATCTTCTTTTAGTTGATTTTGATAGATTATGGAATCTTGGGTTGCTTTTTCTAATTGTTGCTTAAGGGCTAAAATACCACTTTTATGGTTGGTGATTAAAACTTCTTTGGTAGATTCACTTGATTTTAAAGATTCCTCTAAAGATAAAATCTGTTTGTTTAATGAAATTTCGGTCACATCTTTTAGAGATTTGACGGTCTTAATATTTTTTTCTAAAACAACTATTTTTTCTATGAGATCTTTAGCCTTTTGATCATTCGTTGAATCCTCCTCTACTTTCTCTTTCTTTAGTTTTTGGATTTCATTTTGATATTTAGAAATATCTCCTAACAGAGAATCAATAATATTTTGGTTTTGTTTTTCTGTTTGTATCTTCTCAGATTGAGCTTTCTCTAAAGTAACTTTCAGTTTGGAAGACTGAGTTTTTGCAACTTTAAGTTCCCTTTCTTTAAGATTCGTGATTTTAGAAAGTTCACTTTCCATTTTCTTAAGGACCAAACTGGAATTCTTTTGAGTAAGAACACTTTCTTCTTTTAGGAGTTTAATATTATTATTTAAATTGGAAATTTCAGCATCTTTTTCTGTGGAAATTTTTTGAATTTTTACCTGTTCGCTCTCAAGGGATTTATAAAGCGACTTTATTTTTCTTTCAAAATCCTCGTTGGATTGAATTTGTAAAGATTGGCTACTCGCCAATGCTTTCTCTAAAGAAAGAATGGTCAGGCGTTTAGTCTCAATCTCTTTGTTTGCAATAATTTGTTTTTTTGACCATGAAGTTCGGGCTTCTTGAAAATCTTCCTCAACTTTTTTAAGAGACGTTTTTAAATAAGTATTTTTACTCATTATCTTAGATGAATTTTCTATGGCTTGTACCAATTCAAGCTCCAGTTTTTGAATACTTCCATTCAACTCTTTTTCTTTCAACTCATTCTTTGAAACTGAGGATTTAAGGGCTTTTTTTGTTTCATTTAAAGACCTTTCTAATTCAGAAATTAAAAGGTTGGAAGCATCCTCACTCTCTTGACGATTTTTGCGGACGAGAACAATCCGATCTTTCAAAGCATCCATCGACTTATTTTTATCTAATATCTCATTTTTAAACTCCAACTTTAAACGTTTGTGCTCTTCCTCGAGCGAGACCAAAGCATTATCAACTGAACTTTTTTCTTTAAGAGACAACTCTAGGGTCTTGGAAAAATCCCTTTTTAGATCCGCAATTTCTTTTTCTTTTGAAATTACAATAAAAGACTTTTCTTTTAGTTTCTCAGACAATTCAGTCTTGAGTTGATTCATTTTAGTCTTCAATAAATCGATCGTTTTGTCTTGTTTTCTTTTTGTAGTCAACAGTTCATTCTCAGAATTTTCCAAATTTTGCTGAGAAAGATTTAAAGTTTTCTCAAGTTGACTCACCTTGGACTGTAAATTATCCGAAACCACCTGATAACTTTCTAATTGAGAGTTTAAATACTGGGTCGTTTTCTCAAGTTCATCTTCGAATAATATTTCTTGCTCATTTAATAATATAGATTGTTCCTTCTTGAAATTTTTGAGCTCCTTAATTTGTTGGGTTAAAGAGGTAAAAGAAACCTCTTTGTCTTTCAGGATTTTGTCTCTTTCTAGTTTTAGGGAGCCCATTTCACTTTCCAATTGGAGCGCTCGATTCAATGAGTTGTCAATCAGTCGATCTTTTTCCCTCAACTCAATTCTCATATTTTTTTGTAAAGCTTGAATGGTTGCCTCTCTAGAAGCAATTTTACGATCTAGCTCCAGTTTTGATTTGGATGCATCCAACTTGGTAGACTTGATTTCATCTCTAAGTCCAGCGATTGTATCCGAGGCCTTCAGAGAAATCACATTCATCCTCTCCTCATTTTTAAGCAACTTATTCTGAGTTCTAGATAATTCAGATTCGAACTTTTTTAGTTGAAGCGTGAGCTGCAATTTCAAATCTTGGTTTTCGCGAATCGAATTCTCTAAATCGGATCGCGTTTGGGAAAGATCTTTCTCCAAAGAAGCCAACATTTTGTTGGAATCTATTGCCAAAAGATCTCTTTCAGAAACTGCCTTTTTCAAAGATGCTTCTAGGGCTTTTAAAGCTTCTTGTTTCGCAAGATTTTCTTTCTTTCTTTTATTTTCTAAATCATCAACCTGTTTTGAAAGTAAGAGGACGTCTTGAGTAGACTTTTTCTTTAAAGATTCAAGCTCTTGGGTTTTCAAGGTAAACGCTTTCTCAAGCTTAGCGACAAGTTGATTGTTCATCACTAATTCTTGAATTCTGGTTTTCTCCAATTTTGCCTTCTCTTCCAATACTTGGTTCAATTCAGACTTTACTTGTTTGATTTCAATCAAATTTTCTTCTCGGGCTTCCTTGTTATTTTTATTGGCAATTGTTAACTCTTGAGACAGAGCTTGTATTTGATTCAAAAATCCATCTTCTTTGATTTCAGCCTGCTTAGAAAATTCTTTAAAACCAGAGCGACTTAGACTTAGTTCATTTTCCAGCGAACGAATTGAATTCAATGCAGAATCAAGAGCCAGAGCATGTTCTTTCTTTTCTTTACTTAAAACTTTTTCCAATTCTTCAAGGTTCTTTGATGTCGATTGCTTGTATTGGTTCGTATCCTCTGACAAATATTTAAATTCAAACTCTAAGTCCTCTATGATTTTTGACTTTATCCCTAGTTGTTTCATGTAAAGGGATGACTTAACAACTAACTTTTTCTGTAGGGATTCAATTTTGGCTTCTCGCACCAGAATTTCTTTTGATAAGACAGCCTGAGAGGTGGTAGCCTCACTTTTTAACTGATTCATTCTCTCAGAAAGTTCGAGTATCTTATCATTGGCCAATTTTTTTTCTTTCTGACTCAATTCCCTCTGCTCATTGAGGCTCACAGCTGAGGCTTTAATTTCCATCTCCAGTTGATCAATTTTCACGCCCAAAGAACTTTCTTTAGATTTTGCTGTGTTGATCAAAGCATTCATTTCAGACTTAGCCAAAGATAGGTTTTCAGCCAATTTTTGAATACGATCCGCACTGGATTTTTCAATTTTTTTATTTAGATTTACAGCAGCGACTAAATCTTTTTCAAGGACAGAAACTTGGTTGGATAATAAACGAATCGATTTTGTTTTTTCGTCCAACAATGATTTCTGTTCAGAGATTTCAGTTCTTAACTGAGAAATCACCTCATTGTCTTTGTTCTTTTGCAGTTTCAAACCTTTTAAATTGTTGGTTAAGAGTTCAATTTTTTCAAAATTTTCTTTCAAAACTGAAGATTGCCCAGAAATCTTTTTAGAGTTTGAAGCACGCTCTGTCTCAAGACTTTTATTCTTATTTTTTAAAGATTGGATGGATTCCGTTAAATCCTGTTGATTCTGAAGTTCTTGAGAAAGAGCATTGAGTTTACTCCGTAAACTGCTGATTTCTAGGGTTGAATTTTTACTTAAAATTGAAATTGCTTTTTTACTTTTTGTCAGAAGAGCCCCCAATCGATTTACGCGCGACGATTCCGATTTGACTTTTTCTAATAATTCGAAGTTTTCAGATTTAAAAGTCTGTTCCATCTCAGTCAACTGATTCTCCAAACGATTGATTTGGAGGTCTTTTGTATTTAGTTGAGATTCTAGGCTAACAATAAATTGGTTGGCTTTAGATTCAGTTTGACGTGCCTCCTCCTTTAAATCGTCAAGAAGATTGGACTGAGAACTGAGTTCTAAGTCTTTTGCTTGTGTGAGGGCTATAAAATCCTGACGACTCTTCTCAATTTGGGTGAGCAAGTTCGTTCTAATTTTCTCCTCATTCAATAATTCCGATTTTGTATCTGTGATAGAAAGCTCTAATTCATCAATTCTTAGTTGTTTTTCTCGGCTGTTTTCTTCAAGAGTAGACAAAGTCGTTTCTAAAAATTGAATGCGTTCACGAGATGCAGAAGCACTTTTTTCAGTCATCTTTAGATGATCTTCAAATTCTAAAGTTTTTACTTTCAATTGATTGCTGAGTAAATTCTTAGTCTCTAGCAATTTTGATTTTGCTTTTTCTTTTGTAAAAGCCAGTTCCTTTATCAACCGTGCCGACTCCTGATCAAAAAGTTGTTTTTGAGTCTTCAATTTCTTGGTGAGGTCAGAATTATTATTTGAAGAAATAGCAAATTCCTTCTCAAGATTCTGAATTTTCTTTTCTAATAAAAATTTTTCTTCGATATTTTTGTTTAAATTTGTCTCTAGATCTAAAGTTATGTTCTTTAAAGCCTCTATTTCTGGATTTAATTTTGACAGTTGAGCATTGAGGCCATTAAGGATTTTTTGTTTTTCTTGTGAACTTTTCTTTGCATTTGAAATAGACTCTTGTAAATCGCGAACCCGATCTTCTGAATTTTTAAGATTTGTCTCTAATTCAGAACTTTTAAGGGATGATGTACGTTTTTCTGATCTAAGATTTTCGTTCAATCTCAATAAATCTTTAGAAAGCTTTTCAATCAAAACTTTTTGCTCCATTTTTTCATCACTGATAAGCGACAATTTTTGGGCTAAAAGATTCTTTCCTTTGTCTAAATTCTCAAAATTGCTTCGCTCATTTTTAAGTTTAGATGTGAATATCTTTTCCAATTCCATTAAACTTTGATCTGCATTTCTCTTAACAAAATCTATCTCCGTTTCAAGATCTGATATCTGAGCAATCAATGAGGTGTTTTGTTTCTTTAAGTTATTTTGTCGCTCAGAATTTTCGATCTTATTGTTCTTTAAAAGATCTTTAAAATTTAAAATTTGATTATCCACCGATTCTTTTTCTTTATTTAGTCCCACTAATTGAATATTCAATCGTTTGATTACTAAACTTGATTCATTAAGCTTAGTAGAAAGTGAAGAAAGCTGGTTTTGGAGATTTGAAAGAATAAGCTCTTTTTTCGAGGAGTCCTTTTGGCTCTGATTTAAAAGAATTTCAAAATCTTCAATCTCTTTTATAAGTTTTGAGATCTCAACATCTTTCAGTTTCAACATTTTTGAATTTTCGGTTTTATCCAGTTTGATTTTTGAAAGAAACTGTTTTTCCAACTGTTCAATTGATAGGGCGGATTTTTCCTTGCTTTCCAAAACCCTAGACTCCAAATCATTCATGATCTCTTCAAACTCAACCTCACGGGATAGATACACCTTATTGATCTTACTTTTTTCGGCCTCTATCAATTCAATCTTGGACAATAATTTTTGCTTGTCATTGTTATAGAGTTTTATTTGCTTTTCACTGAAATTTTTGTTTTCAGCAAGATCGACCACTAATTGTTCCCTAGCAACTTGAACTTCATGGATCTTTTTTAACCAGTTTTTTTCCTGAATTGCATAAGAATCCAATTCTTTTTTTCTAAGTTCAGATAAGTTAGAAATTTCATTCTCCAAATTCTTTTGCTTTAAATCTTGCTTTGTTCTTTCGTCAAGGTGCAATTTTTCTTGGTCGTTTAGTTGCTTCTGTAATTCAGAGATTCTTGATTTAGATAAAGTCCATTTTTCTTCTAACTCTTTGGAAAACTTGGTAGTATCTATTTTCAAATCAGAGAATGACTTTTTCAAATCGTTAATAGAGGTTTTGGAATCGGATAATTTTAAGCTTAATTGATCAATGACATTCTCATAAGTTACTTTTTCAGTTTCTCTCAGATTCTCTAATTTTTTGACACCTGCTTTCAATGATTCAATTTGACGATTGGCTGATTGAATATCTTTCGATGATTCTTCAACTACTTTTTTAAGAGCAGCAATCTCAATTTTAGAACGTTCTTTTACACTTTTAATAACAGTCTCTTTGTCTTCCAGCTTTATTTGAAGAGATTCTATTTCATCTCTTTTAGATATTAATAATGCAGATTTCTCAGAATTTAACTTTTTGAATTTGGCAATTTTTTCACTACTTTCTTGATTGTTGCGAACTTTTATAAGCTCCATTTGTTGTGTCAAATCTCTATTAGCAGATTTTGCTTTCTTCAGAGAAAGCTCGTTTTCTCTTAACTTCAATACCCACTTAGATTCTTGATCTTTCATTGAATCTTCAGATTTTTGGAGTAATTTTTTAAGCCCATTTACTGAGGATAAGCTAGAATCTAGTGACATCTGCAAAGCAGACAACTCGTCTTTTGATTTACTAGTAATCCTTTCTACATCTGACACTAGAGATTTTTTTAGAGCCTGAATCTGATTCATAGAATCTTGATTTTTTAAAACCAGATCTCTATTTTCGTTCCCTAAATTTTGAATTTGTAATTGAAAAGATTGCTCCGATTCAGCTAATTTAATTTTTAGCCTCTCGTATTTGATAACCTCATTTTTTAGCAAATTATCAATTTTTTTGAATTTTTTTTGCTCTTCGTTGAAGGATTTATCTAACATAGTAAGTTTGAGATTCTTATTCTCCAACATTTCCTTGTGAGATCTTTTAATATTTTTTAATTCAAAATAAATTGAATCAATCTCTTTCTGTTTCATTGTTATTGATTTGGCAGAAATCTGATCTTTTTTACTAGCAGAATCTTTTAAGTTTTTGAACTCAATCTCTAAGGTGTCTTTTCGCTTTTTTAAAAGACTTAATTGATCTTCCAAACCCAAAATATTAGACCGAAAAAATTCTCGTTTTAATTCTGCTTCCTCAACTAATTTCTCAATTTTTAACTGAGATTCAGATAAGGATTTCTGAGTTTTATTTAATTCAGCTAAGGCCATTTTTTTCTCCTTAGTCAACCTGGCAATGAAATCGTTTTGCTCTTTTTTAAGGGATTCAACAGTTTGTGTTGTTTCCTTTTTCTGAATTTCTAGTCTAGAAAGAGCACGAGAAAGTTCTTGATTGATAGATTCAATTAAGGCTTCTGATTTTTGATTCGATTCAATCGAAGAATCGCTGAGCTGTAAAATCTCCAATTTTAATTCTTCAACATTTTGAGAACGATTTTTCAATTCTTCCTCTAACTTTTTTTGAACCGAAACAAAATTCATTTTCTGCGAGGAGATCTCTTTTTTAAATGCAGATAAATTAATTTCTAAAGTGGATTTTATTTTAACATTTTCTAATAATTCAAACTCTGCTTTTTCTAATCTTTTAACTATTTTATTGTAGTCCATCTGGTGATCGGACTGTTCTTTTTCCAATTCTTTCAAAATCGTTTGTATAGACTTCTTTTCACTAGAAAATTCAGCTGATTTTTTCTCCAAACTTGAAATGGCGTCTTCCATTTGTTTACGAGCCAACTCTTTTTCGTTGGTGATGGTGATTACTTTATTTTCAAGTAAATCAATTTGTTTTAAATGTTTGCTTTGGTCTTTTACTAATTGCGCTTTCGCTTTTTCTAAAAACTCAACTTGAAGGTTCAAATCCTTCTTCTGTTCCTCGTATTTAGAAGCTTGTTTTCGGTAGTCAACTAAATCCTTGTTTTTTAGTTGTTCAAAACGAACATTTTTGGATCTAAGTTGTTCCAATTGACTTTCATATTTTGCAATGATTGCCTGAGAATCAATTTCGAGTAAATCTCTATTTTTTTTATGATCTTTTAGTTCACTATAGAGATCATTCAAAAGCTTTTGATTCTCCACTACGTTTTTTTCAAGCTCTTGTTTTGAAATTTTTAAATTACTGACTAACTCTTGTTCCTTCAATAATTGCTTTTGGACGGTTACAATTCCTTTGTCTCTTTTCTTTAGAGATTTGTTATACTCAATTGCAGATTCGGAGGAGCTTTTTAACTGATTTTCAAGTTTATTTTCAACACTCTTTAAAGAAAGGAGGGTATCCTTTTGAATTTTTTTCTGTTTTTGAAGAGATTCATTCAGAGAAATAATTACTGACTCCTTTTCGTCCAGTGCTTTTACGAAGTCGTTTTGTAATCTTGAGATTTCAACTTCAAGATTCTTCTTCTGAGAAGACATTCGCTCGAATTGATTCGAAAATTCATTAATTTCGGAAGCTAATTTTCCCTTTAGTTTCTCATTCTCGTTAAGGACATTCTTAATTCTAGATTTGTAGACCCCAATACTTTTTGAAATCTGGACCAACTCTTGATTTCTACCTTCCAACTCTGATTGAGCATTTGATTTGAATTGATTTGCTTGTGATGCAGCCATCCCCAAATCTCTCAAAAGTTGTTCTTTTTCTTGAGTAAGGGAAAGTATTTTAGCCTCTGCCTCTTTTTGAAGCCTTTCCTTTTGTTCAAATTTTGATTGATATGCCTTTTTCGTAGAGCTTAACTCATTGACAAGTTGCTCTTTCAGCATGGAGCTTTGTTTCTTAATCTCATTCGCAGTTTTTAATTTTTCCTCAAAAGAAAAAATCAATTCCTGGTCACGTTTTTTTTGCTCTTCCAAATCTTGAATTCTGGAGGCTAATTCTTTTTTAATTTTTTCAAATTTTTGTAATTCTTTAATTACAAGATCTTCAGAGGCATCCAAGTCTTTGGAGGTCCTTACTCTAGATTCTACTTGTTTTGTAATCTCGGAATCTAACTTCTTTATTTTTAGCTCTAATCTTAAAATCTGTTCCTGTTTTTTGTTGTCTTGAGACTGAAAATCGGATTTCAAGGACTGTCGTAATTGAATCTCTTCATTCAATTGATCGTAAGACAAAACTAACTTATTTTCCAATTGAGAAAAACGCTCTTTCAACTGTTTATTTTCCAATAAAGATCTTTGATAGAGGTTCTGTTGGGAAACAAGTTCATTTTTTAATTTAAAAATCGCTGCTTTTTTGTCTTCACTGAGAGATCGTTGATTGGATTTAAATTTTTCATAACTATCCAAAGAATTCTTTAACTCTTTCTGTAAATTCTGATATTGATCCTTAAATAATTTTTCTTTGTTGCGGCTTTCTAAGATCTGTTTATTAACTTGCTTTTCCATACTCTGGATAAACATTGCAGCTTCCATCTGTTGTTTCTGCAAAAGAGTATTTTTTTCTTGAAAGGATTGGTTCTTCGAATCCATTTGGTTTGTCAAATCTTGCAAAGCAGCGATTTTTGCCTCAGAGGCTTTTAACAATGCTTTCTCATTAGTGAGGGCACTCTTTAATGAATTTTCTCGGTTGTTTAAATCTTCAGTGAGTGAAGCCACTTTTCTACTTAACAAACTTATTTCTTTGGACTTTTTGGTAATTGAAAGTTTTTCATTTTTGGCATTTGTTTGAATCGATTGATGCAAAGTTGAAACCGCTTCTGAAAAAGAATTTAAGTTTTTAGTATTTAGTTCCTTGCTTTCCTTTAATTTGAAAGTTTCAAATAAAACCTTTTTTCCTTCTTTTAGTTTTGAAATATTCCTAAAAACCAAATTGCGTTCGGATTCGAGGGTTTGGTTGTTGGGATCGATCAGACTGTAATATTTTTTGGCTTCCGCTAAATCTGACTTGAGGAGGTAAGCCTTGGTGATTTGCAAATGAATATTATCTAGTATATTTTTGGGAATATTTCTATTTTTAAGCTGATTTAAGATACGAAGTGCTCTATCTGCCCCGTAGGTTTCTGATTCAAGATATACAATGGCCAATTTTAGAGCATACACATAATTGATTGAATCATATTTCAATGCTTGTCGGTAAGCAGTGAGTTTTTGGCGCTCTACTCCACTGTCAGTCAAAATGCCGCGACTGATTATCTGATTAGAGTTTTGATCTAAAGTCTCAGCCAGAGTGAAATAAAAGTCCGCATTGGATGGTTCTAATTCAATCGCCTTAAAATAGTATCCCAAAGATTGATTGAAGTTGCTTTCTGAAGCAGCAATTTCTCCCATTAGGCGGAGAGTTAAACCAATATTGGGATCCATATTAAAGGATTTCCTAATTAGATTATTTCCGTCCTCTGTGAGGCGTATTTTACGAAGCAATAAACCGTGAAAAAGATACCCAAGTGGATCCTTTGGATTTTTAGCAGAATAGCTTTTATATTTTTCCAGAAGCAAAGAGAGCTCTTCTTTAGTTTCCGCTAACGAAAGTTGAAGCCCTGCTTTGTTCAAATCTCTTAGAACAGAGCGTTGTTCCTCTACCAGAGACTGAATCTCTTTGGTCAATTGAGGCTTACCCAATGAAAGGCATGGAAAAAGAATTAATAAAAGGATCGAATAGAGCCTCGATTTGCATTTCATATTAATTATAAGGGTCAAAATTGGATTGTTTATAATGTGCTATCCTCTTGTAAGAAATCATAAAACAGATCAATAGCAGTTTTACTAAATTCTAAATCGGATTGTAAAAATTGAATTTCAGACAATAAATCGTCCACTTTGGAAACATCGAGATTGGTTGATTTCAAAAGTTCCATATCTTTATTGATTCGATCCATTCTTGAAAATGGGCGCTCAATACTTTCATTCAAAGATTGTATCATCTCCAAAGTCTCAGCAATAAGCCTTTTCTTAGAATCATTAATTTTAGTGTCAGAACGAGAGGTTTTGGACCATTTTGATTGTAGACTTTTGTAATCGGATCCAATGGAAATAAGATCCTTTTCAACTATTTCCAATCGTGCAGAAAGACTTTTATTTAAACGCTTGGACTCGGCAAAATCTTTCTCAATGATTTGACTTTTCTGAAGTCTTTTTCTCAAAGCAGTCAATTCAGATTCTTGGACTTTCAATTCATTTTGAGAATTGGTGTAACGATCTGTTAAATTTTTGAATTGGACTGACTGATCTTGATATCCATCCTTCAAACTTGCATAGCGATCCTCAAATTTTGCCGAATTTACCTTCACAAGCTCCAAGGACTCTTGAGCCTTTTTCAAATTCTTTTTTAAAATAACAATTTCTGAATCTCTAGCCTCAATTGCAAGACGAGCATTGGACAATTGCCCACCCTCTCCGCCAATGGAAACAAGATCTTTTTCCACTCTTCCCAAGCGATCCGACAAGCTCTTATTCAAGCTCTTAGAATCGGCAAGTTCCTTAACTATAATAAGCCCACTTTGGAGTTCTTCGTTTAGGGCTGTAATTTCCAACTCTTGATTTTTCAGTTTATCTATAGCAGAAGTGTATCGAATTGACAATGCCCTATACTGCTCGATTTGTTCTTTTGACCCTTCCTGTAATTTTGTATTGCGATTTTTAAATTGCTGCCAATCGGCCTCTACAAGCACTAAGGATTCTTGAGAATCTTCCAATTTCTTTTTAAGCAAAATAATTTCTGAATCCCTCTTTTTTAATTGTAGGAGCACACTGCTTGATGAATCATTCTTTTCACTGAGGGAAATCAGGTCCTTTTCAACCCTTTTCAAACGAACTGACAAACTTTTATTCAAAGTCTTTGACTCGGCAAGTTCCTTTGCATTGATTTGGTTTCTTTGGAGCTTCTCGTTGAGGGCTGACAATTCCAAATCTTGGTTTTTCAATTTATCTTTAGCGGATGTGTATCGATCCGCCAAAGCTTTGTATTGCTCTGCTTGTTCTTTTGACCCTTCTTGTAATTTGGTATTGCGATCTCTAAATTGTTGCCAGTCAGCCTCAACAAGCTCCAAAGACTTCTGAGAATCTATCAATCTCTTTTTAAGTAGGATTAATTCTGAATCCCGCTCTTCTGTTTCCAGTGGCTCAATCTTTGCTAAGTCTTTTTTTTCACTCAAAGAAATAAGATCTTTTTCAACCCTTTGCAAGCGATCCGACAATCTTTTATTCAAAGTCTTAGACTCGACAAGTTTCTTAGCATTGATTTGATTTTTTTGGAGCTTCTCATTCAGCACTGACAATTCCAAATCTTGGTTTTTCAAATCATTTTGTAGGGATGTGTATCGTTCTGATAGGTCTTTAAATTGAGAGGCCTGAATCTGGAATCCTTTTTTGAGTTTAGAATTGCGATCTCTAAATTTTTCCCAATCTGCCTGAACAAGCTCCAATGATTTTTGGGAATCTTTCAATTTCTTTTTAAGTATAGTAATATCAGATTCTTTTTGATCCATTTCTGAGCGTGCTGTTGACAATTGAATTTCGAAATCTTTAACCAATTGAAGATTGAGATTTTTAGAGGAATCCAGTTGAGATTGAATCTTATCAAAACTTTTTCTCATATTTTGATCAGAGCTTTGAGTTTCAATCACCTCTTTGAATTGGTTAATATCGGATAATTTTTTCTCAACTAAAGACAACTTAGATGCCAACTGATCACGCTGTTTCACTAAACTTGCTTTTAGAACATACTCACTTTTAAGCTTTTTTTGTAATTCTGCTAAATTTTGTTCGGCAACTTTTAAAATACTTTTCAACTGATTATTTGATTTTTTTTCATCTAATAATTTTTTTTCAAATGAAATAAGCTCTGAATTTTTGTTATTCATGGTGAGCTCAAATTCTTTCATCTTGTTTTTAAATTCAGCAATCAACGCTTTCTTTTCTTCACGCAATTGATTCAAATCTTTCGTAAAAGAACTTTTTTTTGTAAGTCCATCTTTCAAAGCATTTTCAAGTTGTTTGTTTAGGATGTTGACTTGATTTTCTAATCCTTTGTTGATTGTTAAAACTTCATTCAGGTTTGATTTTAGACTGTCTTTATCATTTTTGATGCTGATCAAAGATTCATTCTTGGCTTTCAATTCATCCAAAAGCCTCATCTTTTCCTTAATTAATTTTTTGGAGGGATCCTCCTTTGTTTCTAAAAAATTGGATTTGTCTGTAAGAATTTCAACTTCCTCTAATTTAATTTTTAATTCTTTTATCTGACTATTAGCTTTTTTTAAGGCATTGTTCGTTGTTTGGTATCTTTGAACCACATCTTCAAAATGCAGTTTCTGTTTTTGAAATTCTTCCAAAGCCAATTTGTTGTTTTTCTTTAAATTCGTTAAATCCGACTGGACATCAATGAATTCACGATCCTTGTCTAAGAGTTTCTTTTTGAGAAGTCCGATTTCTTTAGCTTTTTCATTTCTAGCAAGAAACATCTTTTCTAACTCATTTTCCAGTTCTTTGTTCAGGGATGAGCTTTTAGAAATTGAATCATTTGTGGAAGGCGAAACAGCAGGTATAATTTCAGGAACTGGAACTGGTTTGGAAAAAAGAGTGGGAGCATTGCTTGCTATATCATCCATCAACTCCTTTTTTGAAATCCATAAGGAGGGCAATCGAATTGTATCCAAGAGATCTTTGGCTTTTGCAAAATCTTTTAGCCTGAATAAAGCTAGAGATTTGAAATAGCGAGCTTCCTGTATCTCGGATTGCTCATTCGATCTTTTTTCTATGCCATCCCATTCTGCAAAAACGCCTTCCCACTCGATGGAACTGACTTCCATAAGACTCATCGCATATTTTTTACTGTAGTAAATATTGGATGGTGTCAATCTACTCGCCTCATAAAATGAAGCCAACAATTCCTGATCCCAAGTTCTGCGATCAAAAATACCTTCCAAAATCAAATCCTCACGATTTGCCAACAAAAATTCTCCGTAGGCAAAGTAATACTCTCCCTTGTCTGGGATCAATCGGATTGCTTTTTTAAAATAAAATTGAGACTGCTTTACATCGCCCTTCTTTCCTAAAACTTTGGCAAGACCAAAATTGATCCTTGCGTTTCTGGGCTTTAATTCAAGGGCTGCAAAAAAATAATCGATCGATTCTTGATACATAGCCTTCCCAGCGTAATAATTGGCCAGTGATTCTTTGACAACCGCGATCTTTGGATTGATAGAATCCGCCTTTAAAAAAATAGCATAGGCTTCATCCACTTGATTAATTTCGGTCAGAAGTTTGCCAAATAATATATGGCCCAATACATCCTCTTTGTATTTCTTTACATATTCTTTGTAGTCAGAAAGCAATGCACTGACTCGCTCTGTAAAAGCGTCTTCCGAAACTTCTGGTGGATTTGCAAGATATTCACTGAATAAAGCCTCTTGTTTTTCGATAATACTAAGTAAAAGGCGATCTGGAGAAATAATAGGAACTTTCTCGACTATTTCCTCTGCATCGTTGGTTTGAGTGGCTTTAAATTCTTGATTAGTAGACTCTGAAGACTCTTGACTCAAGAGATGAAAAGACGATGTAAAAAGGGGTATTAGTATTAAGATATAGAGGAATCTAAACGGCATGTTAGGTCGATAAAATGATATCAGCAATCTTTAATAATCTAGGTATGCGGGTATTGAGGTCCATATGAGTCCATTACTATAGTTAGCTTGTGATAGATTCCAACCTTTATTTTGTTCTGGTCTTGCGAAATATTAATATTTGTTGCATGATTCAATAAATTCTTATCAATCCTTTTGAAATTATCAGGAGTCTTACACATTGTCTAAAGATTCTATTATTATCATGCCAAAAAACTTATTCGAAAAAGTATGGGACGCGCACTCAGTTCGTGAGTTGTCTAGTGGTCAAACTCAATTATTAATAGGCACTCACCTCATTCATGAAGTGACTAGTCCACAAGCTTTTGGAATGATAAGAGATCTAGGCCTAAACGTTAAATTTCCTAATAGAACCTTTGCAACAGTAGACCACATTGTTCCAACGAATGAAACTGTAGAGCCCTATTCTGACCCTCTGGCTCAAGCAATGATTCAGGAGTTACGAAATAATAGTGAAGAGTTTGGGGTTACTTTTTTTGATACGAATACAGGAAAACAAGGAATTGTTCACATCGTTGGTCCAGAACAAGGAATTACTCAACCGGGAACCACTATTGCCTGCGGAGATTCACACACAGCAACTCATGGAGCTTTCGGTGCAATTGCTTTTGGTATTGGAACGAGTCAAGTGAGAGATGTCTTGGCGACCCAAACCCTCTCTTTGTCTAAATTAAAAGTGCGAAGGATAAATGTAGAGGGTGAATTAGCCCCAGGAGTGTACGCCAAAGATGTTATTCTTCATATAATTAGGCTTCTCGGAGTGAATGGAGGAACTGGTTTTGCTTACGAATATGGAGGTTCTGTGTTTGAAAACTTTACCATGGAAGAAAGAATGACCGTCTGCAATATGTCTATTGAAGGGGGAGCCCGTGTAGGTTATGTCAATCCAGATACAATCACCTTCAATTACCTCAAAGGCAGACCCTATGCTTCCAATGGGGATAGCTGGGAGGAGCAGGTTGAAGTTTGGGAATCTTTCGCATCCGACCCAGATTGTTCTTACGAGGATGTTGTAAACATCCGCGCTGAAGAGGTTCCACCCACGGTTACTTGGGGGATCAATCCTGCTCAAGCAATTGCAATCCATGAACACATTCCGAGCGTCGAAACCAGCCCCGAAGACCAAAAAGAAAGTATAGCGGAAGCCCTCGAATATATGAAATTTGAGGGAAATGAAGCCATTATGGGTAAGAAAATTGATGTCGCTTTTATAGGATCTTGCACAAATGGTCGCCTGTCAGACTTGCAGGAGGTCGCTAAATATGTGCAAGGCTACAAAGTAAAAGAAGGCGTCAAGGCCTTAGTGGTTCCGGGTTCACAAGTAGTCAGTAAAATTGCTATTGAACTCGGATTAGACAAAATCTTTAAAGAAGCAGGATTTGAGTGGAGAGCGGCTGGATGCTCTATGTGCTTGGCAATGAATCCGGACAAACTAATCGGGGATCAACTTTGCGCTAGCTCAAGCAACAGAAATTTCAAAGGAAGACAAGGAAGCCCGACTGGAAGGACATTGCTAATGAGTCCTCTTATGGTTGCAGCCGCTGCTATTGAAGGAGAAGTTACAGATGCAAGAGAAACCTTTGGATTACTAACAGTCGCCTAAAATTTAACTTTATTGAAGAAACTAAAATGGCATTAGAAAAAATAACTTCTATTTCCGGAAAAGGAATTTACGTCCACGGAGATGACATCGATACAGATCGTATTATTCCTGCACGCTTTATGAAATGTGTCACTTTTGATGGCCTGGGAGAATATCTGTTCCATGATGTTCGTAAAGACCCTGAGGGAAACGAAAAAGAACACAACCTCAACGACCCGAGGTTCAGCCAGGCGACCCTTTTGCTTTCTGGAAACAATTTTGGTTGTGGAAGCTCCAGAGAACACGCTCCTCAAGCGATCTACAGAGCTGGATTTAGAGCCGTTATTGCAGAAGGCTATGCTGAAATATTTTTTGGAAACTGCACAGGTTTAGGGATTCCATGCATTCAAGCAACTAAAGAACAAATCTCTGAGATTGCCTCCACAGTTGAAAAGGATCCAAATACAGAGATTGAAATTAGTATTGAAAACTCTACGGTCTCCTATGCTGGAAAAACGATCTCTATACAAATACGCGAGGGCGCCAAGAAAAATCTGGTTGCAGGTAAATGGGATCCAATAGCAGAACTTCTTGAAGCAGGGTCTCAAATCGACCAAGTGGCTGGGAAGTTAAACTATATGAAATCCTAAGTCCTATCCAATGGCAGAAATAATTCATAATTCAGGCCCATTTGCGTATCCATTGGGTCTTTGTTCTTTTTTAGCAGTTGTTGTCATTATTGAAAGATTAATTGCCCTAAGAAAATCCCAAATTTTGTCCAATCAGGATGAATTTCTCTTCTCTGACTTAGACTTAAATGAAACTCATATAAAATTAGATTCCGTTGTGGGTGTTATTTACCATTTTTCAAAGACCGTAGATGCATCTGCGGATACGATTCGAGCTAAAGTTCAAGTCGAAGTAACAAAAATGGAAAGAGGGCTCTTTATACTAGACATTGTTACAGCAGTCGCACCCTTGCTTGGATTGCTTGGAACAGTGAGTGGTCTGGTCCAAGTATTCTCAAATTTCGGGCCAGAAAGTGGAATCCCAGATACAGGATCCTTGGTTAAAGGAATTGCTCTAGCCCTTTCCACAACAGTCATTGGACTCTCTATTGCAATCCCTGCTGTAGTCGGTAGTTCATTTCTCAATAGAAAGATTGATTCACATGCCTCAACTCTTGAGAATTGGGGTGAATTTCTAATTCAACAAAAAAAGAGTTCAACACTCTGCAATTAGTTGTATCCATTTGAGAACGCGACAACGTAGAAGAAAAGCTCACATAAATCTTATACCATTGGTGGATGTTCTAATGGTTTTGCTTTTTTTTCTGCTCGTATCTATGCAATTTAAAGACAAAAATACGCTCAATATATCATTACCTAAGATTGACACTGCCGGTTCCAACGACCTTCAAAAAGAAATTCAAATTGCGATCAACAAAGAGGGCGATTTTTACATCAACAATCAGAAGGTAACCTTTAAAGAGCTAAAAACTGCATTGAAATTGGCTGCATCTATCAATCAGGAACAATCGATTCTTCTCCTTGCAGATGAGGAGGCACTTTTTAAAAAAGTTACACTACTCATAGATACTTGTAGAAAGCTAAATCTGAAAAAATTTAGACTGCAGTCGAAGTAGCTCTCTCATCTAAAAATTCCAAATTTTAATAAGAAATCGAAATAATTTTAGAAATCCTTGTCAGAACACTTACAATTCAACTAGGACATATTCATAGGATCCACATCAATTAGATCTACGATAGAACGATCTAAAGGGAAATTTTCCCTGAGATCTTGAACGATTGGAAGGGAGCGTGGAACACTTTTCACGAAATACCAAAGATGAAAACGATATTCATCTTTAATCCTTTCCAAAGGAGCGGGGGCAGGGCCCCGAATTTCAAATCCCTTGGGAGCCACCTGATCCAGTCTTTTCCTCCATTCTTCAGTGTAAAATTCTAATTTTTCAATACTCTTTGATTTGAAAATATGACGAATCAAATGTCGATAAGGAGGATAATCGAACTCCTTCCTATGAGCTAATTCTGAATTAAAAAACTCATCAAAATCCTGCTTCTTTGCAAATTGGAGAGGTTCGCTAAAAGGAGTCATCGTCTGTACAACCACTTCCCCAGCAGAATCCCCTCGACCGGCTCGACCAGCCACCTGAACCATGAGCTGAAAAGTCCTCTCTCCGGCCCTAAAGTCCTCCACATGCAAAGACAAATCCGCATTTATAATTCCTACTAAAGTAACATTCGGAAAATCCAATCCTTTGGCAATCATCTGAGTTCCAATAAGGATATCAATCTTCCCTAACTTGAAATCATTCAAAATCTCTCTGTAAAGGTCTTTTCTACCCATGGTATCTGCATCAATCCTGACAACCCTAGCTTGAGGAATGATCTTTCTAATGAGCTCCTCAACCTTTTGCGTTCCAGTTCCGTTCCAACGAACTTTGTCTGACCCACAACTAGGACACTTTTTAGGAGCCGGTTTGCAATGCCCGCAAATATGACAACGCAATTCTTCAATCTTTTTATGATAAGTCAAAGTGACACTGCAATGATCACAATTACCCACATAGCCACACTCTGGACAAATCAAGCTTTTTGAATATCCCCTCCGATTGAGAAACAAGATACTCTGCTCTTTTTTATCCATACGATCTAGAAGCATTTCTATCAGCATAGAGGAAAATACAGCCATAGAGTTATTTCTTCTAAGCTCCACTTTCATATCTACTATGTGGACTTTTGGTAGCTTTCTATCATCCACTCGTTTTCTAAGGTGCCCAACATTGTATTTTCCAATCTCGACATTGTATAAGGATTCTAAAGAAGGAGTCGCAGAACCAAGAATACACATGGCTCCAGCTTTCATGGAACGATAAACTGCTACATCCCGTCCGTTGTATCTAGGATTTTCCTCTTGCTTGTATGCTGGTTCATGTTCTTCATCCACAATAATCAACCGCAAATCCCGAACCGGTGCAAACACTCCAGATCGAGCCCCCACAACCACTCGAGATTCACCCTTTGAAACAGCCAACCAAGCATCATATCGCTCCCCATGAGACAATTGGCTATGCCAAACGACTACTTTCTCACCTTTGTCTTGAAAGCGGAGTCGAACCCTCTCAACAGTTTGAGGCGCCAAAGCAACTTCAGGAACAAGAAAAAGGACTCCCCCTCCCTGATCCAATGCCTTTTCCATGGCATCCAAATAAACTTCCGTCTTGCCTGCACCTGTGACTCCATGAACCAAATTAACAGCAAACTTCTTTTTCTCTAACAAAACACGATTCTGATCTGCAATCTTCTGTTGCTCTTCATTCAATGAAATTCGCTCAATCGGTGTTATTTTTTCAACTTTACTATAACCATCATTGTAAGCAACCCGCTCCTCTTGCTGAAAACTCTCCTTCAAAAGAGCCTTTTGAATCAAACCTTCGACAGGTGCAGGAGAAAAGCCCAGATCCTTCAATGCTTGTGCTCGGGAAATAGGAGCTCTCTTTTTAAATAAATATAAATATAAGTCTGCTTGCTTTGGAGCTTTTCGTCCCAAAGCCTTAAGCTCTTGAGAATTTAACTCCTTTAGTAAATGCAAATATTTTAATTTTTTTACATCCATTCCTTTACGAATTGAAGAAGGAATCATCGCCTCAAAAACACTTTCTAGACTGGATTGGTAATAAGAAGCGATCCAACGGGCAAGCTCCAATAACTCCTCCGTAAGAACAGGTAAATCATTCACTAATTTCAAAATACTCTTCAATTTTTTAGAACTAAAATCTATTTTGACCTGCATTTCAGAGACAATAGCAATTTCCGTTCTTCTCAATATTGGAACCTCTACCAAGGATCCTAATTGAATTTTTTCAAGGATTGGAGGAGGTGCTCGATAACTTAAGGTATTTTTAATACCCGTTAGAGGAATTACATTGATTACATCCAATCCATCATAAGAAGATTCAGACCATTCAAAACCCTCCAAAAATGAATCAGACATGGTTGGATAATTTGTCCACAGTTTGATTTTTGAGATACTTACTTTGAGTGTTATGCTTGCTCAACATGCTTGAATGTAATTTTAACTCTTGAAAAACCACTTGTCATTATTCAGATCCCAACTGGCTAGAAAGTTCTTCCACTTCTTCCCATCGGTGATATGCATTTTGAATGGTCTCATGTAATTTATCCACTTTCCCCTGAATGGCCTCAACTTTAGGAAGGTCCTTTACATACAAAGAGGGATCTCCAAGCTGCATCTCAAACTCCGCTTTTTCCTCTTCCCATTGTTCAATTCTCAGGGGTAAATTCTCTAAATCATCACGCTCTTTGTTGCTTAATTTACGCGTCCTCAATTTCTTCTCCGTTTTGTTAGGAGTTGGATAGAAAGCTTCTCTTGGGGCTTTTTCTTTTCTTAATTTCTCAGCGATCCAATCCGAATAACCTCCAACATAATAATTCACTTCATTGTTTTCTTCAAAAACAATCGAAGAAGTCGCTATATTATCAATAAAAGCCCGGTCATGACTGACAAGTAGAACCGTTCCTTTGTATTGTTGAATCACCTCCTCCAATAATTCGAGAGTTTCTGAATCTAAATCGTTGGTGGGTTCATCCAGAACTAAGACATTAGAAGGCCTAGTAAAAAGAAGGGCTAACAACAAACGATTCCGTTCTCCGCCTGACAGGGATCCTACAGGACTCCATACTCTATCAGCAGGAAAAAGAAAATCTCCTAAATATGGAATTACCCCCCGAACTTTTCCTTGAACCTCTACCTTATCGGACCCATCTGCAATACTTTCAAATAGAGAAATTTTCTCATCCAACTGCTCCCGATGTTGGTCGAAATAAGCCACCTGCAAATTGGTTCCTTGCTTAATCAAACCTTGATTTGGTTGTAATTGACCCAGTAACAATTGGATCAAAGTAGATTTCCCGCAACCATTTTTCCCAATAATTGCAAGCCGATCTTTCCTATTTACAACGACCGAAAATTTACTAATTAAAGGCTCTTCTTTCCATGAATAATCGACCTCCTCGGCCACCAAAACAATATCGCCCGAACGAACCCCCTCATCCACTTTCATTTTGACTTGTCCCTGAACTTCTTGCCGGTTTCGGCGCATTTCTCGCATTTCCAATAAAGCACGAACTCTTCCCTCATTTCTGGTTCTTCTAGCTCGAATCCCCTGACGGATCCAAACTTCCTCTTGAGCAAGCTTTTTATCAAAATTTGCGTTTTGTTTATCTTCAGCCTCTAGTAACTCTTTTTTCCTAACTTGATAGGTGGAAAAATCTCCTGGAAAACTCGTAATTTTACCCCGATCCAGTTCAATAATACGAGTGGCCATCTTTTGTAAAAAACTTCTGTCGTGAGTCACGAAAAACAGCGTGAATCGATTTTTGATCAAAAATTCCTCCATCCACTGAATAGAATCAATGTCTAAATGATTGGTTGGCTCATCCAATAACAACAAGCTCGGTCGCTTGACCAAGGTTCTTGCAAGAGACACTCTTCGCTTCATACCCCCTGAAAGGCTCTGATAAAGGGCCCCCGAGGATAATTCAAGACGAGTCATCACATCTTCAATTTTTTGCTGTAAATTCCAAGCTCCTAATTGATCTAGCTCCTCGTGCAGTTCTCCCATACGATCCGAAGATGGATCCTCTATAAGCAAATCTTGATATTCTTGAATCAATGCCCCTTCTTTACCAAAACTTGAAACCAAATAATTATAAACGGTTGAATGAGGAGTCGTATCAATTTTCTGATTTAAATA